>NZ_MUGV01000015.1:0-346223 GCF_002217275.1 Flavobacterium frigidimaris
CTCAGAACCTTAGCACCTCAAAAAATGCAATTATCAAACTCAGAAGAACAATTAATGGAGCATCTTTGGAAGCTTGAAAAAGCCTTCATGAAAGATTTGCTTGAAGCGTATCCGGAACCAAAGCCGGCAACAACGACCGTTGCAACGCTTTTGAAAAGAATGATCGATAAGAAATTCGTTGCGTATAACGAATTCGGAAATTCAAGGGAATATTATCCGCTGGTTAAAAAGACGGTTTATTTCTCGAAACACGTCAACGGATTAATTAGTAATTTCTTTAATAATTCGGCCTCACAATTTGCTTCTTTTTTCACTACGGAAACGGATTTGTCTACGTCGGAATTAGAAGAACTTAAGAAAATAATTGACAATCAAATTCAAAAAAAGAAAAAATGATCTTATATCTTTTAAAATCCGGAATACTACTTTTGGTTTTTTATGTAGTATATAAAATGGTTTTGGAAAACGAAAAAATGTTTCGTTTCAATCGCGCTTATTTGTTAGGAAGTTTAATTTTTAGCCTGACAATTCCATTGCAAATTGTTTCGTTTGAATCTGGTTTTTCTAACAAAATTGGACTAATTCAACTTGATGAGCTGGTAATTCAAAAAGGCAGTGAAAACTTTGCCCCGATCTCCCTAAATGATTTTTTAATTGTTTTGATAACAGTTTCTTATGGCTTGGTTGTTCTGTTATTAATGCTTCGTTTTGTTTTGAATTTATTTTCATTTTATAACAGGATAACGAGAAATGAAGTGCAATTTATAAAAGGGGAAAAAGTGGTTTTAATAGATGAACCTATTTTACCACATTCTTTTTGGAAATCTATTTTTATCAGTAAAGAGGAGTTTAAAAATGGTAAAATTCCATCTGAATTAATAGCGCATGAAAAAGCACATTTAGAACAAAAACATACTTTAGATATTCTTTTTATCGAAGTTTTGCAGATTGTATTTTGGTTTAATCCATTGTTTATTTTATATAAAAAAGCCATTAAGCTTAACCATGAATTTCTGGCAGATGAAGCGGTTATTAAGCAATTTGATTCCGTTAGAAGTTATCAAAATCTGCTGCTTGATTTTGCTTCTAATAAAAACACTATTTCGCTTGCCAGTACTATTAATTATTTAATAACTAAAAAACGTTTAGTAATGATGACTAAAAAAGAATCTTCTATTAAAATTGTATTAAAAGTATTTAGCGTAGGTATAGTTTATGCTTTATTATTGTTTGTTTTCAGCACAAAAACGATGGCTCAAACAGTAAAAAATAAGGCTGACGTTAAGGAAAAAGATATTTATGAAAGTGATGCAATTGAAAAACAGCCTGAATTTCCGGGGGGAATTGCAGCCTTTTATAAATTTGTTGGATCTAATTTTAAAATGCCTGCTGAGGCTGAAAAAAATAAAATACAAGGAAAAGCGTATATGCAGTTTGTTGTTGAAAAGGATGGAAGTTTATCTGATTTGCGAACAATGAAAGATGTTGGTTACGGTATAGGCGATGAAGTAATTCGTGTATTGAAACTTTCTCCAAAGTGGACTTCGGGCTCTATAGACGGAAAACCAGTTCGAGTGATGTATACTTTGCCAATAACAATTCAACCAGCGAAATAAAAAAAATAGTATTTTTATCAGAAAAATTAGTAAAAAAAAACAATTTTATGATAACAAGAAATAATTTGGAATCAAGTATTAAAACTTGTGCATTATTTACTCTGATTTTTATTTTTAGTACGGCCACGTTTGCTCAAACAGAAGCTTCGCCAGTGGCTAATAATTATAAAATGATGTCCGAGCTGGACGAAAAACCTGATTTTCCAGGTGGCATTTCGGAATTTTATAAATTCATAGGCGATAATTATATGACACCAAAAATTCAGGGATTGGCTGGCATAGTCTATGTGACATTTATAATTGAAAAAGACGGTTCTTTAGCAAACATAAAGGTTTTAAGAGACATTGGCTATGGAACAGGAGAAGAAGCGATACGAGTACTTCAAAATTCTCCTAAATGGATTCCCGGAAAATACCAGGGAGAGCCAGTAAGGGCTATGTACTCATTGCCTATTACGATCAAGGCCACTGAAAAGTTGGAAGAAAAAGTATATTCAGTAAAAGAAGTTTCTGAAAAACCAACTTATCCCGGAGGTTTACAAAATTTTTATAAAGATCTTTCTAAACAATATAAAGCGCCAGAAAAGATAGGGTTAAAAGGGCAAATTATTATTGGTTTTGTAATCGAAAAAGATGGCTCTGTTGTGGAAACTAAAATTTTAAAAGATCTTGGTTACGGCACTGGTGAGGAAGCTGTACGGAATATAAAGCTGACTAAAAAATGGATTCCGGGTAAACTTGAAAACGGTACAGCGGTGCGCACAGCGTACAGTTTGCCTATTACAATTCAATCTGCAAATTAAGTTTTTAAAAAGGTTCAAAGATACAGAGCAACAAAGGGGCAAAGGTTTAGTCTTGTGACTTTCCCATGTTTGGTAATTAAGCTTCAATAGAAACCTTTGTTCCTTTGAGCCTCTGAACCTTTGCATCTCAAAAATAAAAAATCCGCTTCTGAAACTAGAAGCGGATAAAATTAAAAACTAAAAAAAAAATTCTCAAAAAAAAGTAATCAGAACTAAAACAGGTCCGGATTATATCCAAAGTAAGGCATGGTTTGTTCGTTGAAAACAACACCATATTCTTCTAATTCTTTCAAAATGGGCAGATAGACTTCTTTTTTAATCGGAAGTTGTACCCCGGGAGTTGTGATTTTTCCATTCAAAATCAATAACGTAGCCATGGCAACCGGAAGTCCGACTGTTTTTGCCATAGCAGTATACGTTTGATCGTCTCCGATACAAACCATTTTTGAATCGATTTGCGATTTCTCACCGTACAATTCATAACCAAATTTATGGTACATCACAATCATATCTTTATCGTCTGGCGCTAAAGTCCAGCTGTCAGAAAGTATTTTTTCTAATATTTGAGCAGGAGTGGCATTTGGTAAATTCACTTTTTTGTTAGGATTGAATAAATCCAGTTCCAAAAGTTTATCCCACATAATATCGTCCTGATCAATTTTTAAGATTAGTCGCGTTTTAATTTCAACAGAGTCAGTTGGATGATAGGGTAAGAAAGAGTTTGTAAATTGTCGGTAGCTCATGTTTTCAGAATCTTCCATGATATAACTGTCATCTGTCATGCCGAGTTGTACAAACATATTCCAGGCTTTCGAAAAACCAACTCTTCTAATCGTTCCGCGATACAAAGTCAGTATATCATCTAAACCATAAATAGAACGATATTTAAGCGAATCACGGTTGGAATAGGCCTCAAATTTATCATAGCCCTCTACTTCAAGAAACTCCGTTCTGCGAAATAGCGTTCCATAGGGAATGTATTTATAAGTACCTTCCTGAATAAATTTTGCTGCACCACCCTGACCCGCCAATACTACATTTCTTGGTGCCCAGGTAAATTTGTAATTCCACAAATTATTATCTGATTCAGGGGCTACCAAGCCGCCACAAAACGATTCAAAAAGTAGCATATTGCCACCTTTTGACCTAATTTCATCAATAACTTTCATTGCACTCATGTGATCAACTCCGGGATCAAGACCAATCTCGTTCATGAAAATCAAATTGTTCTTTTTGGCTTCTTCATCAAGCGCCTGCATCGCATCACTTATATAAGAAGCGGTTACAAGATGTTTTTTGAATTGAAGACAATCTTTTGCAATCTCTATATGTAAATGAGCCGGTAACATCGAAATCACGATAGACGCTTTTTCTATCGCAGCTTTTCTTTCATCGGCATTAAATATGTTTAAAGCAATTGGAGTAGCATTGGGGTGTTTTTCTGTCTTTTTTTCGGCTAAGGCCAAGGATAAGTCGGCTACAATAAGATGTAGATTTTCACTTTCAGATTTTGATAGTAAATAACGTATCAATGATGATGCTGATCTTCCGGCTCCGATAATTAAAATGCTTCTCATGTTTTAAATATATAACACAAATATATTAAATTGTTACAAATATAACAATTGAATTGATTTAAAAAAATGAAATCTTTTTTATTTCAGATAAAAAAGTAAAGAATTCCTTTTCTCCAAAAAAGATTATGGAAAGTAAAAAGCTTTTTGAATACTTTGAAGTATTTTTGCTTTAAAATTAAAAGTAGTAAAGCATTATGAAAAGAAGAATTATACTGACAGGTGCATTTATAGGTATGTTAGCAATTATTTTAGGGGCTTTTGGAGCACATCTTCTAAAAAAATACTTAGCAGTAGAGCAACTGGTTACTTTTGAGACCGGAGTTCGTTATCAGATGTATCATGCCTTCTTTTTACTTTTTCTTTCAACCCGAAAAGAACTTACTCCAAAAGCACTAAAAACAATCTATAATTTAACGGTTGCCGGTGTCATTTTATTTAGTGGTTCTATCTATTTATTGGCTACAAAAAATCTTACATTATTCGATTCTAAAATTATCGTATTCGCAACTCCTGTGGGTGGATTTTTATTAATTCTTGCTTGGTTGGGATTATTTGTTAGTATTTTGAAGCAAAAATCATAAAATACCGAATAAAAAATTCTATCTAAAAATTAATCTTTAATTTTGTCTCATAAAATAACATAAAACTTTACTTCTGTGATTTTTTACTATTTTTCATTTATATTATTGAAAAATATAACAATTCAATGTTTTTAAGGTAACTTCTTAAAGATCAAAGTAAAATATGTTTGTGCACTAAAAAAATAATATACACAACTACAAATTTATGGACACTAACACACTTTTCTCGCAATCGATTTCGTTAAAGGAATTAGGAATTGAAAATGCCAAAGTTCACTATCAATTATCAGCAGATGAACTGCATGCTATTACAGTGCAATCAGGACAAGGTGTCGAAAACTCTACAGGAGCATTGGCGATCAATACAGGTGAGTTTACAGGACGTTCTCCGCAAGATCGTTTTATCGTAAAGGATAGCATTACAGAAGATAAAGTATGGTGGGGAAATGTAAATATTCCGTTTTCACCAGAAGCTTTCGAAAAATTATATACTAAAGTAACACAGTTTTTATCGAATAAAGAAGTATATGTACGCGATTCATACGTTTGTGCAGATGCTAATTATAGACTAAATGTTCGTGTAGTAACAGAAACGGCCTGGTCTAATTTGTTTTGTTACAATATGTTCTTAAGACCAGAAGAGTCTGAGTTATCCAACTTTACTCCGGAATGGACTGTGATTTGTGCACCAAGTTTTATGGCAGATCCTGCTGTAGACGGAACACGTCAGTCTAATTTTGCTATTTTAGATTTTACTAAAAAAGTAGCACTTATTGGCGGAACAGGATATACAGGAGAAATGAAAAAAGGTATTTTCTCTGCTTTGAATTTCATTTTACCAGTTTTCGAAAATACATTACCAATGCACTGTAGTGCTAATGTTGGTGAAGCTGGAGATACAGCTATTTTCTTCGGATTATCAGGAACTGGAAAAACTACTTTATCTGCAGATCCTGCACGTAAATTAATTGGTGATGATGAGCACGGATGGACTGCTGAAAATACAGTTTTTAACTTCGAAGGAGGTTGTTATGCTAAAGTAATCAACTTATCAGAAGAAAATGAACCGGACATTTTTAGAGCGATCAAAAAAGGAGCGCTTTTAGAAAATGTGGTTTTCAAAGCTGGAACAAACGAAGTAGATTATGATGATGTTTCGATCACTCAAAATACGCGTGTAAGTTACCCAATAACACATATTGATAATATTCAGCCAGGATCTATTGGACATAATCCTAAAAATATATTTTTCTTAACGGCAGATTCTTTCGGAATTTTGCCTCCAATCTCAAAACTGACTCCGGGTCAGGCTGCTTACCACTTTATTTCAGGATATACGGCAAAAGTTGCCGGAACTGAAGCGGGTGTAACAGAACCACAGCCTAACTTTTCAGCTTGTTTTGGAGCGCCATTCATGCCTTTGCACCCAACACGTTATGCCGAAATGCTAACTAAAAAGATGAAAGACGCAGACGTAAAAGTTTGGTTGATCAACACAGGTTGGACAGGTGGTCCTTACGGAACAGGAAGCCGTATGAAATTAAAATATACACGTGCCATGATTACCGCTGCATTAAATGGGGAATTAGACAACGTAGAATTTAAAAATCATGCAGTGTTTGGAATTGCAAAACCACAATCTTGCCCTAACGTTCCAGAGGAAATTTTAAATCCTAGAAATACTTGGGAAGACAAAGATTTATACGATAAAAAAGCATTAGAATTGGCTGCGAAATTCAAAGCCAACTTTGCCAAATTTGAAGAATTTGCAAACGAAGAAATTCTGGCCGGAGCGCCAAAAACAGAATAAGGATAATTACTAATTCAAACTAAAAAAGCTGTTCGTTATGAACAGTTTTTTTTTAGTTTTCAGTCTCAGGTCTCAGTCTCAGTCTCAGTTTTCAGTCACAGTTTTCAGTCACAGTTGGATACAGTAGGAAAACTGAAGACTGCGACTGGGACTGAAAACTCACATTAGACTGAAAACTCACATTAGACTGAAAACTTATTTACCGTCAATACGTTGCTGCATCAAATCCCAGGCATAATAATGAAACGTCATTCCGTTGCTCATCGCTACAAAAAGGCCGTTTTTATATTTTCCTCCTAAATTAATACTGGTAGCATCCGCACCATCACATTCAACTGTCGAAGTTGGAATTTCGGCCAATAAAGGATAATTGTTTGGATTGCCTTTTGCACCTTCTCTTGGATAAACCATAAAAGTATTGGCTTGTTGATTAGATACTAAAATATAACCAGTAGAATCTGTTTTTTTGTAAATAGCGATTCCTTCATTATCAGCTTTAAAACCTGTTTTTCCGAATAAAGCCATTTCCTTATTATCGTTTAAAGCAGGATCCGCTTTGTATTTTCTAATTCCGAATTGCTCGTCGCAATATAAAATCGTTCCCAATTCATTATCAACCGCAATGGCTTCGATTTCTTTCTTTCCGCTGTAAGCACCAAATTTGCGTACTACTTTTGCAGTTGCAAATTTCCCGTTTCCGGAAAGTTCATACTGCCATAAATAACTTCCTGATGGTCCGGATTTTCTTCCTACAACAGCAAAAATTTTGTTGTCACTTGGTCGTGTGTATAAAGCAACTCCCATTGGATCACGTAATTCTTCACCTTCAAAAACCGGAATTCCGCCGTTATCAATTGCTTTTAAATCGGGTAAACTGAAAATTCTGATTTTGTTGCTTTCACGTTCTGTTGTTACGGCAACGTCAACTTTTTTTCCGTCAATAACTAATCCGTATGCGATATCAACATTGTTCGGGCGTTTTAAAACTTCTGATTTACCGACAATTTTTCCATCTAAATCAAATGCATACAAACCACCGTCTGTGTCTTTATCTGTTCCGACAATTATACTTTTTGTAGCATCGGTAGGATGAATCCAGATTGAAGGATCGTCTGTATCGTGAGGCAAAGCTTCTGTAACGGTTGTGGGTTTAACGGCGTTTGGGGCAATGGGCGCTAATTTATCATCTTTACAAGAAAGGAATAAAACACTTAAAAGTAAAAAAGTGATTATAGAGTTATTTTTCATTTGAGTTTCATTTGAATAAAATTAGACAGAACCACAAAGTCCTGTCTAATTTAAGAATTTTATAATTGGTTATTACAAGTCAAATTTCAATCCCAAATTGTAACGGGCCTGATAATATTCTGCTTGTTTGGTGTGCGCTTCAACTCCTTGGTAATAACGCAGCGGTTGGTTTGTTAAGTTGTTGGCTTCGGCAAAAACGCGAAGGTGTTTTGTAATTTTAAAAGAAGCATTCGCATCTAAGAAAAACTGCTTATCATAATAACTGTCTTTGTAAGACTCAGAACCCAATTCATCTAAATAATCTGATGTGAAATTAGTCGAAACTCTGGCAGAAAAACGTTTGTTTTCCCAAGATAATGAACCATTAAACATATGTGGCGTTGTTCCCGGAAGACTAATGTCGTTTCTTTCAATTCCATCTTCATCAGAAATTCCTTTTGCTTTAGATTTTGTATAAGTGTAATTCAGATAGATACCAAATCCTTTTAAGAATTTCCCTGGTAAGAAATCTAACTGACGTTGAAATGCTACTTCAAAACCATAAACATCCACTTTATCTCCGTTTCTTGATTGTACAAATGACCAGTTTTCGCCAACCGGAATTGGGTTGTTCTGATTTGGAAAATCAGTAGCAAATTTTACGCTGTCGTATTGATTATCGCTGTAATTGTAAATGAAATCATTTAATCTTTTGTAGAAAACACCACCAGAAATCAAACCAACTGATTTGAAATAATTCTCAGCCATGAAATCATAGTTATAAGAATAGGTTGCGTCAAGATCTGGATTTCCAGCTGTAATCTCTTTATCTGCAGCAATATTATTTACATAAGGAGCTAATGCATAATAATTTGGGCGAGCCAAAGCTGTTGTTGCTGCCGCTCTTAAAACTAAATCTTTTGTAGCATTATATTGAAATGAAATGCTTGGCAATAAATTAGTGTAAGAGTTTGTATTGTTAATTTGGCTCTCTAATTCCTCTTCGTCCAAAACCCTGTTTCCTGTATAATCGATATGGGTGTTCTCTAAACGGAAACCTAAAACCATAGAAAGTTTGTCGTTAAAATCCTGGTCCCATCTCACATAAGCTGCATAAATGTTTTCTTTAGCATTGTAATTAACTGCTAAATATTCTGATGGGCTTGCTTCTTTGTCAAATAAAGCAGGATTATTTAAATCTAAACTTCCTAAGAAATTGGCCGACGCAAAAGTTCCCGGTACATATTTAGTTCCCGGATTAAATTTTGAACCGTCATAATAACTTGTTGGAACTTCAGATAGTAATTCCATTCCGTCGTTGATTGGCTCATAAGAATAAAACATATTATTTCTTTCTTTTTCTTTTAAGCGAAGTCTAAGACCGGTTCTCAATCTTCCTTTTTCAGAAGGAATCACGGTGAAAGGGAAACGAATGTTGATTTTTGCACCAAATTCACTTTCGCTTGTTTCATCTGTATTTTCTGTAACCGAATCAAATTTGAGATCATCTACAGATTCACCTACAGTTGTCATTAAAGGAAATCTCGGGTCAGATAAATCTTCCATCATTTCCAGACCTTTCTGACGGTATTCGATATAACGCTCTTGTGGACGGTATTCTCTCGCTTTTGCATAATTGGCAGACCAGTCTAAATCTAATTTAGAGTTGATCAAGTGTTCTCCACGAATCGAATAATTCTGAACGCGTTGATCTTCTAATCTCCTGTTTTTGTTTCTGTTGTTGTCAACACCACCTTTTGTCTGACGTTTTACACGACCTTCAAAACCTGTAATTTCTTCACCATTGTAGATCGGTTCGATATCATCGTAAGTAGTTCTGAAACGGTTTTCTCTATCGTCTCTCCAGTTATAAATGGCATTGGCGAAAATGGTATTGTTTTCGTCAAATTTATAATCTAAAGCCACAGAACCGCTTCGACGAATACGTTGTACATCGTATTTTCTGATTTCTGAGGCTTGCAAATATTCATTTCCGAAATCATCTTTTACCCATTCGTTTTCGATATTATCAGATCCGTAATCTACATTATTATAAGATCCGCTGAAAACGGCTCCTAATTTATTGTCGAAAAAACGATTTCCATAAACTAATCCTGCCGTGTAAGACGCATGCTCGCGAATTGGCAAATAACCTCCCGCAAGTGTTGCTGAGATTCTTTCGCCGTTTGGAGTTGCTCTGGTAATTAAGTTTACAGAACCTCCAATGGCATCAGCATCCATATCTGAAGTTAAGGTTTTGTTTACTTCGATAGTCGAAATCATATCAGACGGAATTAAATCCATTTGAACATTTCGGTTATCTCCTTCTGCTGACGGAATTCGGTCTCCATTCAAAGTTACCGAGTTCAATGACGGAGCCAAACCTCTAATAATAATATTACGAGCCTCACCCTGGTCATTTTGCATGGTGATACCCGGAACACGTTTTAAAGCGTCTCCAACATTGGCATCAGGAAAACGTCCCATTTGATCAGATGAAATTACGTTTCCAATGTTTTTATTGTTTTTTTGTTGATTCAACGCTTTGGCCTGACCTTTTAAAATGTCTCCAACGACAACTTCATTCAACTCAGTTCCCGCTGATTTAAGTGCAAAATCAAGAACGTTATTTCTTCCTGCTTCTACTTTGATTTCTTGTGTTGTAGCAGTGTATCCTATATATTTTACTTGTACCTGGTAAGTTCCTTCATTGATGTTAAGTAATTCAAAACGACCATTATAATCTGAAACCGTGTATTTGTTTTCACCAACAATCTGAATCATTGCTCCAGGCAACGGAAGTTTGTCATCGATATCTAATACTTTTCCTGAGATTATGGCTTTTTGGGCATAACCTGAAAAGGCTAAAAGCATGAATGTTACTAATAAATAAATTTTTTTCATTGTGTTTTAGTTTGATTTCCTGCGAAACTAGAACCTTTGTATTACTAAAACCCTTTAAAAAAATTAACATACTGTTATGATTAATCTTATAAAAATGGAGGTTAATAATGTTTAAATAACATTTATTAAAATCAAAAGATATAGTTGCAACTAAAAACAAATCAACTATTTATCTGAGAATTAATTTTTTGGCGCTAAATTTGCCTTATCATCATAATCAAAAATCATCAATCATGTTAAAACAATTTTTTATCCTATGTTCTGGAGCCGACAGAGATTTACTCGAAGGCTGTTCAGAAGGCGAACAAACCAAATATGTTGGTATTGGAGCCACCGTTTTTTTTACCGCAGTTATGGCATTCCTTGCCAGTGCTTATGCGCTTTTTACTGTTTTTGATTCTATTTATCCTGCCCTAATATTTGGGTTTGTATGGAGTTTACTGATCTTCAATTTGGACCGATTTATTGTTTCGACTATCAAGAAACGAGATCGTTTTATGGATGAATTTCTGCAAGCAACGCCTCGTATTGCATTGGCGATTATTATTGCCATCGTAATTTCGAAACCATTAGAAATTAAAATTTTCGAAAAAGAAATCAATACTGTTTTGTTGAAGGAAAAAAACGAAATGGAATTGGCCAATAAAAAGCAGGTTGGGAATTATTTCAAATCGGATTTAGATAAAAATAAGGCTGAGATTGCTTCTTTAAAAGCAGATATTCTAAAGAAAGAAAAAGAAGTAAACGCTTTATACTCAACTTACATCACAGAAGCTGAAGGAACAGCGGGAACTAAAAAGTTAGGGAAAGGTCCTGTCTATAAAGAGAAACGCGAGAAACACGATGCCATTTTAAAAGAATTCGAAACCTTAAAAACAACTAACGAAGCAAAAATTGCCGAGAAAGAAAAAGCAGGCAAACAATTACAAGCCGATTTAGATAAAAAAGTTTCGCAAACACAACCTATTATCGAAGGTTTTGATGGTTTAATGGCCAGAATTAATGCTTTGAATAAACTGCCCTGGATGCCGTCTTTCTTTATAATGCTATTATTTTTAGCAATTGAAACTTCTCCAATTATAGCCAAATTATTAGCTCCAAAAGGTGAATTCGACTTTAAACAGGAAGAAGCAGAAACTGCGATGAAAGCGACCTTGGAACAGAACAAATACCAACGCGAATTACTTAAGAAAACCAGTGCCCAAATGCACGACAGAGTTTACGCTGATATTGCTGAGGATAAAAGTTTATACGACCTGCAGCGAAAAAATGCAACGGAGTTATTAGAACTGCAATCAAATAGTTTTGTAGAAAAACAGAAGGCTACTCTCTAAGTCATAAAGTTTGAAAGTCGAAAGTCTTAAAGTCTGAAAAACTAAAAAGCCAGAAATTTCTATTTCTGGCTTTCTTTTTTATATAAAGTGAATGACTTTTAAACTTTCGACTTTATGACTTTTGACTAAATTACATATAACTTAATATCTCTTTTTTATAAGCATCATATTCACCTTGCATAATCAATCCGTTATCAAGAAGTTTTTTATAATTCTGTAATTTATCAAAAAGTTCTTCTTTAGACAATTCACTTAATTTACGGTCTCCTGTTGAAGTTGGTGCAGGCTGAATTGGTTCATAAGTTTCATAAGATGGAGAAGGAGTAACCGCCGGCATAATTTCAGCATAATTCGTCACTTCTTCTGTTTCTACTTCTTCAATTGCTTCCTCTTCTTCTTCTTCATATTCTGGTTCAACAACTTCCTGAATAGGTGTCGCAGCCGAAACCGGGTTTTTTAAAATATCCAATTGTTCTTTAGCATAGGTATAAATTTTTCTTGCCTGAATTTTAGGAATATAATCTATTGAAACCTGAATGTCCGTTTTTGTTGAAAATGAGAACTCTGATCCTAATATATTTTCTTTTACAAAAGTCCCAACGATTTCATCCCAGGTATAATCTGTAAAGTCCATTGAAAGACCTAAGTTTTTAGGTTTACAGATAATAATTCTTTTGTTTGTTAATACAATACTATCTGGAAAAACAGTAATTGCTGGTTTTTTTTGAACCGCGATATATCCAACTTCCTCACCCTTCATCAATAAATCATTGAGTTTTGAGGTGATTTTTTCAATCGCTTTTGGATCTTGTTCTTCGTTTAGAAATTTTTTAAATTGTTCTTTCATGTTTGATAAATTGCTAAGTAACTGAGTTGCTAAGTTTTTGACTGATGCTGCAAATGTAATGCCTAATTTTCTAATTGCTCCGACTGTTCGGTAAAAAATTACCTCGGGTCGATAATTTCGTTTTGAATTTTCTTGGTCAAACTTTTAAAAACCAATTCATACGAATGATCGATGAGTTCTTTTATAAAAGCGGTTGACAAACTACCGTTCAGCGCAATGGTATTCCAATGTACCTTGCTCATATGAAAGCCTGGTTTTATCTCATCATATTCGGCTCGAAGCTCTTGCGCGCGTTCGGGATCGCACTTTAAATTGACTGATGGTTCGTTCTTTTCCCATTGCGATAAGGAAGACAGGGCAAACATTTTTCCGCCTACTTTAAAAACCAAGGTGTCTTCATCAAAAGGAAAATGTTCACTGACACCTTTTTTTGACAGACAATATTCGTAATACGTTTCTAGATTCATAATGTTTATTATTTACCAATTTCACCTAAATGGGTGTATTTAAAACCACTTTCATATTTTAAACCATATCCAAAAAATCGATCCATCGCCGAATGTGAAAATAATATAATTCCTGTAAGTTGTAAAATTTCAATTTTGAAATAACAGCCTATTAAATACAACAAAACCGCAATTCCGCGATGATGAAATATATTGTAAAAAAATGCGCCGCTCTTATTTCCAAAAATATAACCAAGCATCGAAAAGTCAGGAGCTAAAATTAACACCAAAAACCACCACCATTCAAAATCTAAAAGGCTAAACAAATAGATTCCGAGTATAAATAAACCTAATTCTTCTAGTTTGATTATTGTTTTCATAGTTTCTTCTCCATCATTTTTTCAGGATATTCCAAAGCTTTAAAGCCGAATTTTTCATATAAAAAATGAGCATCGGTTGTCGCTAATCTCCAAATTTGAATGTTTTTTAAAATGGGTTCGTTGATCATATTTTCAATTAAAATAGACGAATAGCCTTTTCCGCGATGTTCTTCGGTAATAAAAACGTCCATTACATATCCAAAAACTACAAAATCTGTAATGACACGTGCGAAACCAATTTGTTGATCGTTCAGATAGATTCCAAAGCAAACAGAAGCATCAATAGTAGTCTGAACTTCTTCAATTGTTCGTCCGGCGGCCCAATAAATATCTTTTAGAAAGTTTTGTATGAAAGGAACATCAAGTTTGTTTTTATCGGTCGAAACGGTAATTTGATTCATTTTTTTTGAATAGGTTCTGAGGTACTAAGGTTCTGAGACACTAAGGAAACTTAGTTTCTTAATATCTCAGAACCTTAGCAACTTATTTTACTACATTTTAATTTTATTGTCAATTTTTTCTACAGGTTTTGAAATAAAACCAGGTGCATCAAAACGGTAACCAAAATACAATAATCCATAAACTTTATCATTACTAATAATGTTGTCTTTATCTTCATTATAGGAGCTAACGCTGAAATTTAGACTGGCACCAAAAAGTATTCGGTCCGAATTATATCCCATCTTAAGCCCGCCATCCAGATTTTTGGTAAAATAGGTGTCTTTCTCTATGGTTTCAACTCCGGCATCTCTACTTTTATCTTTCATAAATTTCACTCCAATGGATGGAGATAAATTGGGAGCAACATAAAAATTTTTGTGAATGATAAAATTATAATAATATCCTGCTGCAAGCTTAAGGTCAAACTCTTTTTGTTTACCGTCAAGATCGTCTACTTTTGATCGAATGGTGTTGTAATTATAAATTAAAGACGGAAGAAAAGTTCCGGCACTTTTTTTCTGCCATTCTGTAAAGGATGTGATACTTTTCAGTGAGAATTTAGGGTTAAACAGATAAGAAGTCGACATTCCTAATTGTAATGTCTTAAAATCAGGAAATTGAAGATACGGATCTTTTCCTTCAATCCAGGTTGGTTCAAAATCAGACATATTGGCGACATAATATCCTTTTGTTTTACTGTAATTTACTGTTTGAAGCCAGCGTCCTAAAAAGAAACGAAAGTTATAATCGGAGAAAGTCGATTTCCCCTTTAGGTCTTCGTCTTTATTTCCACCAAAAAACTTCGGATAAAAACCGTAACTGAAACCTATAAATTTATAATCAATACTTAAGAATAGTTTGTAACTATTATTGGTTTGCAAGTCAAGATTTGATCCCTTTTTATTATTGAGTAAATAGTTGTCAGTTTGGGTGCTCAAATTTGTCCTGATCATTATTTTATCAGGATAATAAATAAAGTTTGCGGTGTCTTGAGATTTCTCGTTTTGGCTATAAAGTGAAGAGAAATTCAATAAAAAAGCGAGCAGAAAAACACATAATCCAATTGTATTATGGGCTGTAATTTTGAAGTTTTGTTTCTTTATTGGTTTCAATGCGAAAGGATTGCGGATTAGTGAATATAAAACTACTAAATTATTTTATATAAAACAGGCTTGCTCGGACTTGCATCGTTTTCAAAAGAAGCAATTTGCAAGTTTAATATATAATCGTCATCCTGAATTGCATCAGAAACAAAAATCATTTCGGTAATTGTCGCTTCAAATCTTGCATCTTTATTTAGTTGATGCGTGTCTTTTACATTCCAAAACGCTTTATGCGCTAATAACTTTCCTTCGTCATGTTCTTTGTCAACGCTTGGTAAATCGATCAGTAAATGCTGAATTTCGCTTTCGCGGATGAAAATTGCCGCTTCTTCAGACAAATAAGGCGGATTTGTATTCGAGTATTTTCTTGATTTTTTTGCTGCCTGGTTTGGAAGTGTCCTGATAATAATGGCTTCCGTTTTGGTTCCATTTAAAGAAGCCGAAATTTGATCTTTCGTAATAACCAAATCTTCTCCAATCTTTTCAGGTTCAATTGTAATCAATTTGGCAAAAAAGAAAAACTGTTTTAAAGCCTGATTGATACTATAAAAATCGTTTGTAATATGTCCCAGGCATTCCGTATGCGTTCCATGTCCGTGCGGATTAAAGAAAATATTATTGAAATTCGTTGATGATTTTCCTTCCGAAACTTTCCCAATCCAATCACCAAAAATAACAGGTTCAATAACTGGTTTTTCGATGTACCATGCAATCGGGTTTTCGTCTGTATTGGTTAACGGAATTGAAATATCGATGGGTTTTGATAAGTCGATTTCGAAGTTGTTGATTTTTGCTAGCATGATTATTTAACCGCAAGGGTCGCTAAGGGTTTACGCAAGGTTCGCAAGGTTTATTTTTTGCTTTTTAATTTAGCATCTATAGTTTATTTACAACTCTCTTAATTCCATTTTTTATCAAGATGACATTAAAATTTAGTAATAGACCCAATTTGCAATCCGTTAATTTTAAATAAGTCAATAGTTGAGCAAAATGAATTTCATTTAAAGCATCGACTGATTTTATTTCCAAAATTAATTTATTTTCGATTATGATATCTAATCGGTAACCAATTTCTAGTTTTATTTCTTCGTAAATTAATGGTAATGGTTTTTGTTTTTCAATTCTTAAACCTGTCTTCTTTAATTCAAAATAGAGGCATTCTTCATAAGCACTTTCTAAAAGTCCCGGGCCTAAAGTTTGATGGACTTTTAAAGCACAATCAAAAACGATTCTTGATAATTCATTCTCTGACATAAAGTAATTTAATTATATTTTAAGGTTTGTAAAAATACAATTAAAATATAAAAAAATAAGATTATTCCTATGAAAAATTAAATCTTGCGAACTTTGCGTAAACCCTTAGCGAACCTTGCGGTTAAGCTCTCATTCCAAATTTAGATAAAATAAATCTGAAGCAATTCCATCTGTCAGAAATTTTCCTTTTGCAGTTGGTTTTAAAATGTCATTTTCAATTGAAAGTAAATCATCGTTTAGGAATTTCTGACTTTGTTTTTGCAGATAGTCCAAATATTTCAAACCAAATTCCTTTTCGATTCGCTCTAATGAAACACCCCAAATGGTTCTCAATCCCGTCATAATATATTCGTTATAACGATCCGATTTAGATAATATTTCCGTTTCAAGTGGTAAAATGTTTTCCTGAATCGATTTTAAGTAAAGTGAATTATTGGCTACATTCCAGCCTCTTTTTTCGCCGTGATAGCTATGCGCCGAAGGCCCGATTCCTATATATTTTTTGCCTAACCAATACGCCGAATTGTTCCTCGAGAAATAATTCTCTTTTCCAAAATTGGACAATTCATAATGTATAAAACCGTTTTCTTGAAGGGTGTCGACCAAAATCATAAAATGATTGGAAGCCACTTCGTCTTGTGGTTCAGCAATTTTTCCGGTATCAATTAGTTTTCTCAAAGCTGTTTTAGGTTCAACTGTCAAAGCATAACTTGAAATATGCGGAACGCCAAAACTCAAAGCAGTTTCAATATTTTGTTTCCACATTTCATCAGTTAATCCCGGAATGCCATAAATTAAATCCAAAGAAATATTATCAAAATACTTAGTCGCTTCTTCTAAACATTTTTTGGCTTCCGCCGAATTATGAGCGCGATTCATCATTTTTAAATCTTCTTCATAAAAAGACTGAATCCCAATACTTAAGCGGTTTATCGGACTTTTGGATAATGCTAAAATTCGTTCTGAAGACAAATCATCCGGATTGGCCTCAAGCGTAATTTCAGGATTATCTGAGACTTTATAATTTTTATAGACTTCTGAGATTAGAAAGTTTATTTCTTCATTTGTCAAGACAGAAGGAGTTCCTCCGCCAAAATAAATGGTTTCAACAACATCATTTCCAAATTCACTTTTGCGCATGACAATTTCTTTGGCCAAAGCCAAAACCATCTCCTCTTTCTTCTTCATTGAAGTCGAAAAGTGAAAATCGCAATAATGGCAAGCTTGCTTGCAAAAAGGAATATGGATGTAGATACCGCTCATTAATTAGATAATTAGAAAATGTGACAATTAGATAATGATGTAGATGGTCAATATAATGGGAAAATTAGAAAATTTGATAAAGAGATAATGTATATTCTCAATCCAAGAATTATCTAATTTTCTAATTGACACATTTTCTAATTGGCACATTATCTTATTTACTCACTTTGTCTTCATTTTGTTTCACAAAAGCATCCCAACCCGAATAACTTTTTCCAGCCACGATTTTTCCTGAATTAAAGAAATGACAAACAGCGGCTGCCAAACCATCTGTTGAATCGAGGTTTTTTGGCAATTCTTTTAAACCTAAAAGTTGTTGCAGCATTTTGGCAACTTGTTCTTTGCTGGCGTTTCCGTTTCCGGTAATCGCCATTTTTATCTTTTTTGGTTCGTATTCTGTAATCGGAATATCTCTTGAAAGGCCAGCTGCCATTGCAACGCCTTGGGCACGTCCTAATTTTAGCATCGACTGAACATTCTTTCCGAAGAAAGGAGCTTCGATCGCAATTTCATCAGGATGATGCGTTTCGATTAATTCGATGGTACGCTCAAAAATGATTTTTAGTTTTTGGTAATGATTGTCATATTTGGACAATTGCAGTTCGTTCAACTGCAAAAATTCCATTTTTTTGTTGATGACTTTAATCAGTCCAAAACCCATGATTGTAGTTCCAGGGTCGATTCCTAATATGATGCGTTCTTTTGTCAAGGAGTTTTTTGTTTCAAGTTTCAGGTTTCAAGTTTCCGCTCTAGAAAATTGACTCATTTTCTAATTTTCTAATTGGCACATTCTCATTGCCACATTTTCAAATTGATTACTTTTGCGGCATGATTTCAATTCCTCACAAAGCTAAGCAATTCCTTGTTCTTCTGATCAAACTTTTGATTGTAGGCGGTGCATTTTATTTTATTTACAATCAGCTCGCGAACAACGATAAACTCGATTGGCAGAAGTTCCTTGTTTTGTTTCGTAAAAATCAATCGGTTTTAGGAATTGGGTTTATATTGCTTTTGAGTGTTTTGAATCGCTATTTTGAGATTTTAAAGTGGCAGAATCTGGCAAAAGTTATTCATGAAATTTCTTTAGGAGAAGCCACAAAACAAGTTTTAGCTGCTTTAACTGCCGGAATTTTCACACCAAATGGAGTAGGAGAGTACGCCGGAAAAGCATTGTATTATCCAAAATCAGATGCTAAAAATGTCGTTTTTCTGAATCTAATCTGCAACGGAATCCAAATGATTTTAACAGTAATCTTTGGAACAATCGGTTTACTTTTTCTGGGATATTGGAAATGGGTTCTAACAATTATCGCAGTATCTTTCATCTTGCTTCTTGCCTCTTTCCTCTTAAAAAGTATAAAAATAAAAGGCTATTCCATTGAAAAACTGATTCAGAAAATCAATGAAATTCCGAAACCAATTCATCGTAAAAATATCATTTTAGGAATTTTACGTTATGTGGTTTTTTCGCATCAATATTACTTTTTGTTCCTGGCTTTTGATGTCGATTTACCTTATTTGACTTTGATTGCAACGATTGCGGTTGTTTACTTTTTGGCTTCTTCATTACCCACTTTTCAGTTTTTAGATTTTGCTGTAAAAGGAAGTGTGGCTGTTTATTTCTTCGGAATTTTACAGGTAAACGAATGGATTGTTATTTTTATAAGTACCTTAATGTGGTTCTTAAATGTGGTATTGCCAGTAGTTTGGGGAAGTTATTATGTTTTGAATTTTAAGACCTCGCAAGGAATTCAAGATGAATAATTTTTATAATATTATATTTAGTCCCTATGGGACAAATTTGCGGGTGCGATATTCTTGACTACCAATATATAATCTCTACGAGATATACTCCGTTAGGAGTTCAATATTGGTAGAAATAGTGAGAAATATTTTTTAAAATGTCCCTTAGGGACTACATGTTTGATAACATGTTTTTTATATAAAAGTTATGATGACCATTATTCTAACTGTAATTTTAGTTATTTATATATCTAGTATTGGATTACTTACTTATGGTTTTTTACGAATCAAAAAATATCAAAAAACAGATTTAAAACCACAAACGAGTTTTACAATCATAGTTCCATTTCGGAATGAAGAGGAGAATCTTCCGAATCTTTTAAATAGCTTTTCAAAGCTAAATTACCCAACGGGTTTATTCGAAGTAATTTTGGTTGATGATAGTTCTAAAGAAAAGTTTCAAGTTTCAGGTTTCAAGTTTCAAGTTAGTTTGATTGACAATATTCGCGTTTCAAATTCACCAAAAAAAGACGCTATTACAACAGCAATGCAGCACGTAAAAACCAATTGGGTTATTACTACAGATGCTGATTGTATTGTGCCTGAAAACTGGCTCGTAATCTTCGATAATTATATTCAGGAAAATCAGGTTTCGATGTTGGCGGGTGCCGTTTCATATGAATGTGAAAATTCGTTTTTGCATCATTTCCAACAATTGGATTTAACGAGTTTACAAGGTGCCACAATCGGAAGTTTTGGTTTAAATAAAGCTTTTATGTGCAATGGAGCCAATTTTGCCTACACCAAATCTTTGTTTGAAAAACTGAATGGATTTGAAGGAAACAATAAAATTGCCAGCGGCGATGATGTTTTTTTATTGCAAAAAGCTGCGGAGGAATTTCCAAAAGAAGTTCATTATTTAAAAGCCGAAGAAGCAATCGTAATTACAAAACCAGCAGAGAACTGGAAAGCTTTATTTTATCAAAGAGTACGCTGGGCAGCCAAAACAAGTTCTTATAAAAGTAGTTTCGGAAAGTTTTTAGGATTGATTGTCTTCTTTGGAAATCTGAGCTTTGTAATCGGATTTTTCTTTTTATTGTTCGGAATTTGGTCCTATCCAATATTTGTCTTATTCGTCTTTTTTAAATTCGGGATTGATTTTGTTTTGCTTTACAGCACGAATCAATTCCTGACAAGAAGCCGAATTAAAAGCTTGGTTTTAAGCAGTCTGTTTTATCCTTTTTTCAGTTCGGCTGTGGCTTTGTATAGTTTGTTTGGCTCTTATGAATGGAAGGGAAGAAAGTTCCGAATTTAAATTTCCGATGCAAAAGAATCCAAATTCCAAATAAGACGAAATAACTTCTTATATTTCTAATAGTAAAACCAAATTTTTAAATGTTCTTATATCGCTTATACGGTGAAAAAACAATGGTGGTAAAAAAAATTATTTCTGATCTTTAGCCTTAATAATAACAGGCAGAATAAATTGGGTTTTTACCGGAATTCCGCGTTTAATTGCCGGATTTACTTTTGGGAAATCGACTAAACGAGCATGCAGAATACTATCGATTTTAATGGTATCATAAGCAACAGTGTCTTTAGGAAACTGCGGTTCAAATTTCATTGTTGCGTTCGGGAAAACGGTTACTTTGACTTCGATGGTATCCAGTTCAGGATAAAGAATTGATAAAGTATCAATGTCTAATTTTGCTTCAATAAGTTGTCCCATTACCTCAAAAAAACATTGCTGGCGCAGTTTTTTGTCGGTTATTTTTTCGCATTCAGGAACTGAGGGATATTCGTCGACTTCTTTCCAGTTGATTGCTTTTAACTCTTTTTGAAGTAATTCTTTTTCAGACGGAACCTGCTTGTCAAAATATTGGCAAGAATTAAAAATGATAAAAACTAAAAAAAGGGAAAACTGCTTCAAGATTTTAATATTGATTGTGAACTGATTAGATTATAAAAATACGATTATTTTTTTTGCGAACCTTTGTATTGCAAATATTCTTCATAGCTTTCTGAAAGCCATTTTTCCTTGTTAGTTGCGGCAATTTCTTTCTGATCCGGATATAAAGAAGCGAGTCTGTCTGAAAATGTAGCAATTTGAACCGTATAATTGTAAAATTCAGTCTTCGTAAACACAATTTTCGGATCATTTTTTCGATTAAAATATTCGAAAAAAAGCGCGTCAAATTCCTTCATAGAGAAATTTAATACTTTTTTCTTATTACTTTTATAAATACTGTCCTGAAGTAATCGATCATCGACAGACAGTTTTTTAGCTTGTGCATAAGTCATTTCGTTGATTGCCAGGATCAAGAAACAAATAAAAAATAATTTTAAAAGGCTATGCATTGTCTAATTTTTCTGACTGTTGCTAGACAAATTTACAAAAAAATATATGGATTTACTATTGTTTACACTCGGTTTTATATGCATTGTCATTGGTATTTTTGGTAGTTTTATGCCTGTTTTACCTGGTTTGTCCAGTTGTTGGGTTGGATTGTTGTTGTTGTATTTAACAAAAGCGGTCGAAAACAACTATTGGGTTCTGGGAATTACACTTTTGATAACCATAGTTATTACCATTCTCGATTATGTAATTCCATCGAAGGGAACCAAAAAATTTGGAGGAAGTTCCTACGGAGTCTGGGGAACAAATATTGGTTTGATTGTTGGAATTTTGTCTCCAATTCCGTTTGGCGTTATCATCGGACCATTTGTTGGTGCATTTGTTGGCGAACTTATTTATGATTCCAAAAATCATAAAAGAGCTTTGAAAGCAGCTACCGGTTCGCTACTCGGGTTTCTTGCCTCGAGTTTTATCAATTTTATGTTTTGTATTATTTTTCTAGGTGTTTTTCTGCATGTAACATGGGAATATCGAAACATATTGTTTTAATTATGTAACATTGACCTAAGCTTTTTCCTATTTTTTAAAACTATTAAGGAAAGATTTGATTTTTTTTAAAAATATTTTCTTTTTATTTTGATAACAAAACGGTTATGTTTATTGATAGTCCGGAGTTTTCTGCTAAAACAATTGTTAAATTCAGTATTAAATTTTTAACTTAATCTTTGGAAATGTTAAAATATTTTATATTTTTATCCTGATAAACGATAAAAAAGCCCCTTTTATCGATTATTTTGAATAAGTATAAATAATTTTTTTAAATAAATTAAGTATGACTCCTAACCTACAAATTGAACTTAGACGTTTTATTTCTTCTAATGTTGTTTCCAAGTTGAACAAGTTTTATTTTGAAAATGATGCACTCTTAATCAAAGGAATCGATGTCTCGATCGGAACCATTTTAATGGGATTGTACAATAGGGCCGAGGAGTCGGGTTTCTACAAAGAGCTTACCACATTAATTGCAGATGATTCCACTTTTTATCAGGAAGTCGATTTTACCTCAGGAAGAATTTTATCAGTCGATGATTGTTACCGTATAGAAGGAAATGCTTTATTGAAAGGAATTTTTACTGAAAAAAAAGGAAGAATTTCTGAAATGATTTCAAATGAAGTCGGAATCAAAAGCGAAACAGCAAGAGAAATACTTAACTTCTCAGCATTACTAGTAGTTTCATACCTTAAGAACAACATTCAGCTACTAGACAGTTTAAAATTACTTCTTGAAGAACAGAAAAGAGAAATTTTAAACAGCATCCAGCCAGGAATCAAAATCATCTTAGGATTTTCATGTTACGAAGCTGTTGAAGACAAAAATCAATCTATGGGAAGATCTATTTTTACCCTTTTTGGACATAATTTTTTCAGTTTCTAAATAAAAAAAATCCCATCTTACAAAAGTAAAACAGGATTTATATTATTGAATTTGAATTGTTTATTAAACGTTTTTCAAATTGATAATTTCTTGCTCGGTCAAAAAGCGCCAGTTACCTCTTGGTAAATTCTTTTTGGTTAAACCTGCAAATGATACACGATCTATACGTAAAACATCATATTCGAAGTTTTCGAAAATAGCGCGAACCACTTTTACATTCGATGAACGTAATTTAAGTCCAACTTCGCTCTTTGGTTCATTATCAATATAACTAACCTCTTCAACAAATACACGGTGTCCATCAAGAACCAAACCTTTGCTGATTTTTTCTAAATCCTCAAATTTTAAGTTTTTGTCTAGTGAAACCTGGTAAATTTTAGACGATTTCTGACTCGGTAAAGTAAATTTACGAATCATATCTGTATCGTTGGTGAATAACAATAAACCAGTTGTGTTTTTGTCCATTCTTCCAATCGGAGCAATTTTTGCTGTTGTAGAACCACGAACAAGTTCCAGAACGTTACGGTATTCCTGACCTTCATCAAGTGCAGTTGTAAAGTTTTTAGGTTTGTTCAACAAGATGTATTCTTTCTTTTCAGGAGTCAAAGTAACACCGTCAAAATTTACGACATCGTTTAATTTCACTAAATAACCCATTTCAGTAACCGGAACGCCATTTACTTTAACGTTTCCAGACTGAATGTATATATCGGCATCACGACGCGAACAAGCACCTGAATTAGAGATGTATTTGTTCAAACGAATTTCGTCTGCAGCTTTTTGTCTTTTTGGAGCCTGATTCTGTTTTTTAATTTTTTCTGCCTTTTCTTCTTCAGCAGCCTTAACAGCCGGCTTTACTTTTTTTGGCCCTTGAGCGCGCTTCGCCATGGGAGGTTTTGGCTTGTTAGAGTTTGGCCTAGAGCTATTTGGTCTAGAACCGCCTCTTTGATTATTGCCTTCCTTATTGTTCATAAATTCTGTAATTTGTGCAAAGATAGTTTATTCTTGCTAAATAATCCTAAGTTCATTGTCCTTAGATTAATAGCTATCGTTTTTAGGCGGTTTAAAGACTTGTAATTGGCTTTTTTTATGCACTTTACTGTTGTTTTATTCCACAGAGCTTCACAAAGTTAAACACGGAGTTACACAAAGTTTTAAAAAAAACGCTGCGAATCTCTGTGGAATTCTCGGTGAATCTCTGTGTAACAACTTACTAAAACCGAGAAATAAGAGCCTTTCCGTGCCACAAAACACTCGGATTAATCAAAACAATGCAAAAAACGCCGGATACAATCAGAAATTTCAAAACATTGTGCAGTAATAAATAGTGTTCTTTAGAATTTGACTTCCACAAATAAATCAGAAAAAAAAGCATAACGCCAAAGCATACATAAAAGTAAATGTCCATATAACCAACATCATAAATGTTGATCAGAACATAGACCGGAAGTACAGTTAAAACAGTCAAAGCAGTAATAACTTGTTTTGAAACCTTTTCATTATAAAGTATGGGAATCGTTCTGTAATCGTTGGCTAAGTCGCCCTTGAGATTCTCTAAATCCTTTATCATTTCGCGAATGAGTAGCAATAAAAACAAGAAAATCGCATGGGCTGAAATTACCATAAAATGACTCATGTGATCTTCAATTTCTTCAAACGAAATCTTGTTGTAGAAATACAAAAGAATCGCGAAAAATGGCACAACGGCCAAAAAAGCAGCGGTCAGGTTTCCAACAATTGGAAGTTTTTTAATCTTATGAGAGTAAAACCAAATTAGGAAAATATAGGCCGAAAAGAACAAAAAAGCACGCCAGGAAACAATGAATGCCATTAAAACCGCAATAAAATTCAAAGTAAAATATACCGACAATTTTGTCTTTTGACTCACCAAACGATCCAGCATTGATTTGTTTGGTCTGTTAATCAAATCCTTTTGGCTGTCGTAAAAATTATTGATAATATATCCTGAAGCAATGGTGATTGCCGAAGCAAAAACAATCAAAAATAAATTGAAATCGAGTAAAATATCGAGCGCTCTCTTCTCAGGTGCCAATATAAAAATCGCTGATAAATATTGTGCCAAAACAATAATCGGAATGTTGTAGCCTCTTACGACAGAGAACAAACTAACAATTTTCATTACTAAAAGTTTGTGCTGTCTGCTTAACATTTTTTGATTAAATTTTTGAGATTGGGGTGTAATTTAAGATTTTTTAGCGAAGCTACCGAATGATTAAAGTTTGTTTTTTAATAATGCCGCCGATCCGTAACCCAATTTTCGAATGCAGGCCAGTGCTTCTTTTTGAGAGATTTCCACTTCTGTAATATCTTTTTTATCTACAAAAACTACAGAACCGCTCCACGGATTTGGAGCATCGGGAATAAAAACAGCAAATTTGTTTTCGTTTATTTCTTCTACCAAAAAAGCAAATTGTAAACCAGCATCTGTAGGAACCAAAATGACTTTTAAATCTTCATTGGATTCAAAACCCAACATGCTTTCGTTCATGTTTTTCATGAAAGAGTATCCGGGAACGAAGCTTAATATTCCGTCTTCTAATTTTCGTATCAATTTTTGTGCGCCACCAGTTTTGGCGATTAAACCTGCTGTAAAACAAATAAAAGCTATAATAAAGATAGCTATGATTTCCTCAATTGCCAATCCTAAAACTTTTACGTCAGGAAATTGATGAACTATTGGTTTTGTGATTTTTTGAATAATGCTAAACCCTTTCTCCAGAAGTACCAATAATAAAATTAATGGGGCTAAAAAGAGAATTCCGCCTAAAAAAGTTGCTTTGATAATCTTTAAAATACTTTTCATACTTCAATACCTTTTTTAGGGAAAAATTTCAGGAAAATGTATTCAAATAATCGACGCTTTTTGAATATTTAAACTTAAAACTGATAAACTACTTCCAGTTTATAGTCTTTTAAAGAAGCTTTTGCACGCTCTAAATCTTCAGTAAAACCAAGAATATAACCACCACCGCCAGAACCACAAAGTTTTAAATAATAATCGTTTGTGTCAATTCCGTGTTGCCAGATTCCGTGAAATTGCTCTGGAATCATTGGTTTGAAGTTATTCAAAACAACTTTTGAAAGTTTCTTGGTATTCGTAAACAAAGATTTCATGTCGCCGTGTAAAAAGTTTTCTACACAAGCGTCAGTATATTTCACAAATTGGTTTTTAAGCATGGCACGGAAACCTTTGTCTTTTAGGTTTTCCATGAAAATGTTTACCATTGGAGCCGTTTCGCCTACAATTCCTGAGTCTAATAAAAAGACAGCGCCTTTTCCGTCAAAACTTTGAGTCGGAATTCCGGTTGCTTCAATATTATCTTTGGAATTGATTAAAATTGGAATGCTTAAATAACTGTTTAAAGGATCCAAACCAGAACTTTTTCCATGAAAAAAGCTCTCCATTTGAGAAAATATATTTTTTAGTTGTAACAGTTTTTCACGAGTTAAATTCTCTAAAACTGTTATTTTGTGAGTCGCATATTTATCGTAAATCGCAGCAACAAGTGCACCGCTGCTTCCAACTCCGTAACCTTGTGGAATACTAGAATCGAAATACATTCCTGTTTCAACATCATTTTTTAAAGTTGCCAAATCAAAAGTAACCAACTCCGGTTGTTCTGTCTGTAAAGTTTCAAGGTAAGTTGCAAAACGTTTTAAACTTGCGTTTGATGCTATTGCTTCTGTCGAAGGATCTTCGATTCTCTTCAAAGCACCATTGTAAAAATTATAAGGAATAGAAAGTCCTTTAGAGTCACGAATAATTCCGTATTCTCCAAAGAGTAATATTTTTGAGTAAAATAATGGTCCTTTCATGTTTATTTTATGTCTTTCTTAATTTTATTTGGTGTAGAAGATTTTTTATTTAATCCCTTCTCAAGAATCTCTCGAACTTTTCTTATGATTATAGGATTGTTACATTCCATAATCAGTTTTGCTACTTCGATTTTTTCTAATTCAATATTCATTTTTAATTAGCCTTTAATGTATAATCCAATGATCATCATGGCTAGAGCAAAAAATAGACCAACAAACCACTTTATCATGTCATTCTTTGCATCTGTAATTTCTTTTTTTACAAAATCTTTAGAGGCTATTTCGTTTTTATCTTGTCTGATTTCTTCACTAATTGTTCTGTCAATTGCTTCCACAAATTCCTTAGCTTTTGCTTCATCAAGATTAAGTTCTTTTCTAAATAAATCGTAAAGTTTTATAGTTGCAGTATTCATGTTCTGACTTTGAAATATGTATTATCAATATAAAGATACGGAAAATTACAATGCAATTGCTCCTTCTCCAATTTGATCGCAAATGTACTGACCATTCTGACAAAATACAACTAATTCGTCCTTAATAAATTGTAATACTTTAGCGCTAACGTTTTCGGGATAAAGTACATGTACATTTGCACCCGCATCCAGCGTAAAACAAACCGGAATCTGGGTTTCATTTCTGAATTTCCAAATTGCATTTATGATCTGCAAAGTATTTGGTTTCATCAAAATAAAATAGGGCATAGAGGTCATCATCATCGCATGTAAAGTCAACGCTTCACTCTCAACAACTTTAATGAATTCTTCCAGATTTCCATTTTCAAAAATGGCAATCAACTGATCCAGATTTTCATGTGCCTGAGCAAAACGTCTTTCAGCATACGGATGATTGTGCATCAAATCATGTCCAACAGTACTTGAAACCTGCTTTTCACCTTTGTCAACCAATAAAATAGTATCCTGGTAATTCTTGAAATTTTCATGAATTGCATACGGAAATTCAACTCCAAATAAATCAGAGCTTCCTATAGTTTTGTGCTGATTTGCTTCGCCAATTCGCTCCCGCTCCTGTCCCCAAACTACAACCTTTCCTTTTACACTGCGGCAAGCACTTCCCGAACCTAAACGAGCTAAAAAAGACGCTTTTTGATAGAAATAATCTTCTGTCATTTCAGGATATAGCTCTTTCTCCAAACTCATAAAATTCATGGCCAAAGCCGCCATTCCAGATGCTGAAGAAGCGATTCCTGAACTGTGCGGAAAGGTATTTTGAGTATCAATCGTAAAATGATACTCTTTCAAAAACGGAAGATACACTTCAATTCGCTCTAAAAACTTCTGAATTTTCGGTTTGAAATCTTCTTTTGGTTTTCCTTCAAATAATAAATCAAATGAAAAAGAATTTTGGTTTACTCTTTTTTCAAAACCTAATTGGGTAATGGTTTTACAGTTATTCAACGTAAAACTAACTGAAGGATTTGCCGGAATTTGATTGTCTTTTTTCCCCCAATATTTTACTAATGCAATATTGCTGGGAGCGCTCCACTCAAAATTTCCGTTTTCGATTGTAGAAGTATATTTTTTAGGAATAAAATCAGCTGTTGTAAACATGAAATATAAATTTTGGCAAAGATAGTTTTTAAATTTTTTCACCATATAAGTAATATAAGAAAATATAAAGATGCTTTATTAAATGAACTTGTAATACTTATTTAGCGTACAATTTTTCTTTTGACTATTTTTGATTCAAAATTTAATAAAATGAATAAATTCGTAAAAATTGCGATAGCTTTATTGGTTTGTTTAGCGGTAGGATACTCTGCAAGTACAGTAACAAGGCCAAGTGTAGAAAGCTGGTATCCAACGCTTGTAAAACCAATTTTTAATCCGCCAAATTGGATTTTCATGCCAATGTGGACATTACTTTATATTTTGATGGCGGTCGCTGCCGGATTAGTATGGGATAAAATCAAAGAACAAAATGACGTCGTAAAAAAAGCACTTCTTTTCTTTATTATTCAGTTAACGCTGAATGCGATTTGGTCTTATTTATTCTTCGGATTAAAAAATCCGCTTTTGGCTTTAATCGAAATTGCGCTTTTATGGCTGATGATTTATGAAACGTATTTAAAATTTATCAAAATCAATAAAACTGCGGGTTATTTACTGATTCCATATATGGCTTGGGTTGCTTTTGCGGCGGTTTTGAATGCTAGTATTTGGTGGCTGAACAGGTAAGATTTTGTTTCAAGTTTTTTTGTTTCAGGTTTCAAGTTTAATCAATACGTTTTATGCTATGAATAGATTTTAAGTTTTCTATTGCCTTATTGATTTGTTTGAATTATATTTTTCTTAAAATGGAAAAAACTAAAAAAATCTATTTCAACTTCTTAAATTCTTCATTTTTAGCATACAAAAAATCCATCGTTGCCAAAACATTCGGATGTTCTAAAAGGATTTTCGATTTTGGATCAACATCACAAAAATTTAGGAAAAGTTCTTTTTCTTCTGGTTTTAATTTTAAATTTTTAACGAAGAAATCAGGTGGACAAGAAGCGATGACAAGTTTCTTAAAACGGTTTTCATGCGGCTCAATTTTCTTCTTCGGTTTATCAAAAATGGGGTAAGTGAAATTTATAGCATTTTTAATTTTACCATCATAAACAGTAACGTTTGTAGTAACATCATCAAATTGCTTGCGAATTTTGATTTTATTTATTTCTTCTCTATCGTTGGCGATTTTTTTAAGTTCAGTTTTAGTAAAAACTGCTCGAGAAACTACAACATTTTCCAGTTCTTCGGCTTTTGGAGTCATTTCAACAATGAAATAGTTTTTTTCTAAATCTTTTAAAGTTAGCTTCAATCTTGTAAATAAATAATCCTTTGAAAAAAACAATAAACTGTCCTGCTCTTTTGCTAAAATAGAAAACTCTCCCAATTCATTTGTTCTCGTACTAGTTTGTGCAGTTTTGTTTATGACTTCAACATTTTTAAGTAACAGTTCTTGAGAAATGACTTTTCCTTGAAGGACTTTCTCTGTCTGCGAAATACTAAGCTGATAAGTGAAAAAAGAAATTGTGGTGAGTAGTTTTACTTTCATCTAATTATTTTTTTAATTTCTTAAACTCATCATTTTTAGCAGTCAAAAAATCCATTGTTGCCAGAATATTAGAATGCTCTAAAAGCGTTTTAGATTTTGTATCGGCATCACAGAATTGAAGAAAAAGTTCCTTTTCTTCGGAAGTTAATTTTAGGTCTTTCGTAAAGAAAGTTTCAGGAACTGTAGTTATAATAAGTTTTTTAAAATCGATTTCCTGAGTTTTCTTTTTGGGTTCTTCTTTATCGGTTTTAAATAAACTTATAATTTTGCTGCTAATTGCACCAAAATTCATTCCGTTTGGTATTGTGCCATCATAAACCGGAATAAAGCGTCTTAAATCTTTGGCCTCATTGTCAGTGTTTACTCTCGCAATTGCTTCTGCATCAAAATCAATTTTAGGAAGTTCCATTTTGGTTATGACCACTTCCTTTAGCTCTTCTGGTTTTAGGATCATATTGATTACCAGATTATTGGTCTCAATATTTTGATGAGTTATTTTCAATCTCGAAAAGAAATAATCTTTAGAAAAGAAAATCAGGCTGTCTTTAATATTTACCAAAATAGAAAATTCTCCCAAAGCATTTGTAGTCGTACTTGTTTTGGCTGTTTTATTAATGACTTCGACACCTTTTAGGACATTGCTTTGAGAAACAACTTTTCCGTGAAGTAATTTTTCCGTTTGAGAAATAGAAAGCTGGTAAGTGAAAAAAGAAATTGTGGTAAGTAATTTTACTTTCATCTAATGGTATTTAGTTGATAGTAAAATTATTAGTATAGTCTTAACGAAAACTTACAGAATCTGTAAATTCTTGTTAATTCGGTTTTGTCGAGTTTTCAGTCTCAGTCGCAGTTTACAGTCACAGTTCACAGTCACAGTTTTCAGTCTCAGTCAAAACAACTGAAACTGTGACTGAGACTGAAAACTTTCTACAATATTTCAATTAAATCTGAAGGCGTATTGATTACCAATTTGGCACCGCTGGCGATCAATTCTTCTTCTGTTCTATAACCCCATGAAACGCCAAGGGGAAACATATTGGCATTTGTCGCTGTTAGCATATCAATATCGGAGTCGCCGATGAAAATAATTTCTTCTGTTTTTAGGTTCCAGTTTTTGCTTATTTCAATTGCTTCAAACGGATTTGGTTTTTTAAGCGCTTCAGTACTTAAACCAACGGCGGTATTAAAATAATCCGGGAATATTTCTGAAGCTATTTTTTTGGTAAGCTCGTCTGCTTTGTTGGAAAAAACGGCTAATTTGATATCTCTTGAAACTAAATTATCCAGCAATTCAACAATTCCTGCGTAAGGTTTTGTTTTCAGCGTGCAAATTTCACGATATTCCGCAATCATATTTTCGAAACAAACTTCGATTTCATTTTCTGAATTGTTTGATGCCGGCAAAGCTTTGCTTACTAAATTTCGCAATCCGCTTCCTATAAAATATTGATAAGCATCATAAGTATGTGTCGGATAATTTAGAGTTGTAAGAACATTATTCATTGCGTCTGAAATGTCTTCTAGTGAGTTGACTAATGTTCCGTCTAAATCAAAAATAATTCCTTTATATTTCATTCTAATTATATATTGTTAGCCAAAATAAACCCGCTTGTCCAGGCATTTTGAAAATTAAAACCTCCTGTGATAGCATCGATATTTACAATTTCACCAGCAAAATAAAGGTTTTGATGCAATTTGCTTTCCATGGTTTTAAAGTTGATTTCTTTTAAATCAATACCACCGGCTGTAACGAATTCTTCTTTAAAAGTACTTTTTCCGTTGACCTGAAATTTTGCTTTTGTGAGTTGGGAAGCTAAGTTCTGCAATTGAATTTTAGATAAATCAGCCCATTTTGTTTCCGCGTCAATTTCAGAAGCCAAAACCAAACTTTCCCACAAACGATTTGGGAAGTCGAAAGGCGATTTTTTTGAAACGGCTTTTTTGGCGTGTTCCTGTTTTAAGTCTTTCAGAATTTTCTCTGCATCTTCTGTATCTATATCATTTAACCAATTTACAAAAATCGTAAACTGATAATTTTTGTCGAATAAAATGCGCGCACCCCATGCCGAAAGTTTCAAAATCGCTGGGCCGCTCATTCCCCAATGTGTGATTAACAAAGGTCCGGTTGATTCTAGTTTGGTATCTTTTACATTAACGGTAACTTGTGCCGCAACGCCAGGTAATTCTTTAATTCGAGAATCTTTGATGTTGAAAGTAAATAGGGAAGGAACAGGGCTAATAATCGCATGTCCTTTCTCCTGAAGCATTTCCCATATTTTAGGATTGCTTCCGGTTGCTAAAACTAATTTTTCGGCTGTAAATTTATCGTTTTGGGTATCGATTTTCCAATGATTTTCTGCCTTGTAAATCGATTGTACGCTTTGACCTGTCAACACTTTGATGCCTAATTTTCCGGTTGCTTTTAAGAAACAATCGATTATCGTTTGCGAAGAATTCGAAACCGGAAACATTCTGCCATCGTCTTCAATTTTTAATTCAACGCCATGTTTTTCGAACCATTCTATTGTATCGCCCGAACAAAATTGATGAAAAGGGCCGCGAAGTTCTTTTTCGCCACGCGGATAAAATTTGACCAATTCATTCGGTTCAAAACAAGCGTGGGTTACGTTGCATCTTCCGCCACCAGAAACGCGGACTTTAGAAAGTACTTCTTTCCCTCTTTCTAAAATGGCAATTTTCAGTTTCGGATTTTTCTCTGCAATATTTATTGCTGTAAAAAAACCTGCAGCGCCTCCGCCAACAATTAGGATATCGAAATTTTGAATCATATTTTTTGGGTTAGCCACGAATTCACGAATTATTTTTTGACAATGTTTGAGAAAAAATAATTCGTGAATTCGTGGCTATTTTAAACTTTATATTTTATCTGGAAAATCAGTAATTATTCCGTCAACTTTAAAACTTTTTATTTTTTGAATGTCTTCCTCGATATTTACTGTCCAGGGCAAAACCAGAAATCCTTTTTCCTGAATTTCCTTAGTATTTTCCTCATTCAATAAATGATAATAAGGATGAATGGCCTTTGCTTTTATTGTTTCGGCGAAAGCCAAAGCTAGATTCAAATCGGTTTCTGTTAATACACCAATTGGGATGTTTTGATTTAAATCATGAACATGTTGCAGGGCACTCCAATCAAAACTCGAAACGATAAAATGCTCGTATTTCCAATTTTTCTCTGAAATATATTCTTCAATTAAAGCTACAACTTTAGAGAAAGTATCGGAATTTTTCAATTCGATATTGATCAGGCACTTTTTATCTACCAGATTAAAAACTTCATTTAAAGTTGGAATTTCATGCTTTTCGGCAATCAGAAATGATTTTAACTCCGGCAAAGATAAGGTATTTACAAAACCTTTCCCGCTGGTCATTTTGTCGATGGTATCATCGTGAATTACAATTATATGCCCGTCAACGCTTAAATGAACGTCAAGTTCGATTCCGTCGGCATTTAGGTCCAATGCTTTTTGGAAGGCTTGTAAAGTATTCTCGGGTTCGTAGCCTTTGGCACCGCGATGTGCTATTTTTAGCATGTCTAGAGAGTTTAACCGCAAATGTCGCAAAGTTTTACGCAAAGGTCGCAAGGAATTTGTAAAAATTAAATAGCCACGAATTCACGAATTATTTTTTGACAATCATTGAAGATTTAAATTCGTGAATTCGTGGCGAAAAAACTATGCGACCTTTGCGTAAAACTTTGCGCTCTTTGCGGTTAAGTACGTTCCAATAAAACGACATCGAAATCACTATCAATAGTAACTTTTCCATCGATAACTTCGATATTTTGAGCTGAATAAGTGTCTCTTACTTTTGTTCCGTTTTCAAAAATAGCATTTACTGGAATTTCTTTTTTTCCTTTTGGTAAATCTAAGCCAATAATGACTTTATCTTCGAAAGTTCCTTTGGAGAACGTTCGGGAGAAAACATAAAATTCAGAACTAATTTGCTGATGAATTCCAGCACCAATGGCAGGATGATTTTTTCTGAATTGCCCTAGTTTCTGCCAATGTAAAAGTGTTTTTTTGGTTTCCTGATTGTTCAGGATATCATCCCAATTCATGTTGGAACGAAGCGTTGCATCGCCGTTTGTTCCTTCCACAACTAAAGATCTTCCTGATTCATCTCCGTAATAAACCTGCGACATTCCCGGAGATAATAATAGTTTTGTTCCGGCTTCTAAAGTTTTAGTTCTGTTCGCATCAAAAGGCTGACCGTCGTCATGCGATGACATATAATTAAGGACGGAATATCCTTTTAAGTCATTGTTTAAAGCATTTGAATATTTAGAAAATAAACCTTCGTAATTGTTTTGAGCGGCGTTCCATTTGAATTCAAAATTGATCATGCTGTTGAAACCATTCTGGAAATAATTTACTTTTCTGTCTCCAAAATCATAATCCTGTCCACCGCTAATTCCGTAACCGTAAACTTCGGCAATGGTATAAAATGGGTTTTGATCTAAAACCTGTAAAGGATGATGTTTCTTCCAGTTTTCGAAAGCGTAATCACATTCTTTTTTAAAATCGGCCCAAACATCTTCGTTGGTATGTTTTACGGTATCGGCTCTGTAACCGTCAATTCCGAATTCTGCGATATAATCCGTCAGCCATTTTATGATGTAATATTTTGGTGTTCTTGGATAATTGGTTCTTTTAAAGAATTCATCCAACGAAGCTATTTCTTTTTCATAACGGCCTTCTTTTTTCCATTTTTCAATCAAAAAAGGAGGGAGTTGGACTTCCTGCGTACTTTCGGTCCTTATATCTGGAAGATTATCGACCAAAGTACACATGGTTGTATTTTCGAATGATTTGTAATCACAAACTACTCCGGTTCTAACCCAATCCGAAGGCCAAACGGGATCTTCGGCAGTTACAGGTCCGGTATGATTGATTACGCCATCCAGAATAATTCTAATCCCTTTTTCGTGTGCTTTTTGAACTAGTTTTGCCAAATCTTCTTTAGTTCCAAAATTCGGATCCAAAGCCGTCCAGTCTTTTGCCCAATACCCGTGAAATCCAAAAGTCAAACCTGTTCCTTCGTCAACGCCGTCGTGAATTTGCTCTACAATCGGCGTAAGCCAAATGGCATTTATTCCTAGTTTCTCAAAATATCCTGATTCGATTTTTTTTGTAATTCCGATGATATCTCCGCCTTCAAATCCGCGCAATTTTGCAGGGGTTTTGGTTCGGTTGAAATTTATGTCGTTGTCGGTATTTCCATTATAAAAACGATCGGTAAGTAAAAAGTAAACATTTGCTCCTTCCCAGACGAAAGGTGTTTTTGAAGTATTTTCGTTATTCATTGAAACTGATTTTGAGCCAGAACAACTCGTGATTAAGAATACTAAAGGTAAAAAAAGGAAAGTGTATTTTTTCATTTATTCTGAATTTAACGAAGATTTATAATTTGATTAATGCAAAAAAAATAGCCACGAATTCACGAATTTATTTTCTTCAATAAGATGCTAAATAATAATTCGTGAATTCGTGGCGGAAAAAATTAAACGTACTCCGGTTTTATTCCAATTCTAAAACCAAAGCTGATTTCGGTTCTAATGTAATTTCAGTAGCTAAATCAAATGTTTTTCCGGTTAGTACATCTTTTCCTGATTTAAAGTTTTTGATGTTTTCTTTAAAACGATTGGTCTTCACAGTTTGTACTTTTGCATTGTTATTGAAAACCACCATTACCGTTTTTGTATCATTATATCTGAAATACACATAAGTGTTATTCTCCGGAATATAATGTGTCATTTTACCGGTATGAACAGCTTCATTTGATTTTCTCCAGTTGAATAATTTTGAAGTAAAATCGAAGTATTGTGCTTGCTCAGTTGTTCTTCCTGCTGCGGTCAGGGCATTGTTTTTATCACCATACCATCCGCCGGGAAAATCCTGACGAATATCGGCATCGCCTTTGCTTTTGTCGCCGCCCATTCCAATTTCTGAACCGTAATAAACTTGCGGAATTCCACGAACTGTAGCCAATAAAGTCATTGCCAGTTTGTATTTTGAAAAATCGTATTTAAACTTATCATTCATACGATCAGTGTCATGATTTTCGGCAAAAACCAAAATGTTATTTGTGTTTGGATATAAATAATCCATGGCAAAATTGTTGTAGAATTTAATCAAGCCGTTGTCCCAGCTTGGTTCATCTTCGCTGAAAGCAGAAGTAACCTGACTTTGAAGTGTAAAATCCATTACACTTGGTAAATTCGAATTGTAGTTTTCGATCGCACCAATTTTGCTGTCTTTTTGCCAATAAGCCAAATTAGCCTGATTGTGCATCCAGATTTCACCAACGATATTAAAATTAGGATATTCATTCGTAATTGATTTTGCCCAATTGGCCATTGCCTTTTGGTCAGAGTAATTATAAGTATCCACTCTAAATCCATCAAGATTTGCGTATTCAATCCACCAAATGGCATTTTGAGTTAAGTATTTTGCCACTAAAGGATTTCTTAGATTCAAATCTGGCATAGAAGGTACAAACCATCCATCCACACAAACTTCTTGATCGATTTTTGAAGCATGGATATCTGTAATAACTTCGCGTCTGTGGTGCGTTTGCGTGAAAGTTTCAAATTGATTGAACCAGGTTTTTGTTGGCATGTCCTTCATCATCCAGTGGGTAATTCCCCAGTGATTGGTAACATAATCCATAACCAGTTTCATGTTTTTTTTATGCATTTCTGATGATAAACGAACGTAATCTTCATTCGTTCCGTAACGCGGATCTATTTTGTAAACGTCAGACTGTGCATATCCGTGATATGAATGTTGTTTGTCGTTGTCTTCGCATAAAGGCGTGTTCCAGATTGTTGTTGCACCCAGAGCCGAAATATAATCTAAGTTTTTGATAATTCCTTCGATATCTCCACCGTGACGTCCTGCCGGTTCTGCGCGATTTGCTTTTTCTGTTAAAGAAGCAGTGGTGTCGTTTTTCGGGTTTCCGTTAGCAAAACGATCGGGCATTATTAGGTAAATCAAGTCTGAAGAATCGTAACTTTTTCTGTCCGCCGAATTCGCTCTTCTTTCTTTAAGGGAATATTTTTGAGTAAAAGCGACTTTGTTATTGGCTTTGAAAGAGAAAACAAATTCAGAAGCTTTTATGTTTTGTGTGTCAATTGTAACAAAAAGATAGTTTGGATTTTCTGTTTTTTCTACGTTTTTAATTGCCACATTATTAGAAACCGAAGCTTCATATTGTGCAATATTTTTACCGTAGAACATAATCTGCAACTCCGGATTTTTCATTCCTGCGTACCAAAATGGCGGTTCTACTTTTTGAATTTGCGCTTTCGCGGAAGCAGAAAATAGTAGAATTAAAAAGAGTGTTTTACAGAATATGTGGTTAATTCGAAATGATGTTTTTTGATTCTTCATAGTAAAGTAGAATTTAAACCAAATAAGAAATGTAAGAACATTTAAGACAAAAATTGGGGAGATTTCTATTTAAATGGACTTACATTCTTATGGTGTTAATTAAAATTATTTCGTTTCAATTATGCTGATCGCATAACCTCCTCCCGGAGCAGATAACTGAGATAATTTTGATTTATTAGTTACAGCAATTTTCCTGATCGTATAAGCTTGCGGATTCGTTTTGTAATGCGCATCTTTTGCATCAGCATAAATTGTTGCGGTATATTTTTTACCTTTTTCAAGGAAACTGAAATCGATGTTTGAAGTACGGGAATTGTCTCCGTTTACGTTTCCAACAAACCAGTTATTTGTCCCTTTTGCTTTACGGGCAACCGTAATAAAATCGCCAGGTTCAGCTTCGATATATTTGCTTTCAGACCAATCTACAGCCACATCTTTAATGAACTGGAAAGCATCTGGAAAACGGTTATAGTTATCCGGAGTATCAGCCGCCATTTGTAACGGGCTGTACATTGTAACGTATAAAGCCAATTGATTACAGATTGTACTGTTTACATGCGATTTGTTATCAGGATTCATTTTGCTGATGTCCATTTCGAAGATTCCTGGAGTGTAATCCATTGGGCCTCCAATTAATCTTGTGAAAGGTAATACAGTAACGTGATTTGGTTTAGAACCTCCAAAAGCCTGATATTCTGTTCCTCTTGCTGCTTCGTTTCCAATTAAATTCGGGTACGTTCTCGCAATTCCGGTTGGGCGAACTGCTTCGTGAGCATTCACCATAATTTTATAATCAGCTGCTTTTTCGATTGCATATTGATAATGGTTTACAATCCATTGATCGTAATGGTTTTCACCGCGAGGCAAAATGTCTCCAACGTAACCGCTTTTTACAGCATCATATCCGTTGTCTTTCATGAATTGGTACGCTTTGTCCATATGGCGCTCGTAGTTACGAACTGAACCAGAAGTCTCGTGGTGCATGATGATTTTTACACCTTTAGATTTTGCATATTCGTGCAAACCTTTTACATCAAAATCAGGGTAAGGCGTTACGAAATCAAAAACATAATCTTTTGAATGGCCAAACCAGTCTTCCCAGCCTTCATTCCATCCTTCCACTAAAACAGCGTCGAAACCATTTGCAGCAGCAAAATCAATGTATTTTTTTACGTTAGCATTGTTTGCGCCGTGCGTTCCGCTTGGTTTTGCTTTTGAGAAATCAGAAACGCCCAATTGTACCGTTGGAAAATCGTTTGTGTAGGACCAAGAGCTTTTTCCTGTAATCATTTCCCACCAAACACCAACGTATTTTACCGGTTTAATCCAGGAAGTATCATCAATTTTTGATGGATCATTTAAGTTTAAAGTCATTTTTGAAGCTAAGATTTCTCTGGCATCATCACTAACCATAACCGTTCTCCAAGGCGAGTGGCTTGGTGCCTGAATATAACCTTTATCTCCTTTTGCATCTGGCGTTAACCAGGATTCAAAAATCATGTTTTTGTCATCTAAATTCAAATGCATACAAGAATAATTAATCAAAGCCGCTTCGTGTAAGTTGATGTACAAACCATCATTTGTTTTTAACATCAAAGAAGTCTGAACTCCTGTTGGAGAAAAGTTCTTTTGAGAAACGTTTGCTGTATATGCTTTTTGAGATAAACCTCTGATTTCAGATAATTTCGATTTTGTATAATCGTATTCCTGCGTATCATAATCTCCCGGAATCCAAAATGCCGTGTGGTCGCCCGCCATTGCAAATTGCGTTCTCTCTTCTTTGATTACGAAATACGTAAGGTTCTTTTGTGTTGGGAATTCATATCTAAATCCAAGTCCGTCATCAAACAAACGGAAACGAATTATGATTTGTCTGTCTGTTCCTTTTTGATTTAAAGTAACAGCCAATTCATTATAATGATTTCTAATATTGTCTACTTCTCCCCAAACCGGTTTCCAGGTTTCGTCAAAAGTGGTTGTTTTTGTATCTATAACAGTAAAGTCATTTAATAAAGATTTTTTGTCGTCTTTAAGTTCAAGACCTAATTTACTTGTTTTTACTACCTCTTTGTTTTTGTATTTTAAGCTGTAAGTTGGGGTTCCGTCGTTTTGAAGCGAAAATTCCATTACGAACTTTCCTTCGGGTGATTTTAATTGTTGTGCATTTGCAATCGAGCTAAATGCAAACAAGATTAAACTTGCGAAAAATAAGTTTTTCATGTTTTTTGATTTTAAGAGTATTAATTTATTTGTGCAAATTTACCTGCAATTTCGGGTTTTCCGTTAACTACAATAGTTAAATCCTGGTCTCCGTCTACGGTAAAAGTTGTTTCGTTATGATTTACAGCTACTTTCAAAATTTGATTTCTGAAATTAATTTTAAACGAATAGCCTTTCCATTCTTTTGGAATTTTCGGAGAAAAATGAAGCTGGTCATTTTTAACACGCATTCCTCCAAAACCTTCTACAATACTCATCCATGTTCCGGCCATTGATGTAATGTGGCAACCTTCTTCTACTTCTTTATTATAATCATCTAAATCCAGACGAGAAGTTCTTAAGTAGAAAGTATACGCCATATCCATTTTATCTAAATGTGCAGCCTGAATTGAGTGTACGCAAGGCGAAAGCGAACTTTCATGAACTGTAAATGATTCATAAAAATCAAAATTGCGTTCTAATTCTTCTTTAGAAAAATGATCTTCAAAGAAATAGAAACACTGTAAAACATCGGCTTGTTTAATATAAGGAGAACGTAAAACGCGATCCCAAGACCATTTTTGATTGATTGGTCTTTGTGAACGATCTAAATCTTTTACCGGAACTAAATCTTTGTCTAAGAAGCCGTCTTGCTGTAAATAAATCCCCAATTCTTTTGAAATAGGGAAGTACATATCATCGGCCACTTTTTTCCATTCCTGAATTTCATTAGCAGATAACTTCACTTTTTCAAGAACACGTTTATGGTCAGCAGGATATTCCAACGCCACTTTATTAATTTGTTCCGCTGCATAATCGATACACCATTTTGCAATATAATTGGTATAGAAATTATTATTAATGTTATTCTCATATTCATTTGGACCTGTAACGCCCAAAATCACATATTGATTTTTTTCTTTAGAAAAAGAAGCTCTCTGGTGCCAAAAACGCGCAATTCCGATTAATACTTCTAAACCTTTTTCTGGAATATAAGAGTAGTCTCCGGTAAAACGGTAATAGTTGTAAATCGCAAAAGCAATCGCTCCATTTCTGTGAATTTCTTCGTGCGTGATTTCCCATTCGTTATGGCACTCTTCTCCATTCATGGTAACCATTGGATACAGCGCTGCGCCATTTTTGAAACCTAAATTGTCTTTTGCGTTTTCAATCGCCTTATCCAATTGGTTGAAACGGTACGTCAATAAGTTTCTCGCAACCTGCTGATCTTTTGTCGCCATGTAAAACGGAATACAATATGCCTCAGTGTCCCAATACGTCGATCCGCCGTATTTTTCTCCCGTAAAACCTTTTGGTCCAATATTCAAACGAGAATCTTTTCCTAAATACGTTTGATTTAATTGGAAGATATTGAAACGAATTCCTTGTTGTGCTTTTACGTCGCCATCAATAGTAATATCTGACATTTCCCAGATTTTACTCCAGGCGTCAATTTGATTTTGAAGTAAAGCATCATATCCTAAATTAACGGCAGCTTTAATTGTTTTTTCGGCTGCAGCCAAAGTGTTTTCGTGATTTAAAGAGACAGTATATCCACCAATTTTCTGAATGGATGAGGTTTGCCCTTTAGCGATAATTGTTCCGTAAGTAAACTGAACTTTATCTGTAGTAGAGTCGATTGTTGAAGGCGAAATGTTTACGTTTTCTCCGTTTGCAAAAATCGTATTGTGCATGAAAGTCGTAACTTTAAAATGCGTTTTAAAAGTCTGCGCTGTTACAAAAGCTTCGTTTGCTCCTTTTTTTACTTCAAGAGGTTCCCAGAATTTTTCATCCCAATTGGCATCTTCATTTGTAACTCCGGCGTCGATATAAGGTTTGTAAACAATTTTGGCATCTTTGTTTAAAGGCGTGATTTCGTATTTTATAATTCCGGTTTCATCCAAATCCAAAGAAAGAAAACGACGAATGTTTACGGCAATTTCAGTTCCGTTTTTCAGTGTCGCTTCAAAAGAACGGTTGTACCATCCTTCTTTCATATTCAATTCTCTACGAAAGTTTTTAACCTCCGTACAGGTATTTAGATCTAAGTTTTCTTCATTGATTTTAACGTCAATTCCAATCCAGTTTGGCGCGTTTAATACTTTCGCAAAATATTTTGGATATCCGTTTTTCCACCAGCCTACTTTCGTTTTGTCCGGATAGTAAATTCCGGCGATATAACTTCCCTGAAAAGTTTCGCCAGAGTATGTTTCTTCAAAATTGGCACGTTGTCCCATAGCACCGTTCCCGATACTAAAAAGACTCTCAGACGATTTTACTCTTTCTACATCAAATCCTTCTTCTATGATGGACCAATTGTCTGGTTTTATATAATCTTGATTCATTTTTTCTTTAATTAGATAATTGGGCAATTAGGTTAATTAGATAATGTGTCAATTAGATAATTAGATAATTACCTCTTTGGCTTTTTTTGATTTATCTGATTAATTGCTCGTTTGTACTATTTTACTTTTTTAATTAATTGATTTATATTTTCAAACTATCTAATTGGTTTATAAAAACGCGATAATATGTCATTATCTAATTATCTAATTGACACATTGCCACATTCTTTCCTAACCAATCAGTTTCTCGATAAACTGTGAGTCGATTTGGGTAAAATCTTTAAAAATATAATCAGCTTCATGTAAAATTGTTTCCTCACCAATTCCTACACTTATCATTTCGCCTATATTTGCCGCTTGGATTCCGGCAACTGAATCTTCAAATACAATTGAGTTTTTTGGATCAATATGTAATAATTGAGCCGCTTTTAAGAAAACCTCCGGATCTGGTTTGGCATTGGTAACGTCGTTTCCGTCAACAATAACATCGAAATACGAAAGAATTCCCGTTTTTTCAAGGATTGGTCGGGCATTTTTACTCGCAGAACCCAACGCAATTCCCTGGTTTTTATCTTTTAATAATTGCAGAATTGTAAAAACTCCAGGAAGAATCTCGCTTTCGTCCATGTCAACTAAATAAGATAAGTAATCTTCATTTTTTTGAATTAACCATTTGTCTTTGTCTTCCTGCGAAGCCTGAACATTTCCTAATCCAAGTATAATATCTAACGAACGTACACGGCTCACGCCTTTAAGTAATTCGTTGTCTTCAAGCGTAAAATTTATATTTAAAGACTGAGCGATTTTTTGCCAGGCTAAAAAATGGTATTTGGCGGTATCGACGATCACGCCGTCAAGATCGAATATGAATGCTTTTCTATTCATGAATTTCAATTTTAGTTCTGTTATTTACTCTCAGCGTAAGCAATCCGGCGAATATCATGGATACACCACCAATGATTAGAGCGTAAATAGGTTCATTGTGAAAGAATTGTTTGATTACAAATCCTAAGATTGTTGCAGCTACAATTTGTGGGATTACCACAAAAAAGTTAAAAACACCCATATAATAACCCATTTTAGCTGCTGGCAAAGCACCAGATAGCATGGCATATGGCATAGATAAAATACTTGCCCACGCAATACCAACACCTAACATTGGAAGGATAAGCATTTGCTTGTCACCAATAAAATAAATAGAAATTAAACCAACACCTCCAGCACATAATGCTAGTAAATGGGTTGCTCTAACGCCTACTTTTTTTGCAATAACTGGTAATAAGAAAGCTACTGCGGCAGCAACTCCATTATAAACAGTAAATAAAACCGAAACCCAGTCGGCTGCATCATTGTAAACTTTTGAAGTTGTATCTGTTGTTCCAAAAATATGTTGTGTTACCGCTTGTGTAGTATAAATCCACATGGAGAAAAGGGCAAACCAGGAGAAAAATTGAACCCATGCCAATTTTTTCATTGTGGCAGGCATGTTCAGTAAATCAGTCATGATTATGGTGAAACCATTGTTTATTTTAGAAGTTCTTAACTGCGAAGCGACCATAAATAAAACGCCCATGAAAATCAATCCAACAAATAGAATATAAAGTTCTTTTGCCAAACTGTTTTCGAAAATTAAAAAGGAAACTAAAGACCCAATTGATGCTAAGATCACTCCTAAAAACAATTGTCTTTTGATATTGTTTTTAGATTCGGTTTCCGGATTAATAATTTCTTCTCTGTCTTTTTTGCTTTCAAGTTCAAAAGCATGAAGTTCTTCCGGAGTATATTCCGTTGTTTTAAAAACAGTCCATAAAACAGAAAGTAAAAAGACAATCCCACCAATGTAAAAAGACCATTTAACCGAGTCAGGAATAATTCCTTCGGGAGCAGTATTGCTTACGCCAAAAACATTTGTAAAAAGATAAGGCAAGACAGAACCTACAACAGCTCCTGTTCCAATAAAGAAACTTTGCATTGCAAATCCTAAAGTGCGTTGTTTTTCAGGTAAATTATCACCAACAAAGGCACGAAAAGGCTCCATCGAAACATTTATCGACGCGTCCATTATCCATAAAGTTCCTGCGGCAATCCATAAAGTTGGAGAGTTGGGCATGATGAACAATGCAATAGAAGATAAAATAGCACCAACTAAGAAGTAGGGGCGACGTCTTCCTAAACGTGTCCATGTTCTGTCACTGAAATAACCAATTACGGGCTGAATTATTAAACCTGAAACAGGAGCTGCAATCCATAAAATTGGAATTTCATCTATTTTAGCACCAAGGGTTTCAAAAATTCTTGAAGTATTTGCGTTTTGCAGTGCAAAACCAAATTGTATTCCCAAGAAACCGAAACTCATGTTCCAAATTTCCCAGAAACTTAATTTACGCTTTTCCATTATCGTAATTAAATCATTAATTAGACGATAAGCGCTTTGCTTATCAAAACTTACTGTTTTTTCGAAGTAAAAGTAAAAGCCTTGACGGGCGTAAAAGTATTAATTATTTTTTTAAATAGCCTAACAAAAAAGCCACAAATATTATTTATGGCTTTAGAATAGGTTGATTTTAAGAATTTTAGTCAGTAGATTCTCTTTTTATTAAATGCGTTTCAATAACTTCAGTAGTATAATTTTCGTTTTCTTCTTCGTCATCGATGTGTTCGGCTTCCAGTCTTTCAATAAGCATTTTAGCTGCTTTATTTCCCATTTTTTCACCGCTTTGGCTAACGGTTGTAATACTTGGAGTTGAGTATTTGGAGATAATTCCGTCCGTAAAGGCAATTACAGCCAAATCTTCAGGAACTTTGAGTCCCATTTTGTTTGCTGTTTTGATAATTGTTACCGCAAAAAGCTCATTTACAGCAAAAACAGCATCAAAAGCCCTGTCATGCAAAAGCTGGCTAATGGTAATTTCGCAAGTATCTACGTCTTCAATTTTTATGATTAAATCTTCGTTGAAAGGCAATCCGTTATCTAAAAGCGCTTTTTCGTAACCGTCAGTTCTTAGTTTTCCAACACTTACATAATCGACTGTAGTCACTAAAGCGATCTTTTTCCGACCATTATCAATTAAACTCTGAACCGCTTCATAAGCAGCAGCTTTATCATCAATAATTACTTTATCGCATAAAATATCATTGGTTACGCGATCAAACATTACAACTGGCATTCCTTGATTGATGACTTCTGTAATGTGGTGAAAGTCACCTTTATATTGGGTTTCTTTAGAAAGTGACATGATAAAACCGTCAATACTTCCGTTGGCTAACATCTCCATATTTAAGACTTCTTTATCGAAAGAATCATCAGATAAACAGATCACAACACTATAGCCATTTTCGTTGGCAACCTGCTCGATTCCGTTGATTACAGTCGAGAAAAAATAATGTACAATTTCCGGAATGATAATACCAATACTTTTGGTTTTTCGATTTTTTAGACTAAGGGCAATATTGTTGGGTTTATAGTTGTAAAACTTTGCAAAAGCCTGAACTTTTAAGCGCGTTTCTTCTCCTATTTCCAGACTGTTTCTTAGTGATTTTGAGACAGTTGAAATAGAGACGTCAAGTTCCTTTGCAATCTGTTTTAGGGTGATTTTGCGTTTCATATGTAGTATTGAAAAAAATCTAATTAATAATAAAGGTATCTTTTATTTTCCGATTTAGCATTTTTTGACTTAAAAGATTACAAAAAATAGAAAGTTTTCAACACTATCACGTTTTCGTAAACCAATAAAAATTGCGTCTGGTTGTTCGTGTTAATAAATTCCTAATTTTGAAATTCGAAGTAAAATTAAAAACTTAACTAACAATCACAAACTCAAACTAATTTAAACAAAAAGTATGAAAACAATTTACAAAAAGTTGTTATTTTTATTCCTATTGTTGCCGTTTTCTGTGTTAGCTCAAAACACTCTAAGCGGGACTGTTGTCGATAAAGCAACAGGTCAGCCAATACCGGGAGTAAATGTAAATGTACAAGGTGCTCCAAGCGGTGCATCAACAGGATTTGATGGTAGTTACCAACTATCAAATGTTAAAAGCGGAAACAAAATTGTTGTTTCTTTTATTGGATACAAAACGCAAACCCTTGATTTTAATGGTCAAAAAACCTTAAATGTTTCTTTAGAAGAAGATACCAATCAACTTAAAGAAGTTGTGGTACAAGTAGGTTACGGTACTGTTAAGAAAAAAGACGCAACAGGTTCTGTATCACAAATTTCGTCGAAAGATTTTAATAAAGGAATTAACGTAACTCCGGAAACCTTAATTAGCGGTCGTATCGCTGGTGTAAATGTAACTGGAGGAGGCGCACCAGGAGCAAAAGCAGATATTAGAATTCGTGGAGGATCTTCACTAAATGCTTCAAATGAGCCATTAATCGTTTTAGACGGATTGCCTTTAAGTAATGCGGTTCCTAGTGGATCTACAAGTATTTTATCTACAATTGATCCTAATGATATTGAATCTTTTACGGTTCTTAAAGACGCATCAGCAGCTGCCATTTACGGATCAAGAGCTGCAAATGGTGTAATTGTTATTACAACGAAAAAAGGGACAAAAGGTGGTGTAAAAGTTAATTTTAGCTCTCAGGTTGGTATTAATACGGTAGCCAATACAGTAGACGTAATGAGCGCAGATCAATTCCGTGAATTGGTAAATACAAAAGGCTCAGCAGCTCAAAAAGCCCTATTGGGTTCAGCAAATACAAACTGGCAGGATGAAATCTTCCATACAGCTTTAACAACGAATAACAATATTTCTGTTAGCGGTTCATTATTTGATAAATTACCGGTAAGATTATCTGTTGGTAATGTTGATAATCCTGGAATCTTAAGAAATACTTCTTTTGAAAGAACTACGACATCGTTATCGTTAAATCCGGTTTTGTTTGATAATCATTTGAAAATTGATATTAGTGGAAATTTATCTTTTGGAAAAAATCAATTTCAAGATGAAGGCGCAGTAATTGGTAGTGCCATCGGATTTGATCCAACGCAACCAGTTTATCAGGCAGGTTCTCGTTATGGAGGTTACTATGAATGGTTAGAGCCTACAGGAAATTTACCTTTATTACCGGCAAGAAATCCTGTTGCAAGATTAAACCAAGATAACCGAAGAGCAACTTCAACCAGAAAATGGGGGAATGTTAGATTAGACTATAAACTTCATTTCTTTGAAGATTTAAGAGCTGTAGTAGAGGCTGGGATTGATAGATTTGACAGTAGCGGATATACAGAAGTAAGTACTCAAAGTGCTTTAGGGTATCAGCCAAAACCTTTTAGTGACCCAGGTTATGTAAATTTAGGAAACTATAATAGCTATACTGATGCACTTCAAAACAAAAACTTAAATGCTTATTTTAATTATACTAAAGATTTAGGAAAACTTAAAATTGATGCAACTGCAGGTTATAACTACCAATTGTTTCAAAAAGAAAAATATTCATCAGGAGAAGTTAGACAACCAAATCCTAATGAAGATGTTGCTACAGATCCGGATGTTAATTTACAATCTTTCTTCGGACGTTTGAATTTGGGTTATGATAGCAGATATTTACTGACTTTAAATTACAGAAGAGACGGAACTTCTCGTTTTTCTGAAGATAACAGATGGGGTAATTTTGGTGGAGCTGCTTTTGCATGGAATTTGTCTGAAGAAGCTTTCTTAAAAGATAACGCTACTATCTCAACATTAAAATTAAGAGTTGGTTACGGAACTACAGGACAACAGGATATTTCAGCTCAGTATGATTATTTACGAAGAGTAACTTTAGGAACAATTAACTCACAATATATTTTTGGTAATACTATTTATTCTACGGCAAGACCAGAAGGATATAACGAAAATATCAAATGGGAAGAATTGGCTGAAACTAACGTTGGTATCGATTATGGATTTTTCAATGATAGAATTACAGGAACAATTAACTATTTTGATAAAACATCAAGTGATTTATTAGCAGAAATTGCAGTTCCTGATGGTGCAAATATTAGAAATCAAGGTTTCTTTAATATTGGTGATGTAAGAACAAAAGGAATCGAGTTTAGTATTGCATCTGATATTATTAAAAATGATAATTTGACATGGAATGTAGCTTTCAATACTACTTACATCGATAAAAACATTTCTAATTTAGGAATTACGGTTCCAGGTTTTCAAGGTTATTTAACCGGAGATAATATCTCAGGAGGAAATGGAAATAAAATCCTGATTAACTCTGTAGGATATGCGCCAAATTCATTTTTTGTATATGAGCAGTTATATGATGCAAACAAAAGACCAATTGCGGGAGCTTACGTAGATAGAAATGCAGATGGAAAAATTGATGCAGGTGATCGTTACAGAGCTGGTAATACTAGTCCAGATTATACTTTTGGTTTGTTTTCGACTTTAAACTATAAAAAGTTTGATTTTACGATGAACTGGAGAGCAAGCGTAGGAAATAAAATATTTGATAATGTAAGCTCTAATTTAGGATATTCTGATGCAGGTTTAAGAAGACAGACAGACTTATCAAATGTTAGTTCGGATTATTTTAATACTGGATTTACTTTTGAAGATAACGGAACACAACGTTATTTATCCGATTATTTTGTAAAAGATGCTTCCTTTATCAAACTTGATAATGTAACGGTTGGGTATACTTTTGATAAATCATTATTGAAAGCAGCTACATTAAGATTTACAGCTGGAGTACAAAATGTTTTCATTCTTACGAAATACAATGGTTTAGATCCGGAGAAATTCAACGGAATTGATAATAATGTTTATCCAAGAGCGAGAACTTTCTTGTTTGGAGTGAATGCGAATTTCTAACAACACATTGAAAATCAAAAATTTAAAAACAAATAAAATGAAAATATCATTTAAATATATATCTTATTTTTTCCTATTCGTTTTAGGATTAAGTATGACGCTTACTTCGTGTACCGACGATTTAAACGTGACGCCAAAGGATGATGATGAGTTTCTTTCTGAAACCTTTTTCCAGGATCCGGGTTCTTATAAAGAAGTATTAGCTAAATTATATGCAGGTCTTTATGTAGGAGGTAATGATGGAGATGGAGATGCTAGTGTTCCATCAAAAAGTCCGGATATTGCTGGACTTGGTGGTGACTTTAGTAGTTACTTGAGATTACTTTTTGTAACACAAGAGTTTTCTACCGATGAAGCTATTATTGCTTGGGCTGATGGAGCTTTGCCAACCTTGAATTCTCAAACATGGTCTCCTGCTAATGAATTCTTAGAAGGAACATTCTCAAGAGCATTTTATCATATTAGTGTTGCCAATGAATTTTTAAGACAGACTACTGATGAAAAATTAGCAGCAAGAGGAGTTGATGCTAATTTGAAGACTGAAATTGCTGCGTTTAGAGCTGAAGCTCGTTTCCTAAGAGCTTTTTCATATTATAATTTAATGGATTTGTTCGGGAATGTGCCAATTACTACAGAAAAAGATCCTGTTGGTTTCTTTTATCCGGAACAAAAAACAAGAGCAGAAGTTTTTGCTTTTATTGAATCTGAATTGAAAGATTTAGATAATAGCTTAGTGACTTCAAGACAAAATGAATATGGCAGAGTAGATAAAACAGCTGCTAAATTTTTATTAGCTCAGCTTTATTTAAACTCTAAAGTTTATACAGGTACTGATAGAAATAATGATGCAGCAGTATTGTGTAACGAAATTATTACAAGTTCAGGATATAAATTTGCAAATGTTCCTTACCGTTATTTATTTTCTGCGGATAATAACACAAATGGTGCTCAAACTGAATTTATTTTCCCAATTGTTGGAGATGGGAATGCGATTAGAGCTACCGGTGGAGGAATGAGTTTTATTATGCACGCTTCTATTGGAGGTAGCATGGATGCTGCATCTCGAGGCATGGACGGTGGATGGCAGGGAATTAGAACTCGTAGAGAGTTTGTAAATCTTTTTCCTGACGAAACTGCAACTGCTGATAATAGAGGAACATTTTATACAGCTGGTCAGGCAAAAGATATTGCGAATGTAGGAACTTTTACAGATGGTTATGCTGTTACAAAATACATCAATAAAAAAGCTGACGGTTCAGCAGCTCAGAGAATTGATATTCCAGATATTGATTTTCCGATGTTCAGATTAACAGATGTTTATTTGATGTATGCAGAAGCAACAGTTAGAGGAGCTAGTTCAGGAAATATTACTACTGCATTGGGTTATATAAACCAAATTAGAGCAAGAGCAAATGCTACATCAATCAGTGCTGCTCAATTAACTCTTGATTTTATTTTAGATGAAAGAGGAAGGGAATTATTCTGGGAATGCCACAGAAGAACTGATTTGATTCGTTTCGGAAAATTCACAGGAGGATCTAAAATATGGCAATGGAAAGGTGGTACTATGAATGGTACTGCTACAGAATCTTACAGAGATTTAATGCCAATCCCTGCAAGAAATATCCAGGCAAATCCAACTTTGAAGCAAAACCCGGGATACTAACACTTTATAAACAATAAAATGAAAAATATATATAAAATTTTGATCGCATTTATTGGTGTATTGACGGTGTCATGTAATGCTGATGATGTTGATAACAGAACAATTTTAGATGCTGTTTCAATACCTGAAATAACTTCGCCTGCCACAGGAAAAGTATTTGTTTTAGATGCTAATAAACCATCAGAAGAAGTTGCGAAATTTACATGGTCAGCAGCAACATATTCAACAGATGTAGTAGTAAAATATACTTTGTTAATTGATAAAAAAGGTGGTGATTTTAAAGCTGCAAAAACACTTGCAACATCCACTAATGTTACCGAAGTTGCAGTTCTTGCTAAAGATTTAAATCAGGCAGCAATAGATCTTGGAGCACAAACAGAAGTTGCTTCTATGTTTGATGTAAAAATCACTTCAAATGTTTCAGGTGGATTTTCTCAGGAAGGTACTAAGCTAATTACAATCAATGTGACTCCTTATACGGGAAAAGTTACTTATAATTTTACAGATTGGTATTTAGTAGGAGTTGCTGTAGATGGTGGATGGGATAACAATGCAGATACTAAACATCAGCCAATGTTTAGAGATGGAAAAAATGCTACTCAATATAAATTTACGGGCTATTTTAAAGCAGGTAATTTTAAATTAATTTCTGTAAAAGGTAGTTGGGATTCTCAATTAGGAAGAGCTGGAAATGGTGTTATTGAAATAAAAAATAATGCAGGTGAATTTACAATTTCAGCAGACGGATATTATACATTCAAATTTGATACTAAGGAGTTAACTTATTCTTTAGAGCCTTATAATGCTTCTGCTGCAAAATCATTCTCAACAGTTGGTGCGATTGGAGACAGTACACCAGGTAGTTGGGATGTCTCAACTGCAATGACGAAATCTACTTTTAACTTACACGCTTGGAGTTTAAGTAAAACTGCTTTGAAAGATGGTGGACTTAAATTTAGAGCAAATGATAGTTGGGATGTTTCATGGGGTGGAAATACTGCTTTCTCAGGAGGCGGAACTGGAGATAATATACCAGTGGCAAAATCGAAATATGTTATTTATTTCAATGATTTAGACGGAAGTTATTTAATGATTCCAAATCAAGAGTAATATTTTTTGAAATATTAAAAGGGCTATCTATAAGGTAGCCCTTTTTTACTACAACTAATCAAACTAACCACAATTATGAAAAAAACTTTACTATTGATCACATTTTTGTGGTCTGTAGCTACTTTTGCCCAGTTGCAAACGATAAGTTACTCCATAAATCCTCTCACTTTTGATGATACGACTTCTATTACCATTACTATTGATGGAAAAACAATCAATGAGGGAACGTGGGGAGTTACAGGGAACGCACTCTACCTTTGGTCATGGTCTTATGATGTAAATGATGCAAATCAACTGGATTCTCCTTCTAACGGATCGTGGACAGCATCAAATGAAGCTAGTAAATTTACTTATAACGCAGGAACGGATACTTACACCAAAACATTTATTCCGTCAGTTTACTTTAACAGAAACGGAATTGGAAAAATAGGCTTTTTGGTTAAAGCTAAGGACGGATCTGGAACTAAACAATCGCAGGATATTTTAGTCGAAGTGGGTTCTTTTCAGGCAACATTAACTTCTCCGACTGAAAATAGCACTACAATTATTGCTTCAGGGGCTAATTTTAATATTGCAGCGACAAATACAAATGGAGCGGCTAGTTATACCTTAAAAGCAAACGGAACTACAATTGATACAAACGCAAGCACATCTTCTTACTCCTTTAATCATACTACTATAAATAGCAATCAAAGTTATGAATTGAGTGTAGTTCAGGGAGCGACAACAATAGTTAAAAAGTTTTCTGTTGTTGTAAATCCAAAAACAGTTTCAGAAGCTATGCCCGCAAAATTAGTTGACGGAATCAATTATAATATTGCTGATCCTACAAAAGCAACTTTAGTTTTAGATGCGCCTTTGAAAGATTTTGTATACGTTGCCGGAAGTTTTAATAACTGGCAGCCTACAACATCATATGCTATGAAAAAAGATCCTGTTTCGGATAAATTTTGGCTAGAATTAACCGGATTAGTTTCTGGCGTAAACAATACCTATCAATATTGGGTAGTTGATGCAACTCCATTGGCAAATTCTCCTTCATTGGTAAAAACAGCAGATCCTTATTCGACTTTAGTTTTATCTCCTTATGATGATGCTTCGATTCCATCGGCATCTTATCCAAATATGCCAATCTATCCAACAGGTCAAAACTTTGAGGTTGCGGTTCTTAAAACGGGACAAGCGCCTTACAATTGGCAGGTAACTAATTTTGCAAAACCTGAAAAAGATAAATTGGTAGTTTATGAAGTTTTAGTTCGTGATTTTGATGCAAATAGAAATTACCAAAGTCTGATTAATAAAATAGATTATTTTAAAACGCTTAAAATAAATGCGATCGAGTTAATGCCGGTAATGGAATTTGAAGGCAATGAAAGTTGGGGTTATAATACCTCATTTCATATGGCTTTGGATAAATTTTACGGAAGTTCGGATAAGTTGAAGGAGCTTATCGATTTATGTCATCAAAATGGAATTGCAATTATTCTCGACGTAGCTTTAAATCATGCTTTCGGAAGAAACCCTATGGTTAGAATGTGGATGAATGATCCTGATGGAGATGGTTTTGGATCGCCAACTGTAGAGAATCCTTATTTTAATACCGTTGCAAAACACAGTTATAGTGTGGGTGAAGATTTTAATCATCAATCGGCAAAAACGCAATATTATGTGGAGCGTGTGATCAAACAATGGATTGAAGAGTATAAAATTGATGGTTTCCGTTGGGACTTAACTAAAGGATTTACTCAGGTTTGTACAGCTGCAGATGAGGCTTGTACAAACAGATACCAGCAAGATAGGGTGGCTGTTTTAAAAAAATATGCTGATTATTCCTGGAACCTTGACCCAACACATTACACTATTTTCGAACATTTAGGATCTGATACAGAAGAGCAGGAATGGGCAAACTACAGAATCACTGAAACGCCAAGTAAAGGTGTTATGATGTGGGGAAAAATGACAGACCAGTACAATCAATTGTCAATGGGATATGCTACAGATAATAATATTTCGAGAATGATGAGTTCAAGCCGTGGTTTTACAGCAAACCGCTTAATGGGTTATGCAGAAAGTCATGATGAAGAACGTTTAATGTATAAAAACGTACAATACGGAAATTCGGCGGGAACTTATAATGTGAAAACATTAAATACGGGATTGTCTAGAATGTCTGCAATTGGAGCCGTTTCCTTGCTGATTCCAGGCCCAAAAATGATTTGGCATTTTGGAGAATTAGGTTGGGATGATTCTATTTTTACTTGTAAGGATGGGAGTGTAAATGATGCTTCGGCAACTCTTTCGGGCGATTGTAAATTAGATACCAAACCACAACCGCAATGGACAGAAAATTGGCTGGGCGATACCAATCGAAATAAAATTTATTATGATTGGGCTAAAATGATTAATCTGAAAGTAACGGAGCCAGTATTTGTAGGTACTGCGACAATAACCAATATAAATACTTTAACGGTAAATGTAAAAATTACAAACAGTAATCTAGCAATAACACAATTAAAAGACGTGCTGATTTTGGCCAACTTTGATGTGACAGCTCAAAATGTTGCTACTGGTTTTCAATACTCTGGAATCTGGTATAATTTAATGGATAATACTTCTATTAATGTTACCGATGTAAATGCCACGATAAATCTGGGGCCTGGTGAGTACAGAATCTATGGAAATAAAACGGCGAATCTGGCTATTCCTGAATTTGAAAAAGGAAGCTCAGTTGCGCTATATCCAAATCCTGTACTGCATTATTTTACTTTAAATATCGCAACAACCAAAGTTCAGGTTTATGGAATGGCGGGTCAATTAGTAAAAAGTTTTGCTCCAAATGGGAATATTGATTTTCAATTCGGGGTAAGCGAATTAAAAACAGGATTATATATTGTAAAAGCAATGGATGAGAATAATAAAGCTCAGATAATGAAATTTATTAAAAAATAAAATTTAAAAGTTTAGTCATTATTTTTAATGATTAATGTTTGGTTAGTTTAGTAATGCGAAAGGGCTGTCAATTTTTTGACAGCCCTTTCAATTTTAAGTTGATTTGGTTTATTTTTTCTGATCGTATTCTCCAATCATAGAAAAATAACCAAACGTTCCCAAGCCTAAAACGATCAATGGGGTAAGGATGAATAGGATGATAATTCCAAATACCAAATCATCTTGTTTGTCTGATAAAAACTTGGGTAAGCCAAATTCAAACACGCAAAAATAAGCAGCGGCAATGGAGAGTATAACCCACAAAACACCTAAAATTCTCTTAATTTCATTCATATTTTATGTAGGTATTAAAGGTGATTCGTTTTGTTTTTGTTGTCAATATAAACCATTCCAATTACAAAGCAGACTGAGGCAATAATAATAGGATACCAAAGTCCGTCAAGGTAAAAGTCAGCTTTTCCACTGGCTTTTGCATGTGTTACAAAATAGGTTGAAATTGCAGGAAGTAAACCTCCAAAAATCCCATTCCCAACGTGATAAGGCAGTGACATCGAGGTGTATCTGATTTTTGTTGGAAACATTTCTACTAAAAACGCAGCAATTGGCCCGTAAACCATTGTTACAAACAATACTTGTATAAAAACCCAGAAAATTAAAGCCCATTGATCTTTCGAATTTATTTTGATTGAAATAGTACTTTGAGATTCTTTTTTACTCGCAAAATCTGTTTTTTTCTCAATGTACGAAGTTCCGTCTGTATAGGTTTTAGAAATAGTTGTTATTACGTCATTATTCTTTGTTTTTTCAATATTTGTAATTGTTTTCTCAACGATTTCGGTTTTAAAACTCACATTGGTAGTGTTGTACATTTCCTTGTAAATCGATCTGTACGATAAAATGGCAAGCAACATTCCGAACATCATAATGTATTTTCGGCCTACCTTGTCGCTCAGCCATCCAAAAACAATAAAAAATGGGGTTCCTATTAAAAGCGCAATTCCGAGTAATCCATCCACTTGCGAAGAATCTACATTCATTACCGTTTTCATGAAACTCATAGCGTAAAACTGTCCAGTGTACCACACAACACCCTGTCCCATAGTAGCACCAAAAAGGGCTAATAAAACAAATTTTAAATTATATCGGTTTCCGAAACTTTCTTTAAGCGGATTGGCGCTTGTTGTTCCTTCTTTTTTGGCTTTAGCAAATACTGGAGATTCATCCATGTTTTTGCGGATTAAATAAGAAACACCAACCATAACTATAGAAACCCAAAACGGAACACGCCATCCCCATGCGTCAAAGTCTTCTGCTGATAGCATATTTTTGGTAGCCAGTATAACCATCAATGAAATGAATAAGCCTACTGTAGCAGTGGTTTGAATCCAGGAAGTCCAATAACCTTTTTGTCCAACAGGAGCATGTTCTGCTACATAAGTTGCTGCACCGCCATATTCTCCACCAAGAGCGAGTCCTTGTAGTAAACGTAAAATTAAAACCAGTAATGGCGCCATAAATCCAATGGTTTCATAACTCGGAATACAACCTATTAAAAAAGTTGAGCCACCCATTAATAATAAGGTAGCCATAAAAGTATATTTTCTTCCAATAATATCGCCAAGTCTCCCAAAAAACAAAGCGCCAAAAGGGCGAACTACAAATCCGGCAGCGAAAGTCGCTAATGTCGACAGAAATGCAGCTGTTGGATTGTCACTGGGAAAGAATTTGGTTGAAATAACAACAGCTAAACTGCCAAAAATATAGAAATCATACCATTCAATCATAGTTCCCATTGAGGAAGCTGAAATCACTTTCCAAATGCCTTTAGTAGAAGTTTTGCTCATAAAACGATCTGTGTTTTTAATAATAAATAAAATATTAAAGTATCATTTTACGAATATATAAGATATTTTTTTATTTAGTTAGTAGTTTTTTAACAAAAATAGCTTAATTTTTGACTTTACACTTTTTAATAGTATTTAAGTTTCAAAGCAAACAAATTTAACCGCAAGGAACGCTAAGATTTACGCAAAGGGCGCTATGTTTTTCTGCAAAAATTAAAATGAATTTTGCATAAGCGAGACATAGCCAACGGTTCAACCATTGGGTGTCGTATGTAAGTAGATTGTGAATATACAAGCATTAATCCTTACTATTAATCAAAGCTTTGCGGACTTTGCGTAAATCTTAGCGTTCCTTGCGGTTAAGTCGAATTGGAATTTGGAATTTTACAAAATTGGAATTTCAAAATTTCCCTTAAAGTATTGAAAACAAAAAACCCGAATATTTCTATTCGGGTTTTAAACGTGGTACCTCCAGGGATCGAACCAGGGACACATGGATTTTCAGTCCATTGCTCTACCATCTGAGCTAAGGTACCGTGCTGTGCACATTGCGGGTGCAAATATAGAATCATTTTTCGTTTATCCAAAACATTTTTTTAAAAAAATCAATTCGTATCTTCGCGTTGATAAAAAAACAAACATGATTTTAACGGTTGATGTTGGAAACACTCGAATTAAAGCAGCTGTCTTTGAGGGGAGTACTGTTCTTGAAAATTTCGTTTTTGAGAAAAATGAGCTCGAAAAAAAAATTAAAATAATTTTAGAAAAATTTCAAAATTGCTCCGATTTGGTTGTTGCTTCAGTCGGAAACGTTGAAAAGCAATCTTTCCTGACATTCGAAAATCGCCTAAAAATCCATTTTTTAACACACGAAGATGTTTTTCCTTTTATAAATAAGTATGCCACGCCAAAAACTTTGGGTATTGACCGAATGGTTTTGGCAGCCGGAGCTACTTTGCAATTTCCAAAACAAAATAGATTAGTGATCGATGCCGGAACTTGTATAACCTACGATTTTATCGACGAAAATGATAATTATTTGGGCGGAGCGATCTCGCCGGGATTGCGATTGCGTTATGAAGCACTGCATAATTACACAGCCAGACTACCTTTGTTGACTTTAGAAACACCTGAATCCTATATAGGAAATTCTACTAAAGAAGCAATTCATTCCGGAGTTGTCAATGGGTTCGTCTATGAGATTGATGGTTTTATCGATGAATATCGGGAGAATTTTTTAAATTTTATAATAATTTTAACGGGTGGCGATGCAGAATTTTTGGCTAAACGATTAAAAAATACCATATTTGCCAATTCAAATTTCCTTCTGGAAAGTTTGAACCAAACATTTCAATATAAAATCGACAATGATTAAAAAAATTATAATAAGTGCTTGTTTACTTATCTCGTTCGTTTCATTTGCTCAGCAGGGTACAGCTTCTCCTTATTCTTTTTACGGAATTGGTGATGCAAGATTCAAAGGTACTCTTGAAAACAGGTCTATGGGTGGCGTATCAGTAGAGCAGGATAGTATTCACCTGAATATTGATAATCCTTCAAGTTATGCGAGTTTAAAACAAACTACATTTACGGTTGGAGGAAGTTTTGGAACATCTACATTAAAAAATACGAACCAATCTGAAAAAGCACAAAGAGCTACTTTTGATTATTTGGCAGTAGGAATACCGATGGGCAAATTTGGAGCAGCTTTTGGTTTGGTACCCTTATCTTCTGTTGGTTATAAAATCATGGATAATAATTCTGATGTATCCGGTGCAACAAACAGTCAATTCGAAGGAAAAGGTGGTGTTAATAAGGTATTCTTTGGTTTGGGATATAAAATTTTACCAAATTGGAATATTGGAGCGGATGCACAATATAATTTTGGACAAATTACAACAACAAGTGTTGAAGGAATAACAGATGTTGCGAGTGCAACCCGAGAAACAAATCAATCTGATTTATCAGGTTTGAATTTCAATATTGGTACGATGTATCAAAGAAAGATTTATAAAAAAACGACTTTATTTACTAGTTTAAGTTACACTTTTGCCAGTACTTTAAGATCGAATAATGCAAGAGTTATTTCGGTTTCAGGAGATCCTGATCCTTATCAATATCCATCAGTAGAAACAGATTTAAAATTACCTAATAAATTAACGATTGGTCTTGGTATAGGAGAGGCAAGAAAATGGTTAGTTGGTACTACATTAGCTTTTCAGGGAGACGGACGCTATGCAAATTACTATAATGCTAGTGACGATGTACGTTACGAGAAGTATTCGAAATACGCAGTTGGAGGATATTATATTCCAAATTATACTTCGTTTTCAAATTACTTCAGTAGAATTACTTACAGAGCTGGTTTGAAATATGAAAAAATTGGTTTGGTGGTTAATAATCAATCAATTAATGATGTTGGAATGACACTGGGAGCTGGTTTTCCTATTACAGGATCTTTTTCAAATGTGAATTTAGGTCTTGAATTTGGTAAAAGAGGTACTACAGCTGCTGGTTTAATTCAGGAAAATTACTTCAATTTTAGTTTAAGCTTCTCTTTTAACGACAGATGGTTCGTGAAGAGTAAATTCAACTAATCATAAGCTTTTATGTTTTTTTAAGCTCGATACAATTTACTACATTTGGCAAATGAATTTACCAAAGAAATATATTATAAACGCTGTCACAGTTCTTGCTGTGACACTGTTTTTTGGGTGTGAAAGTAATTTTAAGGAAGTTCAAAAAATTAACTTTTCAGAATTTGTTCCAGGAAGTGATGCGGATACGGTTAGTATAAAATATACTGATTCAGGACGTATTACCGGAATTCTAAAAAGCCGAAAAATGCTGGATTATTCTAATCTTGAATTTCCATTTACTGAATTCCCAAAAGGAATTGACGTTACACTTTATGATAAAAAACAAAAGCGTACTTTTATAAAATCAAATTATGCTGTTTCGTATAAAGAAACCGGAATTATAGATTTACAGGGAAAAGTGAAAATTACTTCAGAAACAGGTCAGATGCTCGAAACAGAGCAACTCTATTTTGATCAGAAAAATGAATGGTTTTATACTGAAAGAAAGTTCAAACTTACCGATGCTAAAGGTGTTTCATACGGTCAGGGAATCGATTTTAGTAAAGATTTTAAAGTGATAAATTCACAACGAATAACAGGCGAATTAGAAGCCAACGAATAATATAATTATGGGTTACTTAAAATATACACAATACGTTTACATTGCTTTCGCAGTTTACTTTATTTACGATGGAATTATAAAGTTAAATGAAGGTAGTGAGAATTACGCTTTGAGCTTTATCATTGCCGGAATGGCAGTTTTTATGTTTTTCTTCAGAAGAAAATTTGTTAAGAAATTTGATGATCGTAATAAAAAGCAGTAAAAATGGAAATTAGTATTATAATACTTTGTTTAATACTATCAGCCTTTTTTTCAGGAATGGAAATAGCTTTTATTTCCTCGAACAAAATTTATCTCGGAATAGAAAAGAAACAAGATAATTTTGCTTCCCAAATTTTAACCAAACTTACAGAAAACCCCTCAAAATTTATTGCAGCAATGTTAATTGGTAACAATGTTGCGTTGGTAATTTACGGGTTTTTTATGGGTGATTTAGTACTAAGATGTATCACCAAATTAGGATATCATTTCTCTGATATAACCAGTTTATTGGTTCAGACTATAATTTCAACTTTTATTGTTTTAATTACGGCTGAATTCCTTCCGAAGGTTTTCTTTCAGATTTACGCCAATTCGTTAATTAAGATTTTGGCTGTCCCTGCTTATTTATTTTACAGGTTATTCTATTACATTTCAACTTTTTTTATCTGGATTTCAGATTTTGTTTTGAGGAAATTTTTCAAAACAGAAGGAGATCAGGTACAGTTGTATTTTAGTAAAGTGGAGCTGGGGAATTACATCACGGAACAAATGAATTCTGTTGAAGATGACGAAGAGGTAGACTCTGAAATTCAGATTTTTCAAAATGCTCTGGAGTTTTCAGGTGTAAAAGCGCGTGACATTATGACGCCACGTACTGAAATTGTTGATATTGATTTATTTGATAGTATAACAGATCTGAAGGAGTTATTTATAGAGACCGGTTATTCTAAAATAGTGGTGAGCCAAAACTCGCTTGATGATATAGTAGGGTATGTGCATTCATTTGATTTATTTAAAAAGCCGAAAACAATAAAATCAGTTTTAATGACTGTGGAGTTTGTTCCTGAAACTATTTTGATAAAGGATGCTTTGAATCTTTTGATTAAAAAGAGAAAAAATGTTGCCGTTGTTTTAGATGAATATGGAGGTACTTCCGGAATTATTACTATTGAAGATATTGTGGAGGAGTTATTTGGGGAAATTGAAGATGAACATGATTTAGATGAGGAATTAATTGAGCAGGAATTGGGTGAGGGTAAGTATTTGTTTTCTACAAGATTAGATGTTGAATACCTGAATGAAACCTATAAATTAATGATTCCGGAAGAAGACTCATACGGTACTCTGGGAGGCTTTATTGTCAACTTTACCAAGGAAATTCCTCAAAAAGGAGAAGAAATTGTAATAGATAACTATCATTTTGTGATAGAAGAGGCAACAAATAAGAAAATTGAATTGGTAAAAATGACTATAAAAGAGTGATTTCTTTTATTAATTGAAAAAATTGTGCAAAATAAATTGTTAGTTGTATTGTTATTAACTAGATAATTGTATTTTCGCAAACTGAATATAAAATTAACGATAATAAAAATGGCAGTTTTAGCAAAAATTAGACAGCGTTCCGCTTTATTGATAGGAGTTATTGCACTTGCATTATTTGCATTTATAATACAAGATCTATTCACTAGAGGAACATTTGGTCAAAGTTCAAAAGATGTGGGAAGCATCGATGGAAAAGATATTTCATTTGAAGACTTTAGAGTTAAAGTTAGTAATGTTGAAAAAAGTGGGCAAGGGATAACTTCCACTGAAGCTGCAAACAGAGTTTGGGATCAAGAAGTTTCAATCGCATTATTATCAACTCAGTTTGATAAATTAGGATTGAGAGTTGGAGAAAAACACTTAATTGAAGTTTTGAAAGCAGATCCAAATATTGGAAAAAATCCAATGTTTTTAAATGCAGCAGGTATGTTTGACGTTGTGAAATTCAAAGAGTATTTCAAAACAAATCCTGAGGCAGCACAATACATTTCTGCAAAAGAAAAAGATGCTGAATTAAATGCAAAATTTCAAATCTACAACACGTTAATTAAATCTGGACTTTACACAACTGCTAGTGAAGGAAAGTTGAAATACGAAATGGAAGCTAACAAAGTAAACTTTGCTTATGCTGGTGCATTGTATTCTTCTATTAAAGATAGTGATGTAAAAGTTTCTGATGATGAAATTGTTGATTATATGAAGAAAAACGAGAAAAAATTCAAAGCGGATGAAACTCGTGAAATTCAATATGTTTTAGTAGAAGATAAAGCTTCAAAAGAAGATGAGGCTGAAATCAAAGCTAAAATCACAGGATTATTAAACGGAAGTGTTGTTTACAACGCTAAAACTGGTAAAAATGATACATTGGCAGGTTTTAGAAACGCAACGAATGTAGCTGAATTTGTAAACGCGAATTCTGATGTTCCTTATGATTCTACTTACGTACCTAAAAATAGTTTGCCTGCAGTAGATGCGGATAAATTATTCAGTTTGCCTGCTGGAGCAATTTACGGACCTTATGTTTTTGGAAGATACTACGCAATTTCTAAATCTTTAGGATTTAAAGCTGGAGTAAATGCAAAAGCAAGTCATATCTTAATTGCTTATGAAGGTTCTCAAACGCCAAGTCCAAAAGAAAAAAGAACTAAAGAAGAAGCTAAAGCTAAAGCAGAAGAAATTTTAGCTCAGGTTCAGGCTAATCCTGATAGTTTCATGATGTTGGCTTTTACAAGTTCTGATGATTCATCTGCACAACAAGGTGGTGATTTAGGATATTTTGGTCCAAATCAAATGGTGAAACCATTCAATGATTTTGTATTCAATAACGGAATTGGAAAAATTGGTTTAGTAGAAACTCCTTTTGGTTTCCATATTATCAAAATTACTGATAAACAAGACGGAATTCGTTTGGCTACAATCGCTCAAAAAATTGAGCCATCTGAAGCTACTTCTGATAAAGTATTTACATTAGCAACTAAATTCGAAATGGATGCTGCTAATAAAGATTTCGTTGCTACAGCAAAAGAATTAGGTTTAAAAGTAGCTGCTCCGGTAACGGCTAAAGCTATGGATGAGCAGTTTGGTCCTTTAGGAAACCAACGTAACATCATCAGATGGGCATATGACAAAGAAACAAGCAAAGGCGATGTGAAACGTTTTGAAATTGCTAATATTGGTCACGTAATTGCACAATACAAAAGCGAAAACAAATCAGGTTTAGTATCGGTTACTTTAGCAAGACCATATGTTGAGCCAATCTTGAAAAATAAGAAAAAAGCTGAAATCCTTAAAGCTAAATTGACAGGTTCAACTATTGAAGCTGTTGCAAAAAGCGCTGGTGTAGCGGTTCAACAAGCAACAAATGTTACAATGGATAACCCGGTTTTACCAGGTGGAGTTGGGCAAGAGCCAAAAGTTGTTGGTAATGCATTTGCATTAGCTGCAAACAAAATCTCTGCTCCAATTGAAGGAAATACAGGTGTATATGTTGTAAAAAACATCAGTACTGTAAAAGCTCCTGCAATTGCTAATCATGCAGAGTATGTTGCTAAAGTAAAAGCTCAAAGCGCATCTGATGCAAACAGAATTTTACCAGCGTTGAAAAACAATGCTAAAATTGAAGATAACAGACTGCAATTTAACTACTAGTATTTAGTACTTAATTACGATATAAAACCCGAAACATTTTAAATGTTTCGGGTTTTCTTTTTTAAACGCTTTTTGTACTAATTACCTACTCTTTTTCTTTAATTATATAGGAATAATCGAAATATAATTTAAAAAATTTGTGATATTCAAAATTATACAGTTAATTTGCTCGAATTTTTGTTTTAGGAAAGTTAAGTTGATTTAATGAGTGTTAAATAAAAATTGAGAAAAAATGATAAAAAATTACCTTAATAATCAAGTGTTTAATGTTTTTTGTGTTTAATCTTTTTAAAAGGAAGCCTAGAGTATATTCCAAAATTGAGAATCATATTTATGGAATAATAACGGAGCTTTTAAAAGTAAGCAGTACCGACATCAATGTTGATGAGCTGGGAGGTAAGTACTATTTAAGTAATGAAGAACAACATTTTAAAGTTACTATTTTAAGTAACGATTATGTTATTAGGTTAACTAATACTCGTGATTCTGTTGCTGAAAAGTACGATAAGATTTTTGTGGAAGATGTTTTAAAAGCAGTAAAAGAAGAAAAACATCGGCGGATGGAGTTAGTATATGATTCGATCAATAATAGTATCGAAAAAATGGCCGAACGTTTACACAATACACTCATAGAATCTAATGAGCAGGAAAGTCAGAAGGTTCGTCGTTTAGAGACGAAACATATTAAAAACAAAAAAGTGAATTATTAAATTCACTTTTTTGTTTTTAATAGTATCGCAATTTACATCTGTAAAATCATTTCATCATAAGTAAGGATTGTTTCATATCCTTTACTGGTAAAATAGTCCTTTGGATTCTCTTTTGAAACTGCCATTACAAAATCTCCGCCCCAGGCACCGAGACTTTTTATAACGCCATTAAAATTGGGAAAAGCAATTTCTTTAATCGTTTCTAGTTCCAGAATATTGCTCAAATGTATTTCATGTTTTTCTACAAAATGTGCAAACTCATTCAGTGTTTTTGCTTCGAGAATAGCCTTAGTTATTTTATTGTTATCCAAAATGTTTTCAGCTAAATTTTCATTTTTATTATTGTAATAAGCATTGATAGCTGCTTTACTACTTTGTTTTTTATTTAGGTAAACAAAAAATATATTTTTAGTGAAATCAGGATTAAATTCTGTTTTTTCTACAATTGGTAAATTTTGCTCTAATTGGTAGATAATAGGGGTACTGTTTTGAGCGCAGGCAATATCATATCCACTGCCTCCAAAACTATTCTTAAGTAGTGTGTACGCATCGATTTTGGTCCACTGTGCAATGTTGTTTAATAAGGTGGAGGAAGTGCCTAATCCCCAGTTTTTTGGAAATGTAAGATGTGTACTAATTTGGTATCCATCAGCATTACTAATAAAATCAGGATTTAAAAGATAAGCTTCATGTAAGATGGTAGTCAACGTAGTTTTTACAGTTTCGATTTTTGTGTCAACATTGCTGATGATTTCTGAAAAGGAAATAGAGTCTTCAAACCAAAGATGATCATCAAAATTGTAGCTTTTCCATATTATTTCTTTGTTAAAAGCTTTTTCAACAACTAAATCCTGACCAAATTTTGTGGGTAATGCAAATGCTTTAGCACCATCTAAAACTAGATATTCACCTGTTATTAAAAGTTTTCCGTTACTGTAAAAGGTCTCTTTCATTCTGTATTTTTTAACCCTGATATATCATATTATAATAAATTCCAAATCCCAACAATAATTGGAATTTGGGATTTTATTCGAAACTATAATATTTGGAATTTTTATTTATTTTCTTTTCTTAAGTTTTCGATAAATTCAACTACAGCACTATGAGAAACAGCATTTTTCTTAAAATGAGATTTAATTAAATGGCGCTCTTCTTCGTTGGCTTCAAATTGATTAATGATATTATTTAAGTGCATTTTCATATGACCTTCCTGAATTCCGGTTGTGGTTAAAGAACGTAAAGCGGCAAAATTTTGCGCCAAACCTGCAACGGCAACAATTTCCATTAGTTCTTGTGCTGAAGGTTTTTCCAGCATTTCTAAACACAATTTTACCAACGGATGCAAGGAAGTAAGTCCGCCGACAGTTCCTAAGGCAAGTGGAATTTCTAACCAAAAAGTAAATGTTCCGTTTTCGATTTTGGCATGTGATAAACTCGCATATTGACCATTTTTTGAAGCATAGGCGTGTACTCCGGCTTCGACAGCCCTAAAGTCATTTCCTGTGGCCAGAATTACAGCATCAACTCCATTCATGATACCTTTATTATGCGTTACCGCTCTAAAAGGTTCCACTTCGGCAATTTGAACAGCCTGAACAAAACGTTCGGCAAAATCTTGTGGATTAGTGATATGTTTTTCGGTTAGATCTTCAATTGGGCATGAAACTTCTGCTCTTACAAGGCAATTCGGAACATAATTGGATAAAATGCTCATAATTACTTTTATAGTTTCGTCATCTGAAAAGAGATCAGATTGCTGAAATTCTTCTTTTAAAGTCGTAGCAAATTGTTCTAAACAGGAATTAATGAAATTTGCACCCATACTGTCTTTCGTCTCGAAAGTCGCATGCAGCTGAAAGTAATTTTCAAGTAAACTTCTTTTGTCTTTAAGCTTAATATCTAAAATTCCGCCACCACGTTGTTGCATATTTTTGGTTATGCTTTGCGTTTCAGAGAAGAATTTAGGTTTTATCTGTTCGAAAAAAAATTGCAGTTTTTCAGCATCTCCATTAAATGTAAAATGAACCTGCCCAATTTTTTCGGTGTTAATAACTGTTGTTTTAAATCCTCCACGGGTTGCCCAAAATTTTGCCGATTTTGATGCTGCGGCCACAACTGAACTTTCTTCAATTGCCATTGGGATGGTTTTATATTTTCCGTTGATTAAAAAATTAGGAGCAACTCCAAGTGGAATATAAAAATTTGTAATGGTATTTTCGATGAATTCGTCATGCAATTGTTGAAGCTTCTCATCTGAATTCCAGTAATTTCTTATGATATTAAGTGCTTCATTTGGGGTAGAAAAATATTCATTGGCAATCCAGTTTATTTTTTCTTTTTTGGATAATTTAGAGAATCCAGCAACAGCATTGTTCATTTTCAGTATATTAAATAATAATGTAGCGACAAAGATACCAATTTAAGAGTTTTGTTTGCAATCTATTTGAAGTTTGAAAAGTACGCAATCGTTATTTTTTTTAACATTTAACACTTAAAATGTGTATTATGTTTATTTTTTTTACTAAAATTGGGCTCTTTTTATATTTAAAATAATTCTAATGAATACAAGTAAAATAACGGTAGTGCTTTTATTTTTAGTGGCTACTGTATTTGGACAACAAAAAATTACTGTCGAAAACATTTATGGAGGGACATTCAAGGCGAAAGGAATGGATGAGCTTCAATCACTAAAAAATACCGATCAATACACTGTTTTAAATGTCGATCAGACTAGCAGAAGCATGCAAATCGACTTATATGATTTTGCAACCTTAAAAAAAGTGTCCAACTTAATTGATACAAAAAATCATTCGGCACTTTCGAACGGAATTGACAGCTATACTTTTGATGCGTCAGAAAAGAAGATTCTAATTGCTTGTAATACAAATAAAATCTTCCGTCACTCCTTTACTGCAGATTACTTTTTATATGATATAGCTGCGAAATCACTAACGAAACTTTTCGATTTTCAGGTTCAGGAGCCAACTTTCTCTCCTGATGGAACTAAAATCGCTTATGCAAGAGAAAATAATCTTTACGTATATGATGTAGTTTCTAAAAAAACAACGGCAGTTACAACTGACGGAAAGAAAAATGCGGTAATTAATGGTATTACGGATTGGGTTTATGAAGAAGAGTTTGCGTTTGTCCGGGCTTTTGACTGGAGTAAAGACAGTAAAAAGTTAGCCTATATCCGTTTTGACGAAAGTGCGGTTCCGGAATTTTCGATGTCAATGTTTCATAAAGATTTATATCCAACAGTTGAAACGTTTAAATATCCAAAGGCAGGAGAGAAAAATTCAGTAGTTTCATTACATATATATGATGCGGCCGCAAATGCTACAAAAAAAGTTGACTTAGGAAATTATAATGATTTCTATATTGCGAGAATGCAATGGACAAATGATAATAATGTCTTATCAGCGCAGGTTTTAAATCGCCACCAGGACAATCTTGATTTATTATTTGTAGATGGAACAACGGCTGCAGCAAAAGTAGTTTTAAATGAAAAAGACAAGGCTTACGTAGATGTTACAGATAATTTGACATTCTTAAAAGATAACAGCTTTATCTGGACAAGTGAAAAAGACGGTTTTAATCATATTTATGTTTATGATAAAACGGGAAAACTTAAAAATCAGGTTACAAAAGGAAACTGGGAGGTTACTTCATACTACGGTTTCGACGAAAAAACAAAAACTATTTTCTATCAATCTACAGAAAATGGTTCAATCAACAGAGCAATTTACCGCATTGCATTAGATGGAAAAAATAAAGTAGCTTTAGCTACAAAAGTGGGTACAAATGCAGCTACTTTTAGTCCTAATTTCCAATTCTTTATTAATACATTCTCGAGTGCTTCTCAGCCAACTACTTATACTCTAAATGAAGCAAAAACCGGAAAAGAAATTCAGGTTATAGAAAATAATAAAGAGCTTTCCGCTAAACTTGTAAGCTATAATTTACCTAGCAAAGAGTTTTTTGTTTTAAAAACGGCTAAAGGTAATGAGTTGAATGCCTGGATTATGAAACCAAAAGATTTTGATCCTTCAAAGAAATATCCGGTTTTTATGATTCAATATTCTGGACCAGGATCACAACAAGTGGCTAATGCATGGGGAAGTTCGAATGAGTATTGGTTTATGATGTTGACTCAACAAGGTTATATTGTGGCTTGTGTTGATGGAAGAGGAACTGGTTTTAAAGGAGCTAATTTCAAAAAAGTAACACAGTTACAATTAGGAAAATATGAAGTTGAAGACCAAATTGATGCAGCAAAAGTAATCGGCAATTATTCTTATGTCGATGCTTCAAGAATTGGAATTTGGGGTTGGAGTTATGGCGGTTTTATGGCTTCAAACTGTATTTTTCAAGGGAACGATGTTTTCAAAATGGCAATTGCAGTTGCTCCGGTAACCAACTGGAGGTTTTATGACAGTGTATACACAGAAAGATATATGCAGACACCACAGGAAAATGCAAGCGGATACGATCAAAATTCTCCAATAAACCACGTTAATAAATTAAAAGGTAAATTTTTATTGATTCACGGATCAGGCGATGATAACGTTCATGTGCAAAATTCAATGCAAATGATGGAAGCGTTAATTCAGGCGAATAAACAATTTGATTCTCAGATATATCCGGATAAAAACCACGGTATTTATGGCGGCGCAACGAGAATTCAGCTTTATAATAAAATGACTAACTTTATCAAAGAAAATTTATAATATAACTTTATAACCTTAAACAATAATGAATAATATGGGAGAAACTCAAGTAAAAACTGCGCATCCAAAAGGACTTTGGGTATTGTTTGGAACGGAGATGTGGGAGAGATTCAATTTTTATGGAATGCGAGCTTTATTGACTTTATTTCTTGTGAACTCATTATTGATGAAAGAAGAAGAAGCTTCATTAATTTATGGTGGTTTCCTTGGACTTTGCTATTTGACACCAATGTTGGGTGGTTTTGTAGCAGACCGTTTTTTAGGAAACAGAAACTGTATTTTGTTGGGTGGATTATTAATGGCAACCGGACAAATGCTGTTGTTTACTAGTGGAAGTATTTTTGAAGGTAATTTAGAAATGGCTAAAGCTATTATGTATTGTGGTTTAGGGGTTATTGTTTTTGGTAACGGATTTTTCAAGCCAAACATTTCAAGTATGGTAGGAAGTTTATATCCTAAACAGGAAAAAACAAAATTAGATAGTGCTTTTACTATCTTTTATATGGGAATTAATATTGGAGCTTTCTTAGGGCAGTCCATTTGTCCTTTGTTGGGAGATGTTAAAGATGCCGGTGGAATTAGAGATATTCATGCTTTTAGATTTGGATTCTTAGCAGCTTCTGTTGCAATGCTTATTGGAACAGTTCTTTTTTACTTCTTAAAAAATAAATATGTGGTTTCTCCTGAAGGAAGACCATTAGGAGGTTTGCCTTCTAAAAATGAAGCTTCTGACTTTGAAGAAGGAGAAGCACAAAAAGCTAATTTTTCTACTAAATCTTTGACAATTGCAGGACTTGCGTTTATTGCGTTAGGATTCTTTTTTCATTATGTTGTGGGTCAGAATCTAATTTATACGTTGATTTATTCTAGTGGATTATCCTTGGCAGGATTAATTATTTCAGATACTTCATTGACTAAAATCGAAAGAGACAGAATTATTGTAATTTATATTGTATCATTCTTTATTATATTCTTCTGGGCAGCTTTTGAGCAAGCGGGATCTTCATTAACCTTTATTGCAGATAACCAAACAGACAGAAACTTCTTTGGTTTTTTAATGCCTCCATCAATGGTTCAGATTTTTAATGGACTATTTGTAGTAATTATGGCAGTACCGTTTAGTATTTTATGGGATACTCTTAGAGCAAAAGACAAAGAGCCTATTTCTCCGGTAAAATTGGCGGCAGGACTAGTTATAATTTCGATTAGTTTCTTTATGATTGCAACTCAGGTTTCTTACATTGGAACTTCTGGATTGTTATTGGTAAAATGGCTTATTTTATTGTATTTCTTAAATACATGTGCTGAGTTATGTTTGTCTCCAATTGGTTTGTCGTTAGTTGGTAAATTATCTCCAAAGCGTTTCGCTTCATTATTATACGGAGTATTCTTTTTATCTAATGCTTCTGGTTATGCTTTAGGTGGAACTTTAGGTTCGATCTTGCCTGCTACTGGAGATAAATTTGCAAAAGCAAAAGAATTAGGTATCGATCTTCAGGCTGTTTTAGATAATAAAATTACACCAACTCCTGAGCAATTAGCTTTACTGGATCAACACCAGATTAGTGCTCATAACCACTTTTTTGCCGGATTCGAAATTCATAATTTATATGAGTTCTTTATGGTATTTGTAGTTCTTACTGGTATCGCGGCAATTATATTATTTGCTTTGACTCCATTCTTGAAAAAAATGATGCACGGTGTTAGATAATATGGAAAACAATACAATTACTTTAGAGCAAATACAAAATTTTAAAGGCAAGTATCCAAAACAATTGTGGTACTTGTTTTTGGTTGAAATGTGGGAACGTTTTTGTTTCTACGGAATGAGAGGTGTTTTGGCATTTTTCATGGTTGATCAATTGGGTTTACTTGAAGGAAAAGCAAATCTTCAGTATGGAGCTATTCAGGCCTTTGTTTATGCTTTTACTTTTATTGGTGGAATATTTGCTGATAAAGTTTTAGGTTTTAAAAAATCCCTTCTTTTTGGTGGTATCATTATGATTTTAGGGAATCTGCTTATTGCGGCATCTCCTCATGACTTCTTTTATTACGGAATAACATTATCAATCATTGGAACAGGTTTCTTTAAGCCAAACGTATCTTCGATGGTCGGTGAATTATATCATGAAAATGATGGTCGTAGAGATGCTGGTTACGGTCTTTTTTATGCCGGAATCAATATTGGTGGAATGCTTGGGGGTGCTATACCTATTTATTTAGGAAAAAATTATTCCTGGAGTTTGTGTTTCCTTTCGTCGGCAGTCGTTATGATTATTGGAGTGGTGACATTTCTTTTAACTAAAAAACATTTGGCTCCAATTGGAAATTCTCCTTTAGAGGATCAAACTCCTAAGAAAAGGAGAATGAATGAAATTGCTGTTTATTTGGGATCAATAATTGTAATTCCGTTTATCTATATCATGGTGATTAATTCTGATTATACAGACTATTTCATGTATACGATTGGGGTAATTGCAATTGGTTATTTCTTGTTTGAATTGCTGCGAATTAAAGACAGAAAGCAGCAATACAAATTATTAGCGGCCTTCATTTTTATCTTTGGATATTTTATGTTTATGGCAATTTCTGAGCAATCAGGAGGATCCTTGTCATTGTTTGCAAAAGACAATTTATCAGATAAATTGTTGTTTTTTACTATCGATCCAAACGTAGTTAATAATAGTATTAATTCAATGTATGTTATTATTTTCAGTCCGTTAGTTGGTTTGTTGTGGATTGCTCTTTACAAAAGAAAAATTGAGCCCAATACAGTTATCAAATTCGGATTATCTTTTGTGTTGTTAGCAGCTGGTTTCTTTATTTTTTATAGCGCCAGATTTTTTATTGATCCAAAAGGGTTGAGTTCTTTAAATGTTTTTGCTTTGGGTTATTTGATTTATACACTTGGAGAATTATGTATTGGACCAATCGGAATGTCGGTAATTACTAAATTATCGCCGAAACGTTTGTTTGGAATGATGATGGGATTATGGTTTCTTTCTAGTGCTTTTGGACAATTAGCGGCAGGGAAACTTGGTTCTGAAATGTCAAATGCAAATACGGGAACAACTTTGATGTCTAAACTTATCGCCTATACGGATGGCTATTATCAATTGGCACTTTATTCTCTTGTTGCGGGTATCGTTTTGATCGTAACGACCCCACTAATTAAAAAATTAATGCAAGAAGTAAAATAGACGACATTTATCGATGGTTATTTTGTTTAAATTTGTATAAAATTAAAGCAGCATGAAAAAAATATTTTTAATTATTTTCTTTTTAACAGGTGTGTTTGCAATGCAATCGCAAGAGCTAAAATGGTATACTGATGTAAAAGAGGCAATTACAGAAAGTAATAAAGTACACAAGCCTATGTTGATGTTTTTTACCGGAAGCGATTGGTGTGGATGGTGTATTCGTTTGCAAAATGAAGTTTTAAAGACGCCTGAATTTACAAAATGGGCAGCTGAAAATGTAGTTTTGGTTGAATTGGATTACCCGAGACGAACGCCGCAAACCCCAGAGATTAAGAATCAGAATAGTGAGTTGCAACAGGCTTTTGGAGTTCAGGGCTTTCCTACTATTTATTTTACAAGTGCCGAGGCAAAAGACGGAAAGGTAAATTTTAAAGGTCTTGGTCAAACAGGATATGTTGCTGGTGGACCTACTGCATGGTTAGCAGTTGCGAATGGAATTGTGGCTCAAAAAAGCGTCAATTAGAGAATTACAAATTTAATATACTTTAAATCCTTATACTTTGTATAAGGATTTTTTTTGTTTAGTAGGAAAAGGTATCTTTAATTTGATGCCTTATTGTTAATTTGGTATTTTATTATAAGTAAAAAAACATATAATGTATTTTTTGTATTAATTAAAATTGGAAAATTAAAATAATATGTTAATTTCGTTTTACTAATCTAACCAAAACCAAAATTATATGACCAAAAAATTACTTATCCTACTATTTTTTTTCGGTTCATTTTTTACGCATGCTCAGAACTTAGTTTGGAAAACTAATATGACTGATGCAATTGCTATTAGTAATGAACAAAGAAAACCAATGTTAATTTTGTTTACCGCCTCAGGTGTGCCAGAAAATCTTCAGAATGAAATATTTAGAACACCGGACTTTGCAGTTTGGTCGCGTGATAATGTCATTTTAGTAAAGCTTGATTTGTCTGATTCATCGGCATCCGATGGTGATAAAGAGCAGAATTTAAAACTAAAAAATGCTTTTGGCGTTGAAGACCTACCGGAAGTGTGTTTTGCACTGGCATCTATCCGAAAGAACAAAACTACCTTTAGTGCTTTAGGAAAAATTTCCTATAAGCCCGGTGGAGCAAAAGCATGGATTGCAGAATCAAATGCTTTATTGCATCCAAGCGAATAGTATATTTTAAATTAACGTGTTTAATTTAATTTGTAGAATCCCTTTTTACTTAACGGTAAAAAGGGATATTTTTTTTGAACAAATTGTAATTATGGCAAATAGTTTTGTAATTTATTACATGATTTTTTTTCATTTTCTTAAAATTTTAATGTTTTATTAATAAATTCTGTTTTTTTATATTTTTATTAACTTTTTTGTTTAAATAAGGCTTGTTTGGTAGAGATATTATATTAATTTAGTCGCATTAACCTACTTAAACCCCAAATTATTATGACCAAAAAATTACTAATTCTGCTATTTTTTTTAGGTTCATTTCTTTTGCATGCACAGAACTTAGTTTGGAAAACAACTATGACTGATGCAGTTGCTGCAGGTATGGAACAAAAAAAACCGCTCCTAATATATTTTACGATTGAAGGTGCGCCACAAAAAATTCAAACTGAAATATTTAATACCCCAGATTTTGCAGTTTGGTCGCGAGACAATGTTATTTTAGTAAAACTTGATTTGTCAGATCCTAAGATATCAGATGCTGAAAGAGAGCAAAATGTTAAGTTAAAAGGCGCGTTTGGTGTCGATGAATTACCTCAGGTATGTTTTACGATCGGTTCTGTTAGAAGAGAGAAAACTACTTTCAATTTATTAGGTAAACTTCCTTACAGACCCGGAGGTGCAATTCCGTGGCTAAAACAGTCAAATCTTATTTTGAATCCGGAACAATAATTTTCAATTTAATTTGTAGAATCCTTTTTCGCTTGTAGAGTGAAAAAGGATTCTTTTTTTATGGCAGGATGTTTTCCAGTATTGCTGAAATGAATAGGTATTAGAACCGTCTGCTATAACTATTTTTGGTTGTAAATCTTCTAATATACGATCTAAGTTAATTTTTGGAGAAGCTGTCAATAAAAGAATATCTGGCTTAACTTTTTTTTCATAGATACCGGAGCTGTCAATCAATAAAATTTTCTTCCCATTAAAAAATAAGATGTTTTTAATTTTATTTGTCGATTTCAAAACTCCAAAATTGGCAACTAAATAAGTTTGCAAAACATCGTTTTTTGATTGTTTTTCTGAAGCGGCATTACTTGTGAAAAGTGTAATGCTTCTGCCAATTCTTTCCGTGATAATTGTTTTTTTCTTGACATGATATACAATTAATTCGTGCTTACTTTCAATTTCTTTTTTGGTTTGAATAAGTGAAAGCTGAACAAGAATTGTTGTTGTTAGGACAATTATAAATTTATTGTAATTAGGTTTTTTAAACCAGATAATGCTTGCAATTAGAAATAAGTAAAAAGAAATTAAGTGGTAAAAATTAAAACTAATGTTTTTAATTACAAAGGATTCGAATGAAGCTATATAATGAATAATTTGATTTAAAAGATAAATGCTTTTCTCAAAAACTTGAATTAGAATTAAAGGACAACTTGTGAACACAGAGATTAGCATAACGATAATACCAATTATCATAATAAAAGACAATACAGGTAAAATTAAAATATTGGTTACGAAAAAAAGGGCTGGAAATTGATGAAAATAATACAGACAAATTGGAAATGTACCAATCTGAGCTGCAAATGAAACTGTTAATGCTTCCCATAGATATTTGACGATTTTATTTTTTGGAAGCCAGCTATTTTTTAATAGTGGCTGCAACCAAAGGATAGAAAATAATGCGATATAACTCAATTGAAATCCTGCATCAAATAAAAAATAAGGTTCAAAAAGTAATAGCAATAAAATAGAAACCAATAAAGTATGATAGGTGTTGCTGTTTCTATGCAGATGATTTCCTGTTGCTAAAAACGAAAACATGACTACAGATCGTAATACTGGGGGAGAAAGCCCAGAAACAATTGCGAATAGTACTAATGAAATAATAATGGTAATTAATTTTATAAGTGAGCCTTTTTTAGTGTTCGGAATTGGTTTCAGCATAAATGATATAAATAACATGATGAAACCAACATGCAATCCTGAAACGGATAAGACATGCGTAACTCCTGAATATTGATAATCTTGTTTTATCTCAGATGAAATTTCTTGTTTCTGACCTAAAATTAAAGCCAGTGCAACATTCATTTCGGTTGTATTGAATTTTGCTTTCTCCAGGTTATGAATAATTCTTGCCTGTAAAGAAGAAGTATAAAACCATATGTCTTTCCTGATCTTTTTGTCAACAACGATAGCTGCTTTTGAAACATAAATCTGGGCATAAATTTGTTTGTTGTCCAGATAGTTGCTGTAATCAAATTGATCAGGATTTTTTGGCAGACTATTGTGTTGCAAAACTGTAGTTACACGAATACTATTTCCAGCAAATAAAGAATTTTTAATACTATCCCTGACTATGTTTATGATTATTCTGCCTGTATAATATTTAGTATCAATGCAATTTATGAAACCAATGTATCGATCATTATAAGCATTGCTTTTTAGTTTTTCCTTTATCGTGATATTGATATGATGTGGCTCCTTAAAAGCATTTTTAAAATGGATATAATTTGAGTTTTGAAGAGAGTTGGTGTTAATGGCTAATGCGATCATACCAATGCAAAACGAAGTATAATAAGTGCTTAATCCGAAAAAGAGATTCAGTTTTTTGTTCTTTTTTGATAAGAAATAAAAGATTGAAAGAAGTATAAATCCACTAAAAAGATATAGCAGGGAACTTAGAATTTGAGGTAGCCAAAAAGACGCAGCCAGAATGCCAAAAACAAAACTAAAAGTTATTTTAGTCAACGGAAAATCTAATACTTTCATTTTTTAAAAGTATTAAAAATTTGTAAGAAAAATAATATTTTTATTAAATAATATTACTCTACGATTCTGTTGATCTGGGCAAAAGAATTTTTGTAATACGGCTCTTTTGTTGATGAAATTATAACGCCCTTTGAAGTGGAGGAATGCACAAATTTTATTTCGTCTGGCTTTACCTCGGTAATTAATCCAACATGATTGATTTGTTTGCTTTTATTTGTCTTGAAGAAGATTAAATCGCCTTTTTGAGCATCATCAATATTGATTATTTTTCCAATTTTAGATTGCTCATAAGAACTTCTTGGGAGTTTTATGTTTTCAGATTCGAAAGAAGTATATACTAATCCCGAACAATCAAATCCGCTTTTTGTAGTTCCCCCGGCTTTGTATTTTACTCCAATATTATCAGTTGCATTCTCAATTAAGTGATTGACAATATGTTTGTTTTCCCGCTTTGTGTCTTTCGTGTCTTTATTGCTTACAGCAGTTGAAGTTGATTTACAAGATGTAAAAACGGCAGTTAATAGAAGAAAGATGAGTATTCTTTTCAAAACAAGAAATATTTAAGGTTGCTTTAAATCGGCTACAATTAATTTAGCCGTTTTTTTACTGGCACCAACTCCGCCTAATTTTTGCTCTAAAATATCATAATTTTTAAGCAGTTTTTCACGATACTGAGGTTCAAGTAATTTTTGAAGTTCCTCTTTGATTCGTTTGGTGTTGCAGTCTGCCTGAATTAATTCGGTTACAACTTCCTGATCCATAATTAAATTGACCAAAGAAATATATTTTAACGTAATAATGCGTTTTGCGATTTGATAAGAGATATTGCTTCCTTTATAACAAACTACTTCAGGAACTTTAAAAAGAGCAGTTTCCAATGTTGCTGTTCCTGATGTTACTAATGCTGCTGTTGAGGAACGTAATAAATCGTAAGTTTTATTCGAAACAAATGCGATATTTTCGTTAGAAATAAATTGTTTGTAAAACTCATATTCCTGGCTTGGTGCACCAGCAATGACAAATTCATAATTTTTAAAATCATCAACAACGCTCAACATTACACTAAGCATTTTGGTAATTTCCTGTTTGCGGCTTCCTGGTAAAAGTGCAATAATAGGTTTATCTCCCAATTGGTTTTCTTTTCTGAAAACGGCTTCGTCAAAAGGAGGCTGATTCTCAATAGCATCGATTAATGGATGCCCAACAAAGTCTACCGGAAAATGATGTTTGTCTTCATAAAAACTTTTTTCAAAAGGCAAAATCACAAACATTTTATCGACATCTTGTTTGATGGCTTTGATTCTGTTTTCTTTCCAGGCCCAAATTTGAGGTGAAATATAGTAATGTGTTTTGTAATTCAGTTCCTTGGCCCATTTTGCAATACGCATATTAAAACCCGGATAATCAATAAATATAATAACATCAGGTTTGAATTCTAAAATATCTTTTTTGCAAATAGTAATATTGCTTAAAATAGTTTTTAGATTAAAAACAACTTCAACAAAACCCATGAAAGCTAATTCACGATAGTGTTTTACTAAAGTTCCTCCGGTTTTTTGCATCAAATCACCTCCCCAAAATCTAATTTCGGCCTGAGGATCTTCCTCATACAATGCTTTCATTAAATTAGAACCATGTAAATCTCCAGAAGCTTCACCAGCTATGATGTAATATTTCATATGAATTTTTTTGACAGTAGTTTCTGTTTTAAGACAGAAATTATTTTTGCAATGCAAAGATAAGATTTAAATAAATAAAGTTGAAATTGCCAGAACAATCACAGCCAAAACAACTCCACGTGCCATCAGTTCTTTATTTTTTTTAAGTAAAATAAGAAAAACGGCAAGATCTAAAAGAGTACCTAAAGTGATTATCTTTCCTAAATAACCATAGTGTTTTATGGTTTGAATTCCGGATGAAATATCAAAAGTGGTAAAGAATGCGACAAACAAATAACTGCCAAGAAGAGCAGTAAAAATTCCGATAATAAAACCAATAATAATGTCTTTTTTATTCATTTAATTTCCATGTATTAAGTTGTTGCATAGTATGATGGGCTGTTAAATCAAATTGTACAGGAACGACTGAGATGTAGCCATTTTCGAGAGCCCATTCATCAGTATCTTCGCCTTTATCTTCGTTGGTGAATTTTCCTGTAAGCCAATAATAATCCTTTCCGTAGGGGGTTTGACGTTTGTCAAATTTTTGGGCATAGTAAGCTTTCGCCTGACGACAAATTTTTATACCCTTAATTTCTTTTTCTTTTAATTTCGGAAAATTTACATTTAATACTACTCCGGCCGGAAGTTTATTTGCCAGGGTTTCGAGGGTGATTTTTTTAACAAAGGATTTAATCGGTTCAAAATCGGCATTCCAGTCAAAATCTAATAAAGAAAAACCAATAGCCTGTATGCCTTCAATTCCTGCCTCAACCGCGGCGCTCATTGTTCCTGAATAAATTACATTTATAGAAGAGTTTGAGCCATGATTTATTCCTGATACACAGAGATCGGGTTTTCTATGCAGGATTTCATTTACGGCCAGTTTTACACAATCTACAGGCGTTCCGGAACAACTATATTGCGTAACAGGATCATTTTCTTTTGAAATTTTATCAAGAAATAGTGTGTTATTAATGGTTATAGCGTGTCCCATTGCGCTTTGAGGTTTGTCTGGAGCAACAACAACTACCTCACCAATAGTTTCCATGACACTAATCAAAGCTCTGATTCCGGGCGCCAGAATTCCGTCGTCATTAGTAACTAATATTAAAGGTTTTTCATTTTTCATGCCCAGATGTTATTTATGAATTGTCAAAATTAAAGCTTGTTAAAGCAAATGTAGTAACAGATTTTGGTAGATTACTAACAAATAAATAAAAATTGTCAACTAAATTAAAGAACGTTTTCGTGCATTAAACATTTTTATATCTTTAACAAAAAATTATAGTGAACTTGGCTGTCTTGGCATAGTTTTTACCGTAACTTAGATTAAAAAATTGATGAATGCTATTATTAAATTTATGAAAAGAAATTATAAAATACTTATAGCCGTATTATGCTTGTCATTGACTTTATTTGCTTTTAAAATAAATGCAGATAAGTCAGAAGATCCGGACCCAAATAGAGATAAAACACTTTTAGAATTACTTGCATTTGTTATTGAAAAAGGACATTATAGTCCGGCAGAAATAAATGACGAGTTCTCTAAAGGAATTTTTAAGGACTATATTGACGCTTTAGATCCTTCAAAAAGGTTCTTTTTACAGTCTGATATTGATGAATTTAAACAATATGAACTGCAATTAGATGACCAGTTTTTGAATAAAGATCTTACTTTTTTCAATTTGACTTATACCAGATTGATGAAGAGAATGGAAGAAAGCAAAAAACGTTATAAAACGATTTTGGCACAACCTTTCAATTATAACGTTGATGAAACATTTAATTCAGATTACGAGCATATTCCTTATGCTAAAAATACTGTCGAAATCAATGAAAGATGGAGAAAACAGATCAAATTATCTACACTTTCATCTTTAGTTACCAAGCAAAAACTAGAGGAAGATAAAAAGAAAACGGATCCTGCTTATAAAGCAAAATCTTTTGAAACTTTAGAAAAAGAAACGCGTGAGAGTTCTTTAAAATCTTTAGATGATAATTTCAGTTTAATTAAAGATTTGAATAAAGAAGATTGGTTTTCTGTTTATGTAAATTCGATCATGACCCGTTTTGATCCTCATACAAGCTATTTTGCACCGGAAGAAAAAGATCGTTTTGATGTTAATATCAGTGGAAAATTAGAAGGAATCGGGGCGAGGTTAACTAAGAAAAATGATTTTACTCAAATTGACGAGTTGATTTCTGGTGGACCGGCATGGAAAGGAAAACAACTTGAAGCTGGAGATTTAATTTTGAAAGTAGCACAAGGAAACGAGGAGCCTGTAGATGTTGTAGGTATGCGTTTGGATGATGTTGTGAAAAAAATTAAAGGGCACAAAGGAACCGAAGTAAAACTTACAGTTAAAAAAGTAGACGGTACTATTAAAGTAATTTCAATTATCAGAGATGTGGTTGAAATTGAGGAGACATATGCTAAATCAAGTATTGTAGAGAGAAACGGATTGAAATACGGCGTTATTTATTTGCCTAAATTCTACATTGATTTCGAAAATAAAGATGGGCGTGATGCCGGAAAAGACATTGCTCTGGAAGTAGAGAGATTGAAAAAAGAAGACATCAATGGTATTGTACTTGATGTTCGTGATGATGGTGGTGGATCTTTATCTACAGTAGTTGATATTGCAGGTTTATTTATTGAAGAAGGACCAATTGTTCAGGTAAAATCTGCTGGTAAAAAGAAAGAAGTTTTATACGATAAAGATAAAAAAATCGAATGGGACGGACCATTAGTAATTATGGTAAACAGTTTCTCAGCTTCGGCGTCAGAGATTTTGGCTGCTGCAATTCAGGATTACAAACGTGGAGTAATTATTGGAAGTAAACAAACTTACGGAAAAGGTACAGTGCAAAACGTTTTAGATTTAAATCAATTTGTTCGTAATGCAAATTATGGCGATTTAGGTGCTTTGAAAATTACAGGACAAAAGTTTTACAGAATCAACGGAGGGTCTACTCAGTTAGAAGGTGTTCATAGTGATGTGGTAATGCCAGATCGTTATGCTTACTTAAAAATGGGTGAACGCGATATTGATAATGCAATGCCATGGGATAAAATTGATCCGGCAGATTATAATATTTGGACTTCAAATGAGAAATTTAATCAGGCAATTGCAAATAGTAGAAATAGAATTGCAGGAAATGCCCAGTTTAAACTAATTGAAGATAATGCGAAGTGGATTGATGTTAAAAACAAGGAAAATACGTATAGTCTAAACATCACTAGCTTTAAAGCGACTCAGGAACAAGTTGAAAATGAAGGTAAAAAATATAAACCAATTGCAGATTACAAAAATGATCTGGTTTTTAAATCATTGCCTTACGAAGAGCTTGAAATGAATAACGATGCTACTTTAAAAGAAAAAAGAGAAGCTTGGCATCAGGCATTGGCTAAAGACGTTTATGTAGAAGAAGCATTAAATGTTTTAGATGATTTGCAAACTAAAGGTTATGTGAAAAATGCGGTTACTCCTAAAATGAAAAAAGATAAATTAGTGAAATCTTAATTTTAGAAAAGATATTTGTTGTTAAACGCTCCTGAAAATTTTATTTTTTGGAGCGTTTTTTTTGTAAGTTTAATAAACTAAAGATAGTGTGTAGATGAGAAATTGTTTTTTATTAGGTTTGATTGTTTTGATGTCTGTTTCCTGTAAAAAAGAAATGCCAGAAAGAAATGCCAATAAGGATTTAAAAGAGACGGAATCCAATTTTGTATCGAATGAAACCTATGCAGATTCAATTTATACTTTTGCTTATTTACCAACTTCAACAACCAAACAAATTGTAAAGCATAGATATTATACACTTTCATACAATGAAAAATTCGAACAGGCCGAATGGGTCGCCTATGAATTAAAGAGAGAATATCTTAAAAATAATGATTACAAAAGACCTTATTTTATAGAAGATCCCATGGTAACAACAGGTTCTGCTGATTGGAGAAACTATAAAAAATCTGGTTATGACAAAGGCCATCTTTGCCCTGCAGGCGATATGGAGTTTAGTAATGATGCTTATAATGATACATTTTATACTTCAAATATTTCACCACAAAAGCATGATTTTAATAGTGGAATCTGGAATAGATTAGAGCAGAAAACACGGTATTGGGCCGAAAAGTATAATGACATATATGTTGTAACAGGTGGAATTCTGAATGATTCAGACAGAAAAATAGGGACAGAAAAAGTTGCTGTCCCTAACTATTTTTATAAAATTATTTTGGCTAAATCAGGAAAGGAGCATAAAGCAATTGCTTTTTTGGTTCCGAATGAAGATAGTGATAAGTCACTTTATGAGTTTGTAGTTTCAATTGAAACTTTGGAAAAAATGACCGGAATTGATTTCTTCCCGAATTTAAAAAACTTAAAAAGTAGTAAGAGCTTTTAATTCAGCAATAGTTTGTGTTGGGTTTTCGGCTTTAAATACAAAGCTTCCGGCAACTAAAACATCAGCTCCGGCTTCTGCTAATTGTTTTGCATTTTTGCTTGTTACGCCACCATCAATTTCAATAATAGTCGATGCATTTTTACGAGTAATCAAAGCTTTTAGTTTCTCTACTTTAGTATAAGTGTTTTCAATGAACGACTGCCCTCCAAAACCAGGATTTACACTCATGATAAGTACTAAGTCAATGTCGTTGATTACATCTTCTAATAAATCAATATTAGTATGAGGGTTGATTGCTACTCCCGCTTTCATTCCTTCCGCTTTAATAGCTTGCAAGGTTCTGTGCAAGTGCGTACAAGCTTCATAATGTACAGTTAGTATATTAGCTCCTAAATCTGCAAAAGTTTTAATATAGCGATCCGGATCAATGATCATTAAATGTACATCAATTGTTTTTTTAGCATGTCTTGAAATCGCTTCTAAAACTGGCATTCCAAAAGAGATATTCGGAACAAAAACTCCGTCCATAATGTCAATATGAAACCAATCAGCCTGACTGTTATTGATCATTTCGATATCACGTTGTAAATTGGCAAAATCAGCTGCAAGAACAGAAGGAGCAATAAGTGTATTCTTCATTTTTTGTAGTTGTGTGTTATTTTGCAAAGATAAATTTTTAACCGCAAAGTTCGCAAAGGTTTTCGCAAAGTTTACTCAACCACAAAGGCTATAAAGGTTATACAAAGTTTGCAAAGAATTTTCGTAAGTTTTGTTAAAAAAGCTAAGTTCACAAAGCTTTGCGAACTCTGTAGTTTTCAACATTCCAAAAGATAAAAAAATCTTTGTGCACTTTGTGGTAAAAAAATCCAACCCAATAATAAATAAAAAACTCCGGTAATCAGCCGGAGTTTCAATCATCAATCAAAAAACGAACAGTCAATCAAACTGTTGTTTGCTTTACGGTCCAATATAGGCAGTTTCGCAATAAATTCCAAATTCCAATAAAATAATTGGGATTTGGAATTTCTAATATTGGATTTTGTGGGTTTTTATCCCAAATAAGTTTTAAGAATTTTACTTCTTGAAGTATGTTTTAATCTACGGATTGCTTTTTCTTTAATCTGACGTACACGTTCACGGGTTAAGTCAAAAGTTTCTCCAATTTCTTCTAATGTCATTGGGTGCTGATCACCAAGACCAAAGTACAAACGAACTACATCAGCTTCTCTAGGAGTTAATGTTTCTAATGAACGTTCAATTTCAGTACGTAATGATTCGTGAATTAATTCTCTGTCCGGGTTTGGAGATTCTCCAGAACGTAAAACGTCATAAAGGTTAGAATCTTCTCCTTCAACAAGAGGGGCATCCATTGATAAGTGACGACCAGAGTTTTTCATAGACTCTTTAACGTCGTTTACAGTCATGTCAAGTTCTTTTGCAATTTCTTCAGCAGAAGGCGGACGCTCATTAGATTGCTCTAATAACGCATACATTTTGTTGATTTTATTGATAGAACCAATTTTGTTTAATGGTAAACGAACAATACGCGATTGTTCAGCCAAAGCCTGAAGGATCGATTGACGAATCCACCAAACTGCGTAAGAGATAAATTTGAAACCACGTGTTTCATCAAAACGTTGAGCCGCTTTAATTAAACCTAAGTTTCCTTCGTTAATTAAATCGGGAAGCGTTAATCCTTGATTTTGATATTGTTTAGCAACCGATACTACGAAACGTAGGTTGGCTTTTGTAAGTTTTTCTAAAGCTCTTTGATCACCAGCCTTTATTCTTTGTGCTAATTCTACCTCTTCATCAGCGGTAATTAGGTCAACTTTTCCGATTTCTTGTAGATATTTATCTAACGATGCAGTTTCACGATTAGTTACCTGCTTGGTGATTTTAAGTTGTCTCATTTTCTTGTCTCCTTATTTTTAAAGTGTACAAATGGTTATACGTAAGAAGTTTCAAAAAAGTTACAACAATTATATAAAAAAATAAAAAAGATCCGTTTTCAACATGCTGAAGCGGATCTTTTATTTTAAGTTTTTAGGTTTTAATTTGAGATTAAATCCTGTATTTCAATGTTTTCTTTTATGAAAACAGGTTTTCCATTGGCCGAAAATCCTTCTAAAATTATTTCATATTTTCCAGAAACATCAGATGCATAAAATGTGATTTTAGAATCTGAATTAGCCAAATCAACTTTTGGCAGCCACAGTAATTGATGTCTGTAATCTGGAATTCTGGAATCTTTATTGTTTGCGTAATCAGGTTGAAAGTATTCTTTTTTATACTGAGGTCTTAAAAGTTCTGGTCTAATTATAAAATTACCTTTAAGATTAGTGTCAAAATCTCCATTTTTGGTTGTGAAATCAACAATTCCGTTGAATGATTTTGAGCCATAATAATAAAGTCCTTTTACAACATTTACTTTATCAATGTTTTTAGGATTATAAGTGAATAATTCATTTACATTTTCAATAAATAACCCATCAACAATGATTAAAGCTGGTATGGAAGATTCATAATTAGGGTCATAATCATAAACATGAATAGAATAATTATTATTTTCTTTTTTGAAATAAACGCCGGCTACTACTTCCGTGATTGTTTCTGCCATTGTTGGAAATCTTGTAAAGGCATCCAATTTAAATTCTTTAGACAAAGTGCCATAAAAAGGTGTACTATTGATAGGGACTATTGTGCTGTCTTTCTTTTTTGTATAATAGGCATTTTCGATTTGTGTAGCAACTAGTCGCTCAGTTACGTTGTTTACAAAGTCTGAATTGAATTCAACGGTAGGAAATGTTAAGCCCGAGACGTCTATGTCTTTTAACTGGTCAATTGTTAGGGTATATTCTTCTTTATTATCTTCAATTACCTGAACAATAATATTTGAATTTGGATTGGGTTCTTCCAGATTAAATAGAAATATTCCCTGATCATCAGTTTTGGTTATCTTTAGATCATTTTTCTTGCCTACGATAGATAGTGCAACTTTTTTGTTTTTAATTTCTAAAGTATTTGAAGATAATTTCCCACTAATAATTTCTCCACGCAATTCTGGCAGAGTAGCATTAATTCCACTTATTTCAGTATTGAGTTTTCCGGTTAGATTTTCATCTAATACTTCTTTGAAATTTTTTTTCTTTTGAGATAAAAAACCATCTGTTTTTCTAACAGATACTACATAATTTCCCTTAGCAAACTCATCAGAACTGGTGTTAATTTTAAATTCGATTTTGTCTCTGCTTTTAAATATTTTGTTTTTTAAATCAAAAGAGATATTCTCATTCGTTACAACTTCTGATTGTAAAGTTTTCTGAGAAATAACATTGTTTGATTTTTCTTTATAAGGGTTAAATATGAAAACGTCAAGATTAAAGTAAGCCGAAGCATTTTTATTTAACATCCAACTAGTATAACCAACGATCTTGTAGCTTCCTGTTTCTAATGTAGTCGGAATAAAAAAGTCGCCATTCGCAACTCCGTTATCAAGAAATAATTTGTGAGTAAAAACAGTTTTCTTGTTGCTGTCGATTAATTTTAGATAGGCTACTTTGGTATATTTTGACGGAATGTTTGTTGCATTGTTTACACAGAAAAACTTATAGAGTAAAGTTTCTCCGGTTAAGAATGAATTGCCATTTGTACTAACGTAAATTGACTCATTTAGTTTTTTGTCAATGTCATTCAGTTCGGTTATAGAATTGTTTTTCTGAGCAAAAGAAATTTGCTGAAAACTTACTATGAAAGTTATAACTAGTATATATTTTAATCTATCCAAAATGGTGGTTTTATATTTGATGAAAATGACGTGCAATCTCCGCATTCTATAGGGTACAATAAGTAAAGTGAACCGTCATTTGGAAAAAAGACTTTGATTTTTGTTTTGATATATTCTACTATTAAATTTCCCTGACAGCCTGCATTTGGATTCGTTGAAAAGCAATAATTGAAAAAATATTGGCCAAGATCTATCTCTGGGATGTCTGTAGGACAATCATATGGATATGGTGGTTTCGTTATAGTAAAAAGATCTGTATAGGTGAAAAATAATCTTTTTTCAGAATAAGACGATACATCAAAGTAACCTATAACTTTTTCTGAAGGATTATCTACAGATTTAATATTTCCATAAAAGAATCCCGGTTGTGTTTGAGATAAAATACTTCCATTATTGGATATTTCTTTTAGTGTTTCAGAAAAAGTATGAGCAGCCAAACTTTGAACATATTGTTTTACTAAAATACTATATCTGTTTCTTATGAAATTATCTGTACTGGGAATAAATCTCACAGGAAAATTAGTTACTTTATCTTCTGCTAAATTACTGGTACTTGTTAGTAACAAGGTGTTTGATTTTTCTGTTGTATAGCAAATTCTGGCTTCAGTTGTTCTTGGTTGAAAACTTACAGTTCCATTATTTGCAACTAATTGTTGTTTGTACCATTTTGGTGCAATTATTTGAGACGTCTCTTCATATTCATATCTGTAATATTTTGATGAATTAGTAGGGTCTGTGCTATTTACAGTAATTTCAGCTCCAAGAACTCCTTCTTTGGTAACCGCGGCAACGTTTACACTTTCAATCTGGGTTTGTTGCGGTAATTTTTCTGCACTTGAAATGTATGATCTCCCATCTTGTGTGCGAATATGTAATTCATAAGTTCTGCCTGTACTTGCCTGAAATTCATTTATTGAAGTATATGTTCCTGCATTTTCCTTAAAATCATATCTAGTTCCCTTGTCATCGGTTACAAAAACAACAGCTTTAGTTTCTGGTGTAGGTGTTTTTTCTTCAAGTTTATAGGTTCTTGTAAGTTTTACTTCCTGTGTTTTCAATTGATCAGTTATAGTCGCTTCTATTGTAATAACATCGTCGAAACCATTAGTTTGATATTCATATGGGGTGGTACACCCAACGATTGTTGAGAGTATTGATAGGGTAAGAAATCGGAGAAATATTGTTTTCATAATCCTTAAAATTTAAAATTATAAGTAATAGTAGGTATCGGAACTGCAAAAATGGAGGTCTGATAGGCTTTTATCTGTCCTTCTTTTGTTACGAAAAAGATGGAGTATGGATTATTTCTGCCTAATACATTGTAGATTGAAATATTCCAGAAACTATGTGCTAATTTTTTTATTTTATGATTTCCTTCAATGTTAAGTCCTATATCAAGTCTGTAATAATCGGGTATTCGGTATTTATTTCGGTCGCTATACATAGTGTATTCAGCACCTTGATAATAATATTTACCAATTGGATACGTAACGGGTCTTCCGGTTTGATATACAAAATTAGAAGAAAAACTATAGCGATGGGTGAATTTATAATTCATAACAATGCTAAAGTCGTGTGGTTTATCAAAATTAGTTGGAAAATACTCTCCATTGTTTACTTTTTCATCATTAAACTGGCTGTCTAATTTTATAAATGCTCTTGAATAAGTATATCCAATCCATCCGTTAAGTCTTCCGTTTGGCTTCTTTAGTAAAAACTCAACTCCATATGCCTTTCCGTCTCCCTGTAATAATTCAGTTTCTAAATCTTGATTTAAGAGAATATTGGCACCTACTTTATAATCTAAAATGTTTTTAGAAGTTTTATAATATCCTTCTAAGCTTAGCTCAATATCTTTATATTCTAATTTTTTGAAAACGCCCAGAGAATATTGCAGCCCGCTTTGAGGTTTTACATTCAAATCAGATAATTTCCAGGTATCGGTTGGTGATTGCGTTGTATTGGTTGTCAGTAAATGAATATATTGGTAGTTTTTGTCGAATCCGGCTTTTACAAATAAACTTTCATCAAAAATATAGCGCAAACCAATTCGAGGCTCAAAGCCACCTGAGGTATTAATTACGTCGTTATTGCCATATGTTTTTTCTTCAACTACCGTTGAAGGAGTCATAGGAACACCATCTTCATAAATTTTTTGCGTCGATGGACCTAAAGCCGCATATAAGGAATATCGGGCTCCAATATCTAATAATAACTTCTCGGTTATGGTAAATTTATCAGAGAAAAATACTGCCGATTCTAAACCTTTTTCATCATCAACTTTTTTAGGACTGACAATGGAAGCTGCACCATTTGGATTTAATTCTCCCGGACTAACGTTGTACAATTTGCTTTCGATTCCATAAGTAAATTTATGGTTTTCATTCAATTCGGTATTGAATTTCAAATCTACCTTAGTTTCATTTATTTTAAATTTAAACAGAAATGATTCAGGATTAGCTGATTCGTAGTTAATGCTGAATTTATAACCACTGTTGGTAAAGTTTAATTCGCTTCTGTTTTTTTCGTTAAACGCATGTTTCCATTTCAAAGAAACAAGACTGTTGCTGTATTTATAAATAGAATCAGGAGTAATACTGTAAGCGTCTTTACTGTAATATCCGGTTCCTTCTACTGAATTATTTTTGTTTATTTTGTGACTGTATTTTGCAAATAAATCATAAAAAGAAGCCTGACTATTTTTTAGGTCTTCGTCATCCAATTGCTTTAAAATCCAATCTGAATAGGTGGCTCTTCCACCTACTAATAAACTGGCTTTGTCTTTTACAATAGGAATTGAAACAGTAAGATTGCTGGTTACAGGGCCTATTCCTCCTTCTCCGGAAATTTTTTCGGTATTTCCATTTTTAGAAACAATATCAAAAACTGATGATAATCTACCTCCAAATTCTGGTGGAATTCCTCCTTTATAAATGTCAACTTTATTTATTGTATAAGGATTCACAGATGAGAAAAACCCAAAAAGATGAGTAGGGTTGTAGATCGTTGCGTTATCCAATAATATTAAATTCTGATCTTCTTTTCCTCCTCTGACATTAAATCCTGAAGAACCTTCACCGGCAGTTTTTATCCCCGGAATAGTTAATGCCACTTTAAAAATATCCCGTTCTCCCAGTACTAAAGGAATGTTTTTAATTCCTTCGGCCTCGATTGTGGTAACACCAGTAATGGCTGTTCTTACATTTTGACTGTCTTTTCCTTTTACTAAGACTTCATCTAATTGATTTATTTTTTCAATTATCGAAAAATCCAAAGTACCATTACTGTAAATCATAATTTTTCGAGAAGCGCTATTATGAAATATCGATTCAATTTCTATTGTACTAAGACCAGTGGGAAGTTTTAAGCTATAAAATCCTTCGGCATTGGTAATAGTTGAACTGGTTGTGTTTTTTGCTTTAACGGTAATATCTGCCAGGGGCTTTCCATCTTTTAAGTCAGTAATGTGACCAGAAAGTGTATAAAGTTCTGTATCTGAATCTAATGTCTCTTTACCAATTAATGCAATTGGAGCGATTGCTTCTGATTTGTTTTTTTTGACAGAATCATATTGCTGAAAAAAGATTGGTGCATTAGAATCTTTCGTTCCATTACTTGGTAATTTGCTGTAAACAATACTGTTTTTTGTTAGGATGATTCTATTTCTGTCTATAAAAAAGTTAAGATCGGTGTCTTCTAAAACTTTTGATAATAATTCTTCAATAGTTTTATTTGAGTAGTCTCCTGAAATTAAAACAGTAGGATCGAACCAATCGTCCTGAAAATAAATTTTGTAATTGGTAGAGGTCTCAATTTTTTTTAAAGCATCTGTTCTGCTGATATTGCTGTAATTAATGCTAAATGTATTTTTTTGAACTTGTGAATACATTAATTGATTAAAACCGAAAAATAATAGAAGGATTGTGAATATTCTCATTTGAATGATTTCTGCAAATTTTAATTATTAATGTATTTGATAAGGTTTTTCATAAATAGAGAAGGATTATCTTTTCTCAGGTCTCTATTCATAAGATAGAAATCATTTATTTTTCTTTTACTGTCTGGAAACAGTGTGATGATTTCTTTTTTTTCACTTATCAAATTATACTTGTTTTCTTTAAATAAGATAAACTCGTATTTTGGTACATAATCAATTAAATTAATTTCATCCTTAGTACTTTTCTTTTTTTCTTTATAATATTTAATATAAAGCGTAATGTTTTTTCCAATTACTACCTCTTCATAATACCCACCTTTAAAGATCGTTGTGTTTAAATCTTTAAGATTAGTAAATTTTTCAGTTCCAATAGTAAAAGTCTTTATATTGTCTTTAACAAGGTTGATTTTGGTTGTGTTCGTTTCATCGTAAGGTCTTAAGACCAATTCGTCATTATAGATGTCATATTTTAGAAATAAATCAAAATAAAATTGCCCATCGTAATTAATGTTTCCTTTTCTGAATTCATCAATTAGGTAACGATTTTGATTTGGAGCAGTTTTGTCAAAATTTAAATGTGCTAATCCATTTTTGAAATCTAAAGATTCTAAACCTAAATTTTTATCGAACCAATTATAGACTATAATTTCGTCATTTGTTTGGCTATAAGAGGAGCAAATATTTAAGAATAATCCAAATAAAACAAGGAAAAAAGTTTTTTGCTGATGATTTTTCAAAGGATTGGTCGTTTTAGTTTTGTTTTTGGCTGATTTCAAAAGTATTAAAAAAATGTTATAGATTATGTCTTCATATGTTAAAATGTAGTAATTTATTTGTTTTTATTAACGAAATACCTCAATTGAAATAAATAAATTAAGGTATTTTATGAATAAATCTTTTAAAATAAAACCTACCGCTCTTTTAATAACAAAAACGTTTGTTTTTAATTGGCGACTGCATTTTTTACTTCTATAGTTTCTTTTAGAGAAACAGGAATTCCTTTTTCTGTAAATCCTTCGAGGTTTATTTCATAAATTCCCGGAACATCAGAAGTGAAAAAAGAAACGGTATTTTCAGTTTTTTCCAGTTTCAATTCTGGTTCCCACAGCAATTGATATCTATAATCCGGAATTCTGCTGTATTTGGCTCTGTCTGCATAATCTTCTTTGAAGTATATAGTTTTGTTTTGAGGTCTTTGAATTTCAGACTTCAAAATATAATTTCCTTTTTCGTTACTTAAATAATCATTGTTTTTTGTAGTAATACTAATGATACCATTAAAAGCTTTTGGTCCATAAAGATAAATTCCTGGAACAATGCTGATTTTGTATATATTATCAGTTTTATAATCTTTTAATTCATTGGTGTTTTGAATTAATAATCCATCGACTAATACTAATGCTGGTTCTGAGAAATATTTCAAATCATAATTGATATCTCTCACATTTAGTGTGAAATTGTTGTTTTCTTCACGATAATATACTTCTGTAATTACCTCTGTAATCGTTTCTTTTAAACTTGGAAATTTTGTATAATCTTCAAGAACATAATCTTTTTCTAACGGATGATAAAAAGGAATTGCTTTGATGTTGCTTTGTACGCTATCTTTTTTGATAGGATAATAAGCATTCTCAATTTGGTTTGCAATTGATCTTTCTTCAATGCTTTTTTTATAATCAGCTGTAAGATTTACTTCATTTGTAAATTTCAATTCAGATAAATCATAACCTTTATCATTGTTCAGTTCTATTTTGTAATCACTTTTATCAGCTTCGACTACCTGAATAACAGCAGTTGAATTATTAGGGTTTTTATCTAAAATAAAATTGAATTTACCATCCGCATTCGTTTTGACAACTTTAAAAGCAAAATCGGTTCCGGGTATTGATAACGCTACGTCTTTTCCGGCAATTTGATTTGAGTCTTTTGTGTTTGTAATACTTCCAGATACCATTTCTCCTCTAAGCTCAGGCAAAAACAAGATACTATCATTAACCGTGTTTGCTAATTTATTGTCAGAATTAGATTTTGCAAACTCAAAAGAAGTCAATGGTTTTATACCAGGTAAATGGTCTACTTTTTTTACTGAAAGCGAAAAACTTCCTTTATTAATAGTAGAATTTGCTGCTTTTATTTTAAGTGAAATTTGATCTCTTTTTGTTGCTGTTTTTTTATCTACTTCTAAAATAAAAGATTCATCCTTTGATTGGTTTGCAAGGTTTTCTGCCTCAGAAATTTTTGTTTCTTTTTCGGGAGTGTTAGCATCTTTTTTAGAAATGTTGGTTTTATTTGATGAATAAGGATTTATTATAAAAAGATCTGTTTCAGAAACTTTTGAATCTTTTTTGTTTAACATCCAGTTTGTGTAGGCAATCAGTTTATAATTCCCTGTGCTAAATGTTGTTGGTATAAAAAAATCTCCTAATCCAGTTGCATTATCCAGATAGATTTTGTTCGTTAAAACGACTTGATTTTTATCATTAACAATTTCTACATGAGCTATTTTACTTATGCCACTTAAGTTATTATTTAATGGATTTAAACAATAAAACTTACAATGCAACGTCTCTCCGACAACTAAAGTTGTGGTGTTTAAATGAGCAAATATATTTTCGCTCGTCGCTTTACTTATAGTTTCATTTTTACTTAATGAACTATTCTGTGCCATAGCAGAATGAATTGCTATTAACATCACAATGCGTATTATTTTTTTTAATCTATCCAAAATAAAGGTTTAATGTTAGATGAAATTCTGGTACAATCTCCGCAAGGTGCAGGAACAAATATAACTGTTTGAAAGTTGTCTTGCTCTCCTAAATAGACTGACTCTGGCATTGGTGATTTAACCAGAGAATATATAGTAAAGCCTCCACAGCCTTTATAAGGCCAGCAATTTGATAATTCGATCGATTTACAGTCAACATAGAAAGGAGGATATGGGTCATTAACAAAAAGATCCCTAAAATTAAAAAAGATTCTTTTTGATGATACGGATGACACTTCAAAATAACCCACTACTTTCTCATCAGGATTGTCATCTGATTTTAAATTACCGTAATTAAAACCAGGCTGAACTTGCGAAAAAAGACTTGAAGAAGTAGAAAGACTTTTTAATGTATTGTAATAAGTGTACGATTCTGAATTTTGAATATATTGACGCACTATTATACTGTAACGCTCATTTAGAATAGGGCTTTTCATATCTATGAAACGAATTGGTAAATTGATACGATCTTCACTTGAACCTACTGTACTTAATAAAATTAAATCATCTGATTTTTTTGTTGTAAAGCAAGTCCTCGTTTCGCCTTCTCTTGGAACAATCAGATAATTCGGCTGTTCCGGATTAGGACTGGCAGGATCTATTTTGAGTTTATCAGGACTCCATGAGGGAGAGATCACTTTATAGGTTTCTTCATATTCGTATCTGTAAAACTTCGATTTCGCCTCTGGATCATAGCTACTAACTTCTATTTGTACTCCCTTAATGCCATCTATAGTTTGTACCTTAGGTTCTACCTGAACCTGGTTTACTGTTGTTAAAGTTTGTGCCGCAGAGGAGTACGATTTCCCATCTTTTGTAATAATATTTAAACGATACGATTTTCCTGGAATTGCCTGAAAATCATTTTTTGAAACGTAAAGACCTGAAAAATCTTCTAGTTCAAATTCAAAGGTGTTTTTATCACTGTCGGTTACATAAACGTGTGCCCCTTTTTCAAAAGTGGGTCCATCTTCTTCAAGACGATACGATCGGGTAATTTTTATTTCTTGTTTTTTTAATTCATTTGTAATATTTGCCTGAACGATCAGGATGCTTTCAAACGTAGAATTGTTTTGAAAAACATATTGTTCTGTACAACTGCCTGCAGAAAGACATAAAACTATTAAAACAAATGTTTTATATAAAAGTCTCAAAGGTCTGATTATAAGTTCCATTTATTTTGATTGTTAAAATTTGACATTATAAGTTATGGTTGGTATCGGTACAGAAAATATAGATGTTTTATAAGCTTTTATCTGACCCTCTTTTGTAATAAAAAAGATGGAGTAAGGATTGTTTCTTCCTAAAACATTGTAAACAGATATATTCCAGAAACTGTGCGATAATTTTTTTATTTTATGATTGCCTTCAATATTGAAACCAAGATCTAGTCGGTAGTAATCAGGAATTCTGAATTTGTTTCTGTCACTATATAATGTGTATTCCATGCCATTATAAACATAACTTCCAATAGGATAAGTGATTGGTCTTCCTGATTGGTATACAAAATTACCAGATAAACTATATCTTTTAGTGAATTTGTAATTTAATACAGCACTAACTTCATGTGGCTTATCGAAGCTAGTTGGAAAATAATGCCCATTATTAACTTTTTCATCAATGAACTCAGTGTTTACTCTAATAAAAGTTCTGGAATAAGTATATCCTAGCCAACCGTTAAGTTTTCCGGCATTCTTCTTTAGTAAAAATTCAACACCATATGCTTTTCCTTCACCTTGTAATAGTTGTGTTTCAGTATTTTCATTCAGTAACAATTCAGATCCGACCTTATAATCCAGTAAATTATTAGATTTTTTATAATAACCTTCTAAGCTTAGCTCTATATTGTCGTTATCGAGATTTTTATAAAATCCTAAAGAATATTGTTGGGCTTCTTGAGGGGCAATATTTAAATCAGATAACTTCCATGAATCAGTTGGCGATTGAGTCGTATTATTTGTTAGTAAATGGATGTATTGATACGTTTTATCAAAACTTGCTTTTACAGAGAAATCATCGGTAAACAAATAGCGTGCGGCTATCCTTGGTTCAAAACCTCCATAAGTTTTAATGACTTCATTGTTTTTATAATGTTGTGTTCCAACAACGGTATTGTCATTAACCGGAGCGTTGTTTTCGTAAATTCTTTGTGTTGATTCACCCAGTGCAGAGTAGGATGAATAACGCAATCCCATGCTAATTAATATTTTCTCGCTAAGAGTATAATTGTCTGAGAAATAAACCGCAGACTCTAATGCTTTTTCATCTTCTATATTTATTGGAATAATAGTCGATTTAGGATCTTTAGGATTTAAATATCCCGGGTCAACATTGTAAAGTTTACTTGAAATACCATAATTAAAAGCATGTTTGCTATTAAGTGAATAATTAGCATTTACGATAAATTGAGTTTCATTTAGTTTGTAACCGTAATTAAAAGAATTTGGAGTTCCGTTATCATAGTCAATATTAAACTTGTAATTACTATTGGTAAGTATTAAGTCGGCTTTACTTTTGCTGTTAAAGGCGTGATTCCATTTTAAAGAAACCAATGCATTACTATATTTATAAACGGAATCAGAAGAAATGCTAAAACGATCTTTACTATAATATAGTGTTGATTCAATATTATTATTGGTATTTATTTTATGATTGTATTTTATAATTCCATCAAAAAATGCTGCCTGACTATTTTTTAATTGTTCATCATCGAGACTTTTTAAAATCCATTCAGAATAAGTAGTTCGTACACCAACTAATAAACTGGATTTGTTTTTTACTATTGGCGTTCCTATAGTAAGATTACTGGTAACAGAACCAATTCCACCTTCGCCAGAGAATTTTTCGGGATTACCATTTTTAGAAGCAATATCAAAAACAGAAGATAATCTTCCTCCAAATCTCGCAGGAATACTACCCTTATATATGTCTACTTTACTGGTTGTATAAGGGTTTACGGCAGAGAAAAAACCTAAAAAGTGAGACGTATTATATAAAACTGCATTGTCTAAAAGAATTAAATTTTGATCGTCTTTTCCTCCTCTAACATTAAATCCTGCAGAACCTTCTCCTGTAGTTTTAATACCCGGCAAGGTTGTGGCAACTCTAAAAATATCTCTCTCTCCAAGAACTAAAGGGATGTTTTTTATTCCTTCAACATCAATACTGGAGACACCGGCAATAACATTTTTTACATTTTTGTCTGCATTTTTCTTAATAATGACCTCGTCTAGTTCGTTTATGTTTTCATAAAGGTCAAGATCTAATTTACCATTGTCATAAACCATTAAGGTTTCTACATCTTTTTTATGATTGATTGACGCGACTTCAATGTAATTAAGACCAAACGGGACTTCAATGGTATAATGACCATCATTATCCGTTACGGTACTTATGTCCTTACCACGTACTTTAATGCTTACATTAGAAACTGTTTTTCCGGTTTTTTTATTTTTTATGAACCCTGAAAGTGTATAGAATTTTGATTCCCCACCTTTTTTCTCTTTACCAATATAAGTAATGCCAGAGTTAACTTTGTTGTATTTCAATGTATCATATTGCTGCTGAAATACAGGTTTTGCTACAACGACAGCTTCTACTTTGTTTGGCTGAGCAGTTGTTGAAGGTTCAAAATAATCATCTGGTAAAGCATCGTAAATAATGCTGTTTTTGGTTAGAATTATTTCTTTGTCAGATATGAAAAAATTTAGATCCGTTTTCTCAAAAATACTAGTTAATATATCCTCAACTGAAGTATTTTCATATTTTTTATTGATGATAATAGGCTCGTTTTTAAACCAGTTCTGATCAAAGTAAAATGTGTAATCAGTAGTTTTTTCAATATTTTCTAATGCTGATTTTAAATCCGTATTATTAAATTCAATGGATATTTTTTTTGTTTTTTCCTGACTAAAAGATAATGCATGAAAAGTTAATAAAAACAGGGCTAATATAATTTTTCTCATTTTTAATTGGATACATTATTAGAGATAGTGTTTATTTCTTTTATTAAATTTTCAATAAAAACAGTATTATCTGATTCCTCTAATTGAACATTCTTATTGTAATAATTTTTTATTTTACTTTTGTACTCAGGAAAAATTTTGATAACGTCACTTTTTGAAATTATCCTGTAATAGACCTCTTTGTATTTTAAAATAAATTCATTTTTATCTTTAAACTCATCAGTACTATTTTGGTTGACTCCATCGGAAATAGTTTTGGTGTCAATTACTTTTTTTCTGCTCTTATGGTGTTTAATGTAAAGAATGTTGTTTTTTGAAAAGATAATTTCCTGATAATAGCCATTCATATCTGGAGGGCATGAAGGATTGTTGTAGTTTATATTAACAAATTGCTTATCGTAAATACTAAATCCGGCTGTTTTTTCTTTGATGACATTTATTCCCATATAGTCATATGCGCCAACTGGTTTGCAAACCAAAACATCATTGTTAACGTCATATTTAAGTTCAACGTTATAGTAGTTCTGATCTTCATATCTAAGAGAGCCCGTGGTAAATTTTCCGGAAACATAATAACTATGGCTATTGTCCAGTGTTCTGTAATAATTTACATGGCGAGAACCATTGTAAATAGGTAGGTTTTCTTTGCCAACAGTGTTATCAAACCAATTATTGATAGAAGTTTTATTGTTGCTTGTCTGGCTGTGTGTAGTGTAAATGTTTAAGAATAATCCAAATATAATAAGGAAAAGTGATCTTTTTTGGTGATTTTTCAAAGGATTGTTTGATTTTGATGATTTGTTTTGATGATTTCAAAAGTATCAAAAAAATGTTACAAATTTCACCTTTAAGTGTTAAAATGTAATAAAATATCTATGTTTTGAAACGAAAAACCCCAATTCAAATAAATGAACTGGGGTTTTCTATGAATAAACCTTTAGTAAACTAAGATCTGATTACTCTTTTTTCTCCTCACGTGGAGGTCTTTGTAAAAGTGCTTTTCTTGACACTTTTTCTTTTTTAGTTTTAGGATCAACACCTAAGTATTTCACTTCAAAAACATCGCCCATGTTCACTACATCAGTAACGTTTTCAGTACGTTCCCAAGCTAATTCAGAAACGTGTAATAAAACCTCATTTCCTGGCGCAGCAGTATATTCTACTACAGCTCCAAAATCTAACATTTTAATTACTTTTACTTCGTAAGCTTCTCCCATTTGTGGTTTAAAAGTGATTGACTTAATTTTAGCCAATACTGCTTCAATTCCAGCAGGATCTGTACCTAAGATTTCGATAACACCTTCTTCGTTTACTTCGTTGATTACAATAGTTGTTCCTGTAGCTTTTTGTAATTCCTGAATTACTTTTCCACCAGGTCCAATTAATGCTCCAATAAAGTTTCCAGGAATAGTTCTGGTAATGATTTTTGGTGAATGCGCTTTTACATCTGCTCTTGGAGCTGCAATAGTCTCAGTCAGTTTTCCTAAGATGTGTAAACGTCCTTCACGTGCTTGCCCTAAAGCCTGCTCCATGATATCGTAACGTAAACCATCAATTTTGATATCCATTTGACAAGCTGTGATACCATCAGCAGTTCCAGTTACTTTAAAGTCCATGTCTCCTAAGTGATCTTCATCTCCTAAAATATCAGACAATACAGCAAATTTTTCACCGTCAGTAATCAATCCCATAGCAATTCCAGAAACTGGTTTTACCATTTGAATACCAGCATCCATCAAAGCCATTGTTCCAGCACAAACTGTTGCCATAGAAGAAGAACCATTAGATTCTAAAACTTCAGAAACAATACGAATTGTGTAAGGACAATCTGCAGGAATCATATTTTTTAATGCTCTTTGAGCTAAGTTTCCGTGACCAACTTCTCTTCTTGAAGTTCCTCTTAGTGGTTTTGCTTCACCAGTAGAGAAAGGAGGGAAGTTATAGTGTAAATAGAATTTTTCTTCACCTTGTTCAGATGGAGAGTCGATTTGATTAGCTTCTCTTGAAGTTCCTAAAGTAACTGTAGCCAAAGCCTGAGTTTCTCCACGAGTAAATAAAGAAGAACCATGAACTCTTGGTAAATAATCAGTTTCACACCAGATTGGTCTGATATCTGTAGTTTTTCTACCATCTAAACGAACACCTAATTCTAATACTACATTACGAACAGCTTCTTTGTTTGTTTTGTAGAAATATTTAGAAACCAAATCTCCATCAGCAGCTAATTCTTCTTCAGTAAATAGAGCTTTCACTTCTTCTTTTACTTCAGCAAATGCAGCCGTTCTTTCGTGTTTAGCAGATCCAACTTTTGCAATAGCATAAATTTTATCGTATGCTGCAGCTTTTACTTTTTTGTAAATTTCTTCGTTTTCTTTCTCACCTTCGTAAGTACGAATTTCTTTTTTACCAAAAGCAGCTTGCAAACGCAATTGTGCCTGAATTTGAACTTTAATAGCTTCGTGAGCAAATTTGATAGCTTCTACCATTTCTGCTTCTGAGATTTCTTTCATCTCTCCTTCAACCATTGCAACAGAATCCATAGAAGCACCAATCATCATATCGATGTCAGATTTTTCTAAGTCTTCTCTACTTGGGTTGATTACAAATTTTCCATCGATACGTGCAACACGTACTTCAGAAATTAAGTTGTAAAAAGGAATATCTGAAACAGCTAATGCTGCAGATGCAGCTAAACCAGCTAAAGCGTCTGGCATAACAGTTTCGTCATGAGACATTAACTGAATCATAACTTGAGTTTCAGCGTGGTAATCGTCTGGGAAAAGCGGACGTAAAACACGGTCAACCAATCTCATTGTTAATACTTCGCTATCACTAGGACGTGCTTCTCTTTTAAAGAAACCTCCTGGAAAACGACCTGCTGCTGCAAATTTTTCGCGATAATCTACCGTTAATGGTAAAAAATCAACATTTGGGTTAGCGCTACGTGCAGATACTGCTGTTGCAAGTATCATCGTATCGCCCATTCTTACTACTACAGAACCGTCTGCTTGTTTAGCTAAACGACCTGTCTCGATTGTGATGCTTCTGCCATCACCTAAATCGATTTTTTCTACAAATAATTGTGGAATCATAATTTTTCCTTATTGGTTATACAATGGGTTTTAGTTGTGTTGTAGTTGTTGTGTGTGTAGTTGTTGTTTCTAAAACCCAATGAAAAACCAAACTTTTTTTAATGTCAATATCAATTTTAAAAATCAATATTTATGCGTTTGTTAAGTTAAAAATCTAAAAATCTGATTTTTAATTTAAAATAAAAAAAGAGGCACTTTCGCACCTCTTTTCTATATTGATTATTTTCTGATATTCAATACTTTGATAATCTCACGATATCTGTTGATCTCTTTCTTTTTCAAGTAATCCAACAAAGCTCTTCTTTTACCTACTAATAGTACAAGTGAACGCTCAGTGTTGTAATCGTGACGATTTTTTTTCAAGTGTTCAGTTAAGTGTGAAATTCTGTAAGTGAACAATGCAATCTGACCTTCTGCGCTTCCAGTGTTTGTTGCAGCACCGTGTTGAGCGAAAATCTCTTCTTTCTTTTCTTTAGTTAAATACATTCCAATATTATTTAATGATTTTTATGTATGTCTTTACAACTTTTGTAAGACGGGTGCAAAATTAATACTTTTTTTTCGAAAAATAAATTTTTAGTACCCATTTTTTGCAATTGTTATAGGAAGCGAATATAAAACTTGTACAGGGACACCTCTAATTGTTCCCGGAATCCACTTTTTAGCACCTTTAATTAAACTAATTGCGTTTTCATCCAGACCATAGCCAAGTCCTTTTATTATTTTTGGCTCGACCAAATTTCCTTCTTTATCAACGATAAAAGTTAAATATATTTTCCCGTAAACTTTGTTTCTGGCTTCGTTAGGAATATACATTGATTTTCCAACGTAGCTATAAAAGGAATTAATACCTTTTTTTGGACTCGGAGGTTGATTTTTTACTGTATAAGGATGTTCAACATTTAAAGAATCTATTGTAACTCCTGAAATTAATTTGCCATTTTCATAATTTTCAGTGAAAGTGGATTTCATTTTTAGGTTTTTCCCTTTCCAAATACCGTCTGGAAATCCGTTTTTTATTCTGCCACTTTCTTCGGAGTGTTCTTCTGTATCAGAGTAATCTCCGTTTCCGTCTGCTATTGTTTGTTTTTTTTGAGGATTCCAGAAGTTGTTGATCTTGTACTCAGTATCTCCTTTTTTATTCTCAAAATATTCAATTTCAGATTTTATATTTCCGTTTTCATACCAGTTGAATTCTTTTCCTGATTTTTTTGTCTTCACAAAATTTACGTTGGACTGCTTGTTACCATTTTCATAATAAGAAATAAATTGCCCCTCTTTTCTAATAACATCTCTGTCTAAAGTTGTTCCAATAGATTTTAATACTTTGGATTTGTAATATTCTTTGTAGACATATAATTTCTTATCGGTATAATAATCTTCAACAATTCTAATATACTTGTAGTTTTCAGCTGAGCTTTCTGTCCAGCAAGAATCAAGAAAAGTTACTTTACTTTCTGCAAGAGATTGCGAGAATAAATTAGTCGAAATTAAAAGGAAAAATAGTATACGCAAAAATGGTTTCATAAATTGGCTAAAATAAGATATTCAAATGTATTATTTTTAGTACAATTTAGCAACTTCTTGATTTACAAACTCCAAAAATCTTTCATCAGCTTCAGTAAACGGATCGATAACATGGCTGTCAATATCAATTTGCCCAATGTTTACGCCATCAACAAACAGAGGTACCACAATTTCTGATTTTACTGTAAAGCTACAAGCTATATAGTTGTCCTGTGCAGCAACATCAGGAACTACAAAATTGGCATTGCTTTCTGCAACTTGTCCGCAAATACCTTTTCCAAAAGGAATTACAGTATGATCTGTTTCTGCACCTACATACGGCCCAAGATGTAAGGTTTTGTTTTCGTGATTGGCGAAATAAAATCCAACCCAGTTGTAGTATTCTACGTTTTCGTTTAATAATTGACAAATTGCCAATAGTTTTTCGTCTCTAATTATATTGTTGTCAGCAACAATAGCACTTATTTTTGGTTGTAATTCCTGAAATGTCATGATGTAAAAATTTTATACAAAAGTATTTAAAGCTAATCTCAAAAAATACATAAATTTGAAAAAAAATTCTCTTGAAAAAATATTTAGTACAATTTAAGCCTTTCTTGATTTTTATAGGCACTTTCTTTTCGGCTTATATTGTGCTGACGTTGCTTTATAAGTTTTATTTAAACAGTTTTGCCACTAATGATGTTGACGGAATAACAAATGTAGTTGGGCATAATGTAAAACAAATTATGCAATGGTTTAATTGTGATATTAAAATTCAAAAAAGTGTATTATATCCTTATTTGGAAGTGTGGTATAATAAAAAATTTACCCTACGAATTGTAGAAGGCTGCAACGCAATAAGTGTCATTATTTTGTTTGCCTCTTTCGTGATTGCCTTTTCCGGAAAATTTAAAACAACTTTATTATTTATAGTTGCAGGAAGTATTTTAATTTATGTTTTAAATGTGCTTCGGGTGGCGATTTTAACAGTGTTGTTATTTCGTTTTCCTGAAAATGAACATATTTTACACGGCGTTTTGTTTCCTTTGATTATTTATGGTTTAGTTTTTATTTTATGGGTATTTTGGGTTAATAAATTTTCAAAATATGCTAAGTAAAATAGGGGAATATAAGGTCGAAATTCTAATCACAGTTTTCATTGTCATTTGTTTTGGACTTATTAGGGCTTTTGAGGGGCAGTTGTTTTATGATCCTTTTTTGGATTATTTTGAATCAAATTTTAAAAATTTACCATTCCCTAAAGTTGATGTTTTAAAGCTTTTTTACGGGCTTTTCTTTCGATATTTTTTAAATACTATTTTATCATTATCACTTATTTATGCTCTATTTCCTGACAAGGAAATTTTAAAGTTCAGTACTTTTCTTTATGCGTTTATGTTAGTGTTGTTGTTCGTTTTATTTTTTGTGATTTTGAATTATTTTCCTGATGGAAATTGGTTGCTCTTTTATGTCCGACGATTTATTATTCAACCCATTTTGATTTTGCTTTTTATTCCGGCATTCTATTATCAGCAACAAAATTTTAAAAAATAACATTTCATTAAATCTTTTCTGCCGTTTTTTAGATAGTTTTGCAATATGAATATAAAGAAGTGCGCAGTATTATTTCTAGCGTTCCTATTGTTGGTTTCCAACATTGGGTTTGCTTTTGACGTGCATTATTGTGGAGGAGAAATTGCTTCTGTTTCGTTAAATACTTCGGTCGCAGCTACACCAGAAAAAAGCTGTTGCGGATCGACTGAAAAAAAATCATCTTGTTGTAAAGATAAAGTAGTTCATATCGAAAAAAAATCAGATGATGCTACTTTCAAAATATTCTTTTTTCAAATCGCTTTTCCGGCAGTAATTCAGGAATATAAACCAATTGCGTTTTTATCTGTTCCGAATTTTAAAAGCAATCAAATCACTTCGTATTATTCTGATGCGAATGCGCCGCCCTTATTCAAGTTATACAATCAATATATTTTCTACTCCTGATTTTAATGTTTTAGAATCAAGTCTGTTATGGCTTGAAATGTGCTGTTTTGGTTTCTCTGTTTTAAGATAAACTTTGAAGAAACAGTTTTCTAATTACTATTAAAATCATTTTTTTATGCAAAAAAATATCATGCTGTTTGGTATGATTTTGCTTTCAGTATCTGTTTTTTCACAAGAAGATTTGCAGGAAGTAAAAGTGACCAAAAAGCAAAAAGGAATAAAAAAATCCTATACACTTACAGCCAATACAACCGTAATTACAAGCAAAGAATTGCTAAAAGCGGCTTGTTGTAACCTGGCTGAAAGTTTCGAAACTAATCCATCCATAGATGTTAATTTTTCAGATGCTCTTACAGGAACTAAACAAATAAAAATGTTAGGTTTAACGAGCCCGTATTTAATGATTACAGAAGAAAATATTCCTTCTGTTCGCGGAGCTTCGCAAGCATATGGTTTGTCTTTTACACCCGGAACCTGGATCGAAAGTGTTCAGATTACAAAAGGAGCAGGGAGTGTTATTAACGGTTATGAAAGTATTTCGGGACAAATAAATACCGAACTTTTAAAGCCGTTAAGCGATATTCCGTTTTTCTTAAATGTTTATGGTTCTACGGATGCCCGTTTTGAATTGAATACACATTTCAATAAAAAAATATCGGATAAATGGGCGACAAGTTTGTTCGTTCATGGCAATACCCGTGTAGCCAAAAACGATATGAATAACGATGGATTTCTTGACAACCCCTTAGCAAAACAAATCAATGTTTTAAACCGATATCAATATTACAACCCCGAAAGTGGCTTGGTGAGTTTTATCAATTTCAGATATATGAATGATAAAAAACAAACCGGCGAAGTTGATTTTGATAAAGACAGAGATCGCGGAACAACGAATCACTGGGGCTCAGAAATCAATACCGAACGTTTTGATGTGTCGACTAAAATTGGTTATGTTTTTAAGGATATGCCCTATCAGAGTATTGGTTTTCAAAATGCTTTTAACAGTCATAATCAAAATTCTTACTTCGGATTAAATTTGTATGACATTAAGCAGAATAGTTTTTATTCGAATTTAATTTTCAATTCGATTATTAATAATACGAAGCACAAATTCACGACAGGTTTAAATTTTACGTACGATCAATATCAGGAATTTGTAAACGTAACAGATTACAGTCGTATTGATAATTCAGTTGGAGCTTTCTTTGAATATACCTACGATAATACAGATAATTTCAGTTTAATCTTGGGCGGAAGGGTAGACAACCATAATCGATTAGGATTTTTTGTAACGCCTCGTTTACACATGCGGTATAATCCCTGGGAAAATGGGGTAATTCGTTTTTCTGCAGGAAGACGAAAACGTTCAGCTAATATTTTTGCCGAGAACCAACAGTTGTTTGCAAGTTCGAGAACTTTTTCAATATTAGATAATAATGGAAAAATTTATGGTTTGAATCCTGAAATTGCATGGAATTATGGAGTAAGCTTTTCGCAGAAATTTAAGCTTTTTAATAAAAATGCCGAAGCTGGTTTTGATTTCTACAGAACCGATTTCCAAAATCAGGCTGTTGTCGATTTGATGCAAAGTCCTCAGGATGTTTTGTTTTATAATTTAAAAGGAAGTTCATTTGCGAATAGTTTTCAACTAGAGTTCAATTACGAGTTAATTCATAACCTGAATTTGAGAACGGCCTACAAATATTATGATATTCAAACAGATTATTTGAGGGGAACTTTTCAACGTCCGCTTCAGGCAAAACATCGTTTTTTAGGCAATTTGGAATATGAAACTCCAATGACTGATACTAAACAGTGGAAGTTTGATTACACGTTTAATTGGTCGGGAGCACAACAATTGCCTTACACGGCATCGAATCCTGCTGAAGACCAATTTCCGAATTTTTCTCCTTCTTATGCTTTGATGAATATTCAGGTTACAAGAGTTTTTTCGCCTGTTTTTGAAGTGTATATTGGTGGAGAAAACATTGGGAATTATAAACAGAAAAAAGCAATTTTAGGTGCCGAAGATCCATTTGGACCAAACTTTGATGCTTCTGTTGCATACGCACCAATATTTGGGCAAATGTATTATGCGGGATTGCGTTTTAAAATAAAATAAATACAATATAAATAACTTTAAATAATTAATAAAATGAAGAATTTAATTTTAATTGCAATGATCACTTTTTTAGGGTTTTCAGTTCAGGCTCAAACTAAAAAGAATAAAAATTTAAAATATACTACTGAAGTTAACGGAAACTGCGAGCAATGTAAAAAACGTATTGAAAAAGCGGCTTTTAGTGTGCCGGGTGTAAAAACAGTTAGCTGGGATATTAGTTCACATCAGCTTACGGTTATTTTGAATGAAGAGAAAAGTTCTCCTGAGGATTTAAACAAAGCAATTGCAAAAGTAGGTCACGATACAAAAGAAGTAAAAGCTACACAGACAGATTACGATAATTTGCACACCTGTTGTAAGTACGAAAGGGATTAATATTTTTTAGAAAGCCAGGCGAATGTCTGGCTTTCTTTATCGTTAATTTATCTTTAAAATGCCGTAATTTATTGTGGTTAAACTAAATTATTCTTACTTTCACAAACTTATAAATGTAACCAAACTCATTTTATGAATAATTTTGATTGGACTCAATTAGTCAACCCTGAATTTTATATAACTTTAAGTATCGGCGGTTTTCAAATTGGTTTATACATAGTGCTGTTTATCGTTTTTGCTGAAACAGGACTTTTCGCAGGTTTTTTTCTTCCCGGAGACAGTTTGCTTTTTTTATCAGGGATTTATAGCCGCGATTTAATTCAAAATGTTCTTTATATTCCGAGCGATTTTATCAATGTTTTTTTACTTTCGACCTTAGTTGGGATCATGGGAGTTTTTGGGAACATGACCGGATATTGGTTTGGAGCAAAAAGTGGTTATTATCTGTTTAAAAAAGAAGATACATTTTGGTTCAAGAAAAAGTATTTACTGCAATCAAAAGACTTTTTTGAAAAATACGGTGGGAAAGCAATTATCTACGCTCGTTTTCTTCCAATCTTCAGAACTTTTGCACCAATTATTGCAGGAATAGTTTCAATGGATAAAAAGAAATTTATGTTCTACAATATATTAAGTTCCTTTTTATGGTCTTTCATATTGATCTTTTCAGGGCATTATTTATACGGAGTTTTTCTTCAACAGGGTATCGATTTAAAAGAACATATTGAAGTCATCGTAATTGGAATCATAATATTATCAACATTTCCTGTTTTCTTAAAGCTTATTAAAAAGAGAACAAGTACAAGCGAAAAAATATAATTAAATAAAAAAGTCCGAAGTTTTAAACTTCGGACTTTTTTATGTTTAATCAACTTAGTAAGATTTTGTAAGTTGAATTTATAGAATACTTCGATTACAGCCCACTTTTTCAACCAATTGTAATCTTAATATATTTGTATTCCAATGATTGAAACCTAAGTTAATGTAGTAGAGTAATTTATACTTGTAATTTAAGGTTTTATTGGAATTTGGAATTTCAAAATTGGAATTTTAAAAGATTACTACCATTCATTTACCTTATTAGCATCCATTTTTAAGAATATAAACAATAGAATAGTGAATCCCCAGAGTCCGGAACCTCCATAAGAGAAAAAGGGTAGTGGTACTCCGATTGTTGGAAAAATTCCGATAACCATTGCAATGTTTACAAAAAAGTGCGTGAATAAAATGGCGGCAACACAATAACCATAAACTCTGCTGAATTTTGTTTTTTGTCTTTCAGCCAGATATATTACACGTAAAAATAGCCCAACGAAAAGCGCAATAACCACAAGCGAACCTACAAATCCCCATTCTTCACCCACTGTTGTAAAAATATAATCGGTATGTTGTTCCGGTACGAATCCACCTTTGGTCTGAGTTCCTTCTAAGAATCCTTTTCCAAGCCATCCTCCTGATCCAATTGCAATTTCTGACTGATTGGTGTTGTATCCAATACCCTTCATATCGACACTTTTTCCTAACAAGATATTAAAACGATCTCTATGATGCTGTTTAAAAACGTGATCAAAAACGTAGTCGACAGATAGAACAAAAGCCGAAATACCAAGTAATATTAGTCCACTTAAAATGATATTTCTGTCTACAACTCTTCCTTTAAAATGAATAATCATTAAGACACCTAACGCAATTAGTATAACCACGTAGGGTTCTAGAACGAGTGTCAGGACAAATAATAAAATGGTAATAAAACCTGTCCATACATACCACGCAGGCAGTCCTTCTCTGTACAGTACAATAATGAAAATACTATAAATTAGGGCACTTCCGGGATCGGGTTGGGGTAAAATTAGTAGTACCGGTAAAAAAACAATGGCTAAAGCCTGAATTTGTCTATTAACGTCTTTTAGATTTATTTGAGTGTCACTTAAATATTTAGCTAATGCCAACGAAGTTGCTGCTTTGGCAAATTCAGAGGGTTGTAAGGTAAAACTTCCTATGGCGTACCAGCATCTTTGTCCTGCAATAGTTTTCCCAAATAGAAATAAACCTGCCAATGATAATAGAGAAACCCCAAAAATAATACTGGCGTATTTTTCGTAAAATTTTCCATCAACAAAAAGGACTATGAAAATTAAAGGTATAGTACAACCAATAAAAATTAATTGTTTTTGATAAGTTCCTTCTGTCGATAGAAATGATGAAGAATAGATGTTCAGCCACCCTAATATTACTAGAGCAGCATAGATAAAGACACATATCCAGTCGATATTATTTTTTACACTTTGATTTCTCATTTGAAATAATCTTTCTTAGTTGTCTGTGGTGTCTGCAGTTGTTTTTTTAATTTCACTCTTTGGATTTACCGCTTTTGGAGCAATAATTTTAGCTTTTAAAACGGAGTCTTTTGGTGTTGATTCAATAGCACTGGCTTCATTCATTCCGCCTAATTTGGCATATTCAACAGCTAAGCTTTTGTTTAAAACTCTTGTTTCTAAATCTGTTCTGGTGATCTTTTTTCTAAGATATTTTTCAATCATCAAACTAGCAATCGGACCCGCAACAGTTGCACCAAAACCTCCATTTTCAATCATAATGGCTATTGCAATTTTCGGATTATCTTTTGGAGCAAAAGCCACAAAAATGGAGTGATCCTTTAATTTTGTCCTTACACCATCAATTTTTGCGAAATTCTCGGCTGTTCCTGTTTTTCCACAAATATCAATTCCTTCTACTCTAAGAGCATAGGCTGTTCCTTTATTATAAACGTCAAATAAACCGTTTATTACAGGAGGAAAATACTTTTTGTCAATAGTAGTTTCGTGTTTGGTTGTAAATTTAGCGTCTATCTTTTTACCCTCAATTTTTTTAATGATATGAGGTGTAAAATAATAACCCTGATTGGCAACTGTAGCCATCATATTGGCTAGCTGAATCGGCGTCATTAAAACCTCTCCCTGACCAATAGCGTTCGATACAATTGTTGTACTTCTCCATCCGCCATTCGGATATATTTTTTTGTAGGTTTTAGAAGTTGGTATATTTCCTCTTTTACCAGTGGGTAAATCATACCCCATAAACTGGCCTAATCCAAAACTTTTTACGTGATCACTCCAAACATCTACAGCCTGACCAGGATCTTTATATTTATTGATCGTTAGCATGTAAGATTGTGCAAAATAGGTATTACAAGAATTGTAAATTCCATTATTTAATTGATGCGGGCCAAAACCGTGACATTTCATAAATCGGCCTCTACCATAGCTAAAACCATGATGACACATAAAAGTAGTATGTTCATCAATTACGCCTTCCTGAAGCGCTACCAATCCTGTTAAAATTTTAAATGGAGAACCTGGAGGGTATTCCGCCAGAAGACCTCTGTCATATAATGGTTTAGCAATCGAATCGTGATATAAAAGGGTATAGTTTTTAGATTTTTGTCTTCCAACCATAATTCCCGGATCATATGATGGAGCGGTAACCAATGCTAAAATTTCACCCGTTTTTGGTTCAATAGCAACGATTCCTCCTCTTTTATTGATCATCAATTCTTCGCCGTACTTTTGTAGTTCAGCATCAATAGTTATATTGATATCTTCTCCGGCGACAGCGATTGTGTCATATTTTCCATTTTTATAGGAGCCTATTTCCCGGTTGTATTTATCTTTTTGAATGTATTTTACACCTTTTATACCGCGTAAAATTTCTTCGTAGCTTTGTTCAACTCCTTGTTGTCCTATTAAATCACCACTATTGTAGTAAGGATTTTTGGCAATTAATTTTTCATTTACCTGAGTAATGAAACCAAAAATGTTTGCGCCATAATCCACTTCATAATCACGAAGCGATCTTTTTTGGAAATAAAATCCTTCGAACTTTCTGATTTTCTCCTGAAAAGCAGCAAATTCACTTTTGTTTAATTGAGATAAAAATACAGAAGGTAATCGCGGACTATAAACTCTTGCCTTCGCAATTCTTTTTTCGTAATCTTCTTTAGTAATATTTAATAAAGAACAAAATTCATCGACATTAAGATCCTCTTTAATGTCGCGAGGAATAACCATAATGTCATAAGAAGCCTGATTGGCAACTAATAATTTACCATTTCTGTCATAAATATAACCTCTTTCAGGATAGTCATACTGTTTTTTTATCGCGTTATTTTCTGATTTTAATTTAAATGAATCATCAATAATTTGCAGATAAAATACCCTGATCAGCAGCAAAGATGCTGCGATAATAATTAAAGAGGGCAGCAAAACTTTTCTCATCGTTTATTGGGCTTAATAAGATATATTATTATGATTGAAATAATTATTGTAAAAATGGTACTAAACAGAGTTCGGAGTAAAATATCCCAAATAAATTTAAACTGAAAAGCTTCGAGTATAAATAATATTATGTGATGCAATAAAACAGAAACCAAAATGAATGAAAACCGTTCAGGTGTTAGAGATTCGTTTAGTTTTATCGTTTGATATTCATAACTCAATCCAAATGAAAATTTGAAAATATAAGGCCTGTAATAAGCGAGAATAACACATGCAGTAGCATGAATTCCTCCCGAATTACAAAACATATCCATTGTAAGACCAAGTAAAAAACTTGAAATTATCAGGCCTGATCTGTTGCTGTTTACAGGATAAAGAATAATATATAAAATGTACGGAAACGGACTTATGTATCCTAAAAAATTCATATTATTAAAAATAACAATCTGAATTGCCAGTAACATAATGAATCGAAAAATATTGACTAACAATGCGCTATTCATCTTTTTCCTTTTTTTCTAAATTAATAAGTTCGTCTCTGTCTTTACTTTTAATGATGTAAACATGTCCAAGATTCGTCATGTCGTTAAATAGCTTAACGTTTATAACGTAGTAACTTGTTTTATTTTTGATATATATTTTGTCAACGGTTCCAATATTGATTCCTTCAGGGAAAATAACAGATTGGCCTCCGGTTACAATAGTATCTCCTTTTTTGATAGAAGCCAGCCTTGGTACATCTTCCAGCTGAACAAATCCTGTGCTTTTTCCATCCCAGGTCAATGAACCAAAATGATTTGATTTTTTGATTTTCGCATTGATTTGTGATTTCATATTCAAAATACTAACCACGGTTGAATATCTTGGTGATGTATTGTCTACAACTCCAATAATTCCTAAACTATTAATTACTCCCATATCTGGTTTAATTCCTTCATTTGCTCCGGAATTTAACGTAATATAGTTTTCATGTCTGTTGTAAGAGTTATGAATTACTTTTGAAACAATAATATCTGCAGGTTTTACACCTTTTACACTATCCGGCAACGGTAATTTTGTAGTGTCCTCTTTATTAAAAAGGAGACTTTTTAATCTTGCGTTTTCAAGTACAAGTTCGTCATTTTCGGTTCTTAAATTCAAATATTCATTAACATGATTGATTCTTTCGTAAACACCTCCGCTTAAAAAATTAGCTGAGCTGATTACTTTGCTTCTATGATAAGAATGCGATTGAATTGTGAGAGCCAACGAAATACCTAAAAGCAGCAAAAACAGCAATCGATTACTGTTTCTTATAATAAAATTAAAAATTTGCTGCATTTCTTGTTTGGTTATTTTGTTTCAGGATATGCTTTTGGTTTCCAATTTCATTAGAGCCAAATTTATTATTTGACTCTAATAAAAAAAAATATTGGTTATTATTTTGAATCTTATTTAATTAAGATGCTTTTAAATTTTGCAATGTTTTTCAATGCCATTCCGGTTCCGCGAACAACTGCTCTTAAAGGATCTTCAGCAATGTAAACAGGTAAGTCTGTTTTTAATGAAATACGTTTGTCAAGACCTCTTAACATAGATCCACCACCAGCTAAGTAAATACCTGTATTGTAGATATCGGCAGCTAATTCTGGAGGAGTTTGTGATAAAGTCTCCATTACAGCATCTTCAATACGTTGGATTGATTTGTCTAATGCTTTTGCAATTTCACGGTAAGATACATCTACTTGTTTTGGTTTTCCGGTAAGTAAATCTCTACCCTGAACCGACATATCTTCTGGAGGGCTCTCTAAATCTTCGATAGCAGCTCCTATTTGAATTTTTATTTTCTCAGCAGTACTTTCTCCCACAAAAAGATTGTGTTGAGTACGCATGTAATAAACGATATCATTTGTGAAAACGTCACCTGCAATTTTTACAGATTTATCACATACAATTCCGCCTAATGCAATTACAGCAATTTCAGTTGTACCACCTCCAATATCAACAATCATATTTCCTTTTGGTTGCATGATATCGATACCAATACCAATTGCTGCTGCCATTGGCTCATGAATCAAATAAACTTCTTTTCCGTTTACTCTTTCACAAGATTCTTTTACAGCACGCATCTCCACTTCAGTAATACCAGACGGAATACATACTACCATTCTTAAAGCTGGAGTAAACATTCTTTTTTTCAATGCTGGAATGCTTTTAATGAACATATTGATCATTTTTTCTGAAGCATCAAAATCGGCAATTACACCATCTTTCAAAGGCCTTATGGTCTTTATGTTTTCATGCGTTTTACCTTGCATCATATTGGCTTCCTTACCAACAGCAATGATTTTGCCTGATATTCTGTCACGTGCAACGATTGACGGACTATCAATAACAACTTTATCATTATGAATGATTAAAGTGTTTGCGGTACCAAGGTCTATCGCAATATCCTCGGTCATGAAATCAAAAAATCCCATAAGTTTTTTAGGGGTTTAAAATGTTATAAATAATTATCGAACAAAGTTAAACAAATTAATGTTTAAAATGACGTGTTCCTGTAAATACCATTGCAAGATTATTTTCATTGCAATAATTTATGCTTAATTCGTCTTTTATTGATCCTCCTGGCTGAATTACAGCTGTAATTCCTGCTTTTTTGGCTAATTCTACACAATCCGGAAAAGGGAAAAATGCATCACTCGCCATTGAAGCTCCGGTTAAATCAAAGCCAAAAGCTTTCGCTTTATCAACAGCCTGCATCAAAGCATCAACTCTTGATGTCTGACCAGTTCCTGATGAAATTAAAGTTCCGTTTTTAGCAAATACGATTGTATTTGATTTTGTGTTTTTACAAATTTTAGAAGCAAAAATTAAATCTTCTATCTCTTGTGCAGTTGGCTCTGTAATAGTAACGGTTTTTAAATGCTCTTTAGTATCTGTAATAGTATTTCTGTCCTGAATTAACAAACCATTAAGACATGTTCTTACTTGTCTTGAAGGTAATTCAACTTCATTCTGAACTAATATAATTCTGTTTTTCTTTTCTTGTAAAACGGCAATTGCGTCATCATCATAACTTGGAGCAATTACAACCTCACAGAATAATTTGTTGATTTCTTGTGCTGTAGCCAAATCAATTTTAGTATTTGCGATCAAAACACCGCCAAAAGCCGATGTAGGATCGCAAGCCAAAGCCGCTAAATAAGCTTCGCTAATTGTTTTTCTTGAAGCTAAACCACAAGCATTATTATGTTTTAAAATAGCGAATGTTGGTCCGTCAGTTTTAAATTCGTTAATTAAATTTACTGCAGCATCAACATCTAACAAATTGTTATATGACAATTCTTTTCCGTGAACTTTTTTGAACATAGCGTCAAAATCTCCAAAGAAAAATCCTTTTTGATGTGGATTTTCTCCGTATCTTAAAACTTGTCCGTTTGCAATGCTTTCTTTATAGATGGTTTCATCTGTATTGAAATAATTAAAAATAGCGCCATCATAATGAGAAGAAACATGGAATGCTTTTGTAGCAAACAATCTTCTGTTTTCTAATGTTGTTGCTCCATTTTGCTCTGTAATCAAATCTAAAAGCAAACTATATTCATTTACAGAAGCTACTATTACAGTGTCTTTGAAATTTTTTGCACCGGCACGAATCAATGAGATTCCACCAATATCAATTTTTTCAATAATATCTTGTTCACTTGCACCTGAGGCAACTGTTTTTTCAAAAGGATATAAATCAACAATTACTAAATCAATTTGCGGAATATCAAATTCCTTCATTTGCTGAACATCGCTTTCGTTATCCTGACGATTTAAAATTCCACCAAAAATTTTCGGGTGTAAAGTTTTTACTCTTCCCCCAAGAATTTCAGGAAACGAAGTAATATCTTCTACTGGAACTACAGGAATTCCAAGATTTTTTATAAAATCTTCAGTCCCTCCAGTTGAATAAAGTGTTACGTTTTGTTCGTGTAATTTTCTAACGATTGGCTCTAGTCCATCTTTCGAAAAAACAGATATTAATGCTGATTGTATTGTTTTAGTTGTGCTCATTGTGTAGTTATAATTTTCAGACTGCAAAAGTAGTTTTTTTAAATATTATTTTAAAGAAAATTAATGTAACATTATCTTAAAAAAAACTACTGATGAGTAAGTTAACTTTTATTAGGTTTTTGATTTTAATTTATTGAATTTTACTTTACTGAAAAATACGAAAATATGCTGCTTTATTTAAGATTGTTAAAGGAAAGTCTGAGCTTTGCCATAAATGCTTTACGAAATAACAAATTGCGTACATTATTGTCGTTGTTAGGAGTTACAATTGGTATTTTTTCAATTATTGCTGTTTTGGCCGCTGTTGATTCTCTGGATCGTAAAATCTCTAAAGATTTGAGCAGCCTAGATAAAAATACAATTTATTTAATGAAATTTTGCTTTGGACCTTCTGAAATTCCACAATGGAAAAGAGAGCAGTTTCCAAATGTTAAATATGATGAATATATCGCCTTAAAAAATTCCCTGAATAATACAGAACAGGTGGGGTACCAGCTTTTTGTAAATCATGAAAGTTTAAAATATGATTCAAAAACCGTAGCAGATGTAAATATGGTTCCATCTTCTTATGAAATGGTTGATATTGACGGATTGACTTTTGATAAGGGAAGATTTTATACCGAATCTGAATCGAATTCCGGATCGCCAGTAATTGTTTTAGGATATGAAATTGCAACCGGCCTTTTCGGTTCTGATGATCCTGTCGGAAAAAGTATTCGTTTGTATGGACAACGTTTTACGGTTATTGGCGTTATGACAAAACAGGGCGCGGGTTTTTTTGGTGATAGTAATGATACATCGGTTTATTTTCCGGCCAATTTTTTACGCAGAATGTATGGGGATAGTGATGCGATGACACCGGTAATAGTTTTAAAACCAGTTAAAGGGATCGATATGGATGCTTATAAAGCAGAAGTTGCACAGAAACTAAGGGCTATTCGCGGAATGAAAGCAGGTGAAATCGATAATTTCTTTGTGAATGTTCTTTCGGGCTTTACAGATTTTATTGACGGAATTTTGGGTCAGATGAATGTTGTAGGTTGGATTATTAGTGGATTTTCTCTTTTAGTAGGAGGCTTCGGAATTGCCAACATAATGTTTGTTTCCGTTAAAGAGCGAACCAATTTAATTGGGATTCAGAAATCATTAGGAGCAAAAAATCGTTTTATATTATTTCAATTTTTATTTGAAGCCATAATTCTTTCTGTTATTGGGGGAATAATTGGACTGATAATGGTTTGGGGAATTGCACTGATTTTAACGAAAGTGCTTGACTTCGAATTCGTTTTAAGTTTTGGGAATGTAATTTTAGGAACTACTTTGGCAGCCATTATTGGATTAATATCCGGGATTCTTCCGGCAATTTCAGCAGCCAATTTGGATCCGGTTGAGGCTATACGAACCGGGATGTAAAATATTTTGTGTTATTTAATTGTGATTTTTTTAATATGGATAATCAAATACTTACTTAGTGAGTAGGTAGTTTAAATCAATAAATAAATGAGCTTTAATTTAAAACCTGTCGATACCGTTGAGTCTATTTCTAGAGAAGATTTTAAAAAGAATTATTTAGATAAAAGAAAGCCTTTAATTATAAAAGGTTTAACAAAGGACTGGCCTGCAAGGGAAAAATGGTCAACCGATTATTTTAAAGAAATCGCAGGGGATATTGAGGTAAAACTGGTTGATAATTCTAAAGCTGATCCTACCAAAGTAATCAATGCTTCTATTGCCACTATGAAATTTGGAGAGTATCTCGATTTAATAAAAAGAGAGCCAACACAGCTTCGTATTTTTTTCTTCAATCTTTTTAAACACAGACCCGAGCTAATTAATGATGTAAAAGTTCCAAAGGAATTAATGGGTGGTTTTATAGAAAGCATGCCGGCTATGTTTTTTGGAGGTTCAAGTGCTTTTACTTTTTTACATTACGATATCGATTTGCCTCACCTTTTTCACACCCATTTTGGAGGAAGAAAACACATCATATTGTTTGATTATAAATGGAAGAAAAGACTTTATTGCGTTCCTAATACTACTTATGCCTTGGAAGATTATGATGTTGCAAATCCTGATTTTGAAAAATTCCCCGCTTTAAAAGGTGTTGAAGGTTATGAGGTTTTTCTGGAACATGGAGACACTTTGTTCATGCCAACCGGAATGTGGCATTGGATGCGCTACGTAGACGGTTCTTTTTCATTAAGTCTTCGTGCATGGGATCGATCTATAACGCGAAAAATGGCCAGCGTTTGGAGTTTATTTATGCATGGCGCAGTTGATAGTGCTATAAAAATAGTTTTTAGAGAACGTTATGCGATATGGCGTGAGAAACTAGCTTTTAAAATAGCTGACAAAGAATTGAAAAGAAACAAGCCAAAAGGTAGTGTGGCTTAGATTTTTTTTATTCAGTTTTTGGGAGTCTGATTTTTGTTTTATCCCATTTGATTATATCTGAGTTATAATATTCATCATTTTTCTTTTTGTATTTAAGAACAGTATCTTCTTCTTGTGTTGTTCTTCTTGTAGAAAAAGATCTTAGTTGGTTTTCATTTAAATAAGAAAGTAGAGCATTATTTCTTATAGTATCATTTTGAGATGCAATTACAAGCATGCGTTTCATTTCATTTCTATTTGCAACATTTTGTTTTATAAAATCAATAATGCTATTATTTGGCACTTTAATTATCTCAATTGGTTTAATGTTGAAAAAATCTGGAATTGTATCTTTTTCTGATTGAATGCAATGCCAAGGCGTATATTCTTTTTGATAAAAATAAAAATCCCCTTTTTGATCTATAATTAGATTGTTGTAGGAGTAAAATCCAGAAGGTGGGAGTGGAATATTTTTCTTTTTTAATTCATTTAAGAATTTGCTCTTCTCGATGGAAATTACATAAGAAGTCTTCTCTTCTTTTTTGTTGCAATTCAAAAGAAGCAAGAAGACCACAAAACCAAAAAAAATTCTCGTCATAACAATCAAGATTTAAAATAAAGATATAAAAAAATCCCATTTGCCTTAGCGAATGGGATTTTATATGATTAGAAGTTTTAAAACTATCTAATTGTATTATTTTGAATCAAATCGATGTACAAGTTGATCTTGTCTTTCAATTCTTTTCTAGGCGTGATAAAGTCTAGGAAACCGTGCTCTAAAAGAAACTCAGCAGTCTGGAAACCTTCTGGCAAATCCTTACCCGTTGTGTCACGAACAACACGGGGACCAGCAAAACCAATCAAAGCACCTGGCTCAGAAATATTGATATCTCCTAACATAGCGTATGATGCGGTTGTCCCTCCGGTTGTTGGATCTGTACAGAGCGAAATATAAGGTAATTTAGCTTCAGCTAACTGGGCTAATTTTACTGATGTTTTAGCTAATTGCATTAATGAATAAGCGGCTTCCATCATACGAGCTCCTCCTGATTTAGAAATCATGACAAAAGGTAATTTGTTTTTGATGGCGTGATCAATACCTCTGGCAATTTTTTCTCCAACAACAGCTCCCATAGATCCACCAATAAAGGCAAAATCCATACAGCAAATTACAAGCTCTTTTCCTTTAGATTTTCCAACTCCTGTACGAACAGCGTCCTTAAGGTGCGTTTTCTCCATTACATCTTTTAATCTTTCTGCATATTTTTTTGTGTCTACAAAATGCAGAGGATCTTTAGATGTCATGTTTTTATCTAATTCAACAAATTCGTTATTGTCGAATAAAATTTCAAAATAGGTTGCGCTTCCAATTCGAACGTGAAAATCATCTTCTGGGCTTACAAATAAGTTTCTCGCTAATTCGTCAGCATCAATAATTTTTCCAGTAGGAGATTTGTACCACAATCCTTTCGGAACGTCCATCTTATCTTCAGTCGCGGTCGTAATTCCTTTTTCGTGTCTTTTAAACCAAGCCATATTTATTAATTTTGTTGTTTCAGGTTTCAGGTTTCAAGTTGCGACACTTGAAACCTGAAACTTTAAACTTTTACTTATAGTGTATTCACATTATTCAAGTCTGCAAAAGCTTGCTCAAGTCTTGTATTGAATGTCACTTCGCTTTCACGTACCCATCTTCTTGGGTCATAATATTTTTTGTTAGGAACATCAGCACCTTCTGGGTTACCAATTTGAGATTTTAAATAGTCAAGGTTTTTAACCATATAATCACGAATTCCTTCTGTATATGCAAATTGTAAATCGGTATCAATGTTCATTTTGATAACTCCGTAGCTGATTCCTTCTCTGATTTCTTCAAGTGTTGAGCCTGAACCTCCGTGGAAAACGAAATCTACTGGGTTATGTCCAGTGTTGAATTTGTTTTGAACGAAATCCTGAGAATTTTTTAAGATTTTTGGAGTCAATTTTACGTTTCCTGGTTTGTAAACACCGTGAACGTTTCCAAAAGCTGCAGCAATTGTAAATTTAGGACTTACTTTAGATAATTCTTCGTAAGCATAAGCAACTTCTTCAGGTTGTGTGTATAATTTTGAACTGTCAACATCAGAGTTGTCAACACCATCTTCTTCACCACCTGTAATACCTAGCTCAATTTCTAATGTCATACCCATTTTACTCATTCTTGCTAAATACTCTTTACAGATCTCAATATTTTCTTCGATTGGCTCCTCAGACAAATCGATCATATGTGAACTGAATAATGGTTTTCCTGTTTCTGCGAAATGTTTTTCAGATGCATCTAACAAACCATCAATCCAAGGTAGTAATTTTTTTGCACAGTGGTCAGTATGTAAGATTACAGTTGCCCCGTAAGCTTCTGCCAAAGCGTGAATATGTTTTGCTCCTGCGATTCCGCCAGCGATTGCTGCTTTTTCGCCTGCGTTAGACAATCCTTTTCCTGCGTTAAATTGTGCTCCTCCGTTTGAAAATTGAATGATAACTGGCGCATTAAGTTTCGCTGCAGTTTCAAGAACTCCATTAATTGTGCTTGACCCCGTAACATTTACTGCTGGAAGTGCAAATCCTTTTTCTTTCGCATAATTAAAAATCTCCTGTACCTGATCTCCTGTAGCTACTCCTGGTTTAATATTGTGTGCCATTGTAATTTTTTTTAGTTGTTTTTAGGTTTTTAGGTTGCAAAAATAAGAATTAATTAGCATTAGAAAGGATAATTTATTCCAAAATTTAAAACGGAGTGCCCAAAATTGTACTCTTTGAACCAACGGTCTCCCTTCTCATGCGCCGGATTATAAGTCTTAAAGCCTAAATCCAATCGAACAACAAAAAAGCTTAAATCGTATCGTAATCCGAATCCTGTACCTAAAGCAATTTCAGCTAAATCGTTTACGTTGTTAAATGTTGCCTTATCATCGGTGACATTATCGAGCACATTCCAGATATTTCCGGCGTCTGCAAAGACAGCTCCTTTAACATCTCCAAAAACTTTGAATCGTAATTCGGCACTTAATGCAATTTTCATATTTGCCTCATTAAAATCATCTAACGCATCTGTGCTTCCAGGTCCTAATGAATAAGGTTGCCACGCACGATTATCATTTGAACCCCCGGAATAATAACTTCGTGAAAACGGGATATAATCTGAATTACCAAAAGGAATCGCAATTCCGAAAAAGCTTCGGACAGCCAAAACTTTTTCTTTTCCAAAGTCCCAATGTTTAATATAATCAAACTCTGTTTTAATATATTCTGAATATTCTAAGTTGAATATTTCATAGTTACCGTTCACATTTTGAGGAAGATTCGCAACGTTTGAAATTAAGGACAACAAAGTACCGGCTGATTCTATTTTAGCTTTAAATTGATAGAAATTATTGTCGGCAAGATCTTTTTTTGTTGTTTTAGTAAAGGTATAACTTGACGCTAGAATAAAATCATTTTCAGTCAAACGAACTCTTCTTTCTTCTATACTCTCAACATCTTTATATTGTTGGTCCGCTGGAGTTAAGGCTGTTTGTCCGCTTAAAACATCATCAGTAAAACCTGTTGTTCCTGAGGAAATTATTAAATTTCCATTACTATCAACATTGCTTGGTGTTGTATTGTAAACATTTGCAATACCATTTAATTCATCATATGAAGAGGTGTAAACATTAAAATAATTATCAGGATTTAAGTTACGCACAAATTGAGCATTAAGTACTTCTAATTTGGCGGTGTTCAAACGTTTTGGAGACCAGTTGTATGATAATGCGCCGGTAAAATTTTCTTTATCTAAACCAATATTTCGCTGTTTTGAGAAACCAGCTGCAATACTGGTAGAAGGAATCATTCTTTTAGGAATAATCTTTTCTGTTCCAAAAGGCATTAAGATTCTTGGAAAATTAAGTTTAGTATCAATTCCATATTCCGAAACATTAAAGAAATTATTATTAGGATTGGCCATATCCTTGGATGAACCGACATTTACACGTGCTGAAATTTCTAATGTTTCAGCTCTGTTAAAGACATTTCGAATCGTTTCTGAAACACTGGCTCCAATTCCAAAATCCTGAATATTAGAATGTGTTACATCTAGCGTTGCGCCAAAACTATATTTTTTTCTTGGTGTTAAATAAACATTAGCGACTAAGGATTGCGCAGTCGAATCGCGTTTATCGACTTCATATTGTATAGAAGGATAATTAAAAATCTTAAGGTTATTTAAATAACGCGATGAAAGTGTTGTTCTTGTGTCAGAGTAGGTACTTCCTTTATTAATAAAAATAGCGTCTGTAATTGCTCTGGGTTTGTATTTTAGCTTTTTGTAGCTGTATAAATTAAAGTTTTTATAAGTTGTACTGTCCGTTATTTTGCTTTTTGCATTGGCAGCAGAGTAATCGGTATAAATATTTACATCGCTTATTTTATATAATTTAAATGGTTCAGTTCTGCTTGAATCTCTTTCCTGAATATTATTATTGCCAATTTTTAAATTAATATCTGCCTTATTTTTTTTACCAATTGTATCGATATCAAAAGTAACATAAGTTGGTTGGAAGAAATAAGCACCGTGATTTCTAAAATAAGTTGTAATACGATTTTTTTCTTCTTCAAAATCTGAAGTTTTATATTGCTTTCCGGATTTTAAAACAGAAGGTTCCGGATTTGTCTTATATAAAGAATCTAAGGCAGGAGTTAAAATAGTTGTTCTGATAGAATCTAAAGTATAACCGGGTCCGGTAAGAATATTATAATTTATCCTGGCCTTTTTTGGAGCAATACTGTCAATTGTATAATCTGTTTTTACATTGAAATAACCATTGTTGAAATAATAGAATTTTAAACGTAATAAAGTTTTTTTTGTTTTTGATGTGTCAATAATAACAGGCGGTTCACCAGTATTTTTTAAGAAATCATGAATACCTTTGTACAAAAATGATTGTCCAAGACGATCTACTTGTTTTGCAGAAAGTACCTTTGACCAATTTTCATATCGGCCAGGGTGATTTTTAAATCGTGCCTGATAGGTTGAATCAGGATTTAAATTGGCTAAGTTGTATAAATTCAAACGTAATTTGTAACCTAATAGAGTACCATTTGGTTTTTGATACATTTGATTTGATGCATTTTCATCATTTGTAGACTTTCCATTTACAAGAATATTATTTTTTACGAGAAGATTTTTTCCATCGGGAACTCTTTTTACGGCATTACAAGCAGAAATAAATATTGCTATTAGAATAAATGCTATTATTTTTGTGGAATTCTTTTTCAAGTGTTTTTAAATATTTAATTCAAAAGTACATTATTTTATGGTTAGTAAAAACCAAATAAAACTTATAACAGGTTTACATCAAAAAAAGCAACGTTTTGCAAATCAATTATTTTTTGCCGAGGGCGTAAAAGTAATTCAGGAATTGTTGCAATCCAATTTTGAATTAGAACATTTATACACGACTCTAAATGATTTTGAGACTGTTCAGTCTGCAAAGCGTACTCTTATTAATGAGCAGGAACTTAAAAAAATAAGTGCTTTGGCAACTCCAAATTCTTGTTTGGCTGTGTTTAAAATCCCTGTCGAAAATAAAGTAATCGATTCAGGATTAATCATTGCTTTAGACGACATCCGCGACCCCGGAAATTTGGGAACGATTTTGCGTCTTTGCGATTGGTTTGGTATCAAACAAATCATTTGCTCTAAAGAAACAGTAGATATTTATAATCCAAAGGTAGTTCAGGCTACAATGGGGTCTATTGCCAGAGTAAATGTTAATTATGTTGATTTAAAAACTTTTCTCACACAAACAAAATTACCGGTTTTTGGAACTTTTATGGATGGTGATAATATCTATCAGTCCAATCTGCCTCAAAGTGGAATCATTATTATGGGTAATGAAGCCAATGGTATTTCAGCAGAAATTGAAAAAATAGTAACCAGCCGAGTCTCAATTCCAAGGTTTGGAGAGCTACAAAAAACAGAAAGTTTAAATGTGGCTACCGCAACAGCAATTATTCTTAGTGAATTTAAACGGAATAGTTAAGAATTTGTTTTAATGAAAAGTGAAATTTATTAAAATTGCTCTCGACTTCATTGAGTCAATATTATCTGTCCACGGACTTGGTCCTTTTGCAGGATTGTCACGAATTAATTCATCAGTAATACCAAACATTCCTCTAATCGAAGGTGAGAAAATAAAGTATTCAGAGAAAATATCTATTCCAAAACCCAGTTCGTAAGCTGCGGTCCATGGTTTTACTCTAAATTTCCCTTCAAAATTATCATCTTGCGATTTTGAATTACTAGATAAGTTTAATGTAGTCGACATTCCTCCTACTAAATACGGACGAATATTTCCGGTACGTAGCGACGAGAATTTTAATAACAACGGAAAGTGAATGTAAGTACTGTTTACTTCTCTCAAGTAATCTTTCTCTAAAGCCATGTTTGGATAATACAAATCACGTTTTGTATAGTACAACCCTGGTTCAAAACGTAAATTAATATATTCCTGTAATCTTAAATCGGCAACAACACCAACATTAAAGCCAGTAGTCTTTTTTACCTGAATATCCGGACCCGGATTTTTGTAGTCAAATTTAAAATCAAAACTATTGAATCCCAGGTAATAACCAAAATACAGGCGTTGCTTTTGCCAGTTTTCAAGATTGATAATAGGATCTTTGCTAAACATACTTTTAGCAAATTGCGAATATCCTTTTGTCGATAAGACTAATAAAAGTAAGATTACTGTTTTTTTCATACTATTTTTTAGAAGCAGAATAAATGGTTGCAACTCCAAAAGTTTGAGGCATTGCCACAACATCTATAAACCCAATTTTTCTCAAAATATTGTTTAAAGCTTCTCCATAAGGAAAAACAGCAGCAGATTCTGATAAATAGCCATAAGCTGAATTGTCTTTTGAAAATAATTTTCCAATTATTGGGAGTATATTTTTACTATAAAATCTATAACCTTGTTTATAGGGAGTTTTATCTGGAACTGAAGTTTCTAAAATAACAAATACACCACCAGGTTTTAAAACTCTTAAAATTTCAGAAAAACCTTTTTCCAGGTTTTCAAAATTTCGAACTCCAAAGCCAACGGTAATAGCATCAAAGTAATTATCCTCAAAAGGAATGTTTTCTGAATCTCCTAAGACTAAATCAATAATACTAGAAAGATTTTTATCTTCAACTTTCTTTTTTCCTACCTCAAGCATTCCTGCAGAAATATCAAGACCAATGATTTTTTCAGCCCTAGTCTGAGCCATTAAAATAGCCAAATCGCCGGTTCCTGTTGCAATATCAAGAATGATTTTCGGATTAGTATCCGATACTATTTTTAATACTTTTTTTCGCCATTTAATGTCGATTCCAAAGGAGATTACGCGATTCAAATTGTCGTAGTTTCCAGAGATGTTATCAAACATTTGGGCAACTTGCTCTTTTTTACCTAAAGAAGAGTCTTTATATGGGGTTATTTTTTCAGACATTTTTTTTATTTACGCAAATATAATACAAACTGTGTTAACTGTAATTGCGTTTTTTAATTTGTAAATCAAATGTTTTAGAATAAGCTTTTTAGAAAGTATTTCCTTTCAGATCTTATAGCTCACTAAAAGTGGGTATTTTAAAAAAATCACTAAAAGTGGGTATTGTATGATACTGAATATATAGCCACTTTTGCTAAAGATAAAATGATGAAGTTTTAATGATTGATGGGATAGAATGACTTAAATCAAATGAATACTTTCTTTGCACTGGTAATCTCATTTGTTCTTGTAAGTAGTTTTGGAAGTATTGTTTTTAAACCACAATACTGTTTTTTTTAGAAGTGCAAAATACGTTCTTAGGATTAAATTTGTTTTTGGAAATTTTAATTTTCTTGCCTTTAATATCTTAGTGGTATTTGTTATTAAGGGCTCTTTTTTGAGGTTTATCCTCAATTAACTTTAATGTTATTCAGTTAATTCAAATGTTTAAACATTTGTGATTTTTACAAAAACTATTTCCTGAAAGAGTCAGCTCTAAAAAATCAATCGTTCTTTAAAAAACATCCTTCAAAAGAGGATGTTTTTTTATTTATCGTCTAATGTAAGTTTCGTAAGTATAATCATAAAGATGTTTTTCGTCTCTAAAATTTTCTTCGGATTCGACTAATTGCCAATCGGTTTTGTCAATTTCAGGAAAATAGGCATCAGCATCAAAACTATGATGTACTTTGGTTATTTCTAATATATCAGCATGCTCCATTCCTAAATTGTAAATCTCGCCTCCGCCAATGATATAGGAATCTTCATTTTCTGGACAAACAGCAATCGCTTTTTCTATGCTGTCTACAACAATACAACCTTCAGGATTGTAATCGCTTTGACGTGTTATTACAATATGAACTCGGTTTGGTAATGGTTTAGGAAAGCTTTCAAAAGTTTTTCTCCCCATGATAATGTGATGATTGGTTGTAAGAGATTTAAATCTTTTAAAATCATTTGGCAAATGCCATACTAACTCATTATTTTTTCCAAGAGCGTTGTTTTCGGCTACCGCCGCTATCATTATAATCATGGTATTCTGAGACTAAATTTTATTATCGGTATCCTCATTTATTTTGGACTCTAATTGACTGATTCTTTTTTGCTGTAAAGCAACAAGTCTGTCAATTTGTTCTCTTTCCCATTTTTTATTCATAAATCGGTCTGTAATATAGACTTTAATAAAGTGCAGGATAAAGATGAAAAACCATGTTGTAATGCCCCAAATACACCAGTTTTGATCTGTGTTAGCACCGAAGCCAAAAAATCTGTTTGCAATAAATAAAAATAAACTACCTAAGAGAAAAAGTACAAAATGAAAATATAGTATTTTCTTCTGTCTAAGTCTTCTTCTGGCATATTCGTATTGTTCGTGTACTTCTTTTTCCATAGGACAATTAATGAATAATGAGGTTATAAAGTTAAAATTTATTTTGAAATCATGGGGTTTTTGATCGTAGAATATTTGTGCTCAAGGGAGTGCTAAATGAGAAATACGAAATTTTTTACACTTTAAATTATGGATATAATTAAAAAAATATACTGTTTTTAATATTATAACAAATCGATATGGAGGTTGTTGAATGTTCAGCTGAATTTCTGTAATTTAGGTGTATAAATCTAAAAACTAAATAGTTATGTCTTTAAAGAAACAATTTATCAAAACAAAACCAGTGTGTAAAGTTACTTTTTCTGTAGAGGCTAAAGATGCAAATTCGGCTGCGGTAGTAGGAGATTTTAACAATTGGAATCCAGAAGAAGGGACTTTGAGCAAATTAAAAAACGGAACTTTTAAAGCTACTTACGACTTAGTGAAAGATGCTATTTATGAGTTTAAATATGTAATTGACGGATTATATGTGAATGATCCTGAAGCTGATTCTTATAAATGGAATGATTTTGCAGGAAGTGAAAATAGTGTTTTAGTTGTATAAAAAAATCCGCAATCAGCGGATTTTTTTATATTTATACAGCAACACTTCCTTTTATGCCAGCATGTGGTTCATAATCTAAAAGTGTGAAGTCGTTAAACTCAAAATCAAAAATATTTTTGATATCAGGGTTTAAAATCATTTTTGGTAATGGTTTTGGCTCACGGCTTAATTGCAACTCTAGTTGTTCGATATGGTTGTTGTAGATATGTGCGTCTCCAAAAGTATGAATGAATTCGCCTGCCTCTAAATCACAAACCTGAGCGATCATCATGGTTAGTAACGCATAAGAAGCAATATTAAAAGGAACTCCTAAAAATATATCAGCACTTCGTTGATACAACTGGCAAGAAAGTTTGCCTTTTGTCTCGCCTTTTTCAATGTCGGGACTCGAAACATAAAATTGAAAAAAGGCATGGCAAGGAGGTAAAGCTGCCTTGTTGTTGGCTACGTTTTCTTCGAATGATTTTTTCGTATCTGGTAAAACAGACGGGTTCCATGCAGAAACCAGCATTCTGCGGCTGTTTGGGTTTGTTTTAAGTTCGGTAATCAATTCAGAGATCTGATCAATTTCTTCACTATTCCAATTGCGCCATTGATGACCGTAAACAGGTCCTAAATCGCCATTTGAATCTGCCCAGGCATCCCAAATTTTGACTCCGTTTTCCTGAAGATACTTAATGTTAGTATCGCCTTTTAAAAACCAAAGTAATTCGTAAATGATCGATTTTAAATGTAGTTTTTTGGTCGTAACCATTGGGAAACCTTCACTTAAATCAAAACGCATTTGGTAGCCAAAAACACTTTTTGTTCCTGTTCCTGTTCGGTCTCCTTTTTGGCAACCGGTTTCTAAAACATGTTTTACTAAATCTAAGTATTGCTTCATGATTTTTTTGCTTTAAGCTTTAGGCAAGAGGCTTTAAGCTTACTGCCTAAAGCTTATTGCTTATTGCTTTATAATTATCTTTTCGAGATTTCGTCTCTAATTTTAGCTGCTTTCTCATAATCTTCCTGAGAAACGGCCTGGTCTAAAAGCTCATTAAGTTCTTGCAAAGTATGTTTAGCATAAACATCTCCAGATTGATTACTTTCTTCTTCATGACCAAAAGTTTCCGGATTAGAAAGTACATCATCAATTTCCTGAGCGCCTGAATCGGTGTCTGCAGTATTTGATTTTAAATAAATTCCCGCTTTATCCAGAATGTTTTTATAAGTAAAAATCGGAGCATTAAAACGCAAGGCAAGTGCAATAGCATCAGAAGTTCTGGCATCAATAATTTCTTCGATTTTATCTCTTTCACAGATTAAACTTGAATAGAAAACACCATCTACCAATTTGTGAATGATTACTTGTTTTACGACTATATCAAATCTTTCTGCAAAGTTTTTAAATAGGTCGTGTGTTAATGGGCGAGGAGGTTTTATTTCTTTTTCTAAGGCAATGGCAATTGATTGGGCTTCAAAAGCACCAATTACAATTGGTAATTTTCTTTCACCGTCAACTTCATTCAAAATTAAGGCATAAGCGCCATTTTGAGTTTGACTGTATGAAATTCCTTTTATGGACAATTTTACTAGACTCATATATATGGGTAAAAAAGGGCAATTACTGCCTCATTTTAATACTTTTTTTGATTGAAAAATAAAGGTGCAATTTTAATCAAAAAATATGGAACAAAAAAGCTACCTAAAACAAAGATACGATTATCTTGTTTTTAGGCAGCTATATTTTGATAGAGAATTTTAAATTAAGAATGTTGTGCTTTAAAAGCTTTTAATTTCTCTGTTAACTTAGGTACGATTTCAAATGCATCTCCAACAATACCATAATCAGCTACTTTAAAGAAAGGAGCTTCAGGGTCACTGTTGATTACTACTTTTACTTTTGAAGAATTGATTCCCGCAATATGTTGGATTGCCCCAGAAATTCCAATTGCAATGTATAAGTTTGTTGCTACTGGTTTTCCTGTTTGCCCAACGTGTTCGCTATGAGGTCTCCACCCTAAATCTGAAACTGGTTTAGAACATGCTGTTGCAGCACCTAATACTGCAGCTAAGTCTTCAACTAATCCCCAGTTTTCAGGTCCTTTTAACCCACGTCCTCCAGAAACTACGATATCAGCATCAGCGATAGAAACTTTTCCTGTTACTTTTTCTACTGATTCTACTTTTACCCCAAAATCATTGTCTCCAATAGACGGATTGAAATCTTCTTCAGTTGCAGATCCAGCACTTTCGAAAATTCCATAAGAGTTTTTAGCCAAACCAAGAACTTTTACATCAGTACTGATTTCAGTAATGTTAAAAGCTTTGTTTGAGAAAGCATTTCTTTTCACCTGAAAAGGAGAAGTGCTAACCGGCAATCCAACAACATTTGAAGCGAAACCTGCATTTAATGCCACTGCAACTAGTGATGAAAGATAGATACTGTCTGTAGTAGAAGAAAGTAATACTAATTTTGTTCCTTCTTTTTCAGCTGCTTGTTTGATAACATCGGCATAAGCTTTAGCTGTAAAACCTGCTAATTTATCGTTGTTTACTTTTAGAACTTTATCAACTCCGTATTTAGATAATTCGCTTACGTCACTGATGTTTACGGTTAAAGCGGTTACAGTTGTCCCTAAAGATTCTGCTACTTTCTTAGCGTAAGAAGCTAATTCAAAAGCAACTTTTTTAAATTTTCCTTCTGCAGATTCTGCATATATTAATATTGACATATTTTTTTTGTTTATAAGTTTAAAGTTTCAGGTTTCAAGTTCGAAAACTGAAAACTGCGACTGAATACTGATTACTAGATTACTTTAGCCTCGTTGTGTAATAAATTGATTAACTCATCTAAATTATCAGGAGAAATTAATTTCACTGCTGATTTAGGAGCTGGTTTTTCAAATTTCACTGCCTTTGTATTTACAGGAGCATCAACTGGCTCAAGAATAGTTAAAGCTTTTGTTCTTGCTGTCATAATTCCTCTCATGTTTGGAATACGTAAATCTTTTTCTTCAACAAGACCTTTTTGTCCACCAATAATTAATGGTAGAGTGGTGCTTACTGTTTCTTTTCCACCATCGATTTCACGAACTGCTTTTACATTGTTTCCGTCAACGGTTACATTTGTACAAGAGTTTAAAAAGTTAGAGCCTAAAATTCCTGCAATCATTCCAGGAACCATCCCTCCATTATAATCTAAAGACTCTTTTCCGGCAATTACAAGATCGTATCCGCCATTTTTAATTACTTCTGCTAATTGTTTTGCAACAAAAAAACCATCAGTTGGATTAGCGTTTACACGAATCGCTTCGTTTGCGCCAATTGCCAATGCTTTACGTAAAGTTGGCTCTGTGTCAGGTCCTCCAACGTTAATAACAGTTACAGTTGCTCCTTGTTGTTCCTGAAACCAAATTGCACGTGTTAAACCAAACTCGTCATTAGGATTAATTACATATTGTACACCGTTGGTATCGAATTCTGAATCACCATTGGAGAAGTTAATTTTTGAAGTAGTATCAGGTACATGGCTGATGCAAACTAATATTTTCATAAGTATATATTTTATATTTATAATATGCTTTGACAAATTTAGAAATTAAAATCGGAATAATATACTATGCATGCATAATATTTTTTAAAAACTATTACGTTTTCGAAGATTCTGGAATTTGAATGTCCTTTTGTTAGAATATGAAATTGAAAATTCAGTTATTTACTCTGATTCTTAGGAATTTTGCAATAGCATTACGGTAGGTAACTGTTAAATTTGAAGTCGATTTGTACTAATTTTTGATTTGTTTCGTTTGAAGATAGAATTTACTCTAACCAGAATTAAACAAATAAGGTTGAGTTTGTCTGAAAAATGTTTTTGTGTAGAGGATAATCGCAATTATATCGATTTCGTAATATCACAATAAAATTTAAAAAGTTAAAAGCGAAGAAGAGAAGGAACTTCATGTGATTTTAAATTCAATTTATGCTTTTAAGTTATTTAAAATATTTATTTTTGCTCTTCAGAAAATTCAACATACAATATAAATATGAGAACAATACAATTTAGAGAGGCCATTTGTGAAGCGATGAGCGAAGAAATGCGTCACGATGAATCCATATATTTAATGGGCGAAGAAGTTGCAGAATACAACGGAGCATATAAAGCTTCAAAAGGAATGCTTGCTGAGTTTGGCGAAAAAAGAGTAATCGATACTCCAATTGCTGAGCTTGGTTTTACAGGAATTGCAGTAGGATCAGCTATGAATGGCTGTCGTCCTATCGTAGAGTACATGACATTCAACTTCTGTTTAGTTGGTATTGATCAAATTATAAATAATGCTGCTAAAATGCGTCAAATGACTGGGGGACAATTTAATGTGCCAATCGTTTTTCGTGGACCAACTGCTTCTGCAGGTCAATTAGGAGCAACTCACTCTCAAGCTTTAGAAAACTGGTTCGCTAATACTCCTGGTCTTAAAGTTGTAGTTCCTTCTACACCTTATGATGCAAAAGGACTTTTGAAATCTGCAATTCGTGATAATGATCCTGTAATTTTTATGGAATCTGAGCAAATGTATGGTGACAAAGGTGAAGTGCCAGACGGAGAATATACAATTCCATTAGGAGTTGCTGATGTTAAACGTGAAGGAACAGATGTTACAATCGTTTCTTTTGGAAAAATCATCAAAGAAGCTTTTATCGCTGCTGATGAATTAGCTAAAGAAGGAATTTCATGTGAGATTATCGATTTAAGAACAGTTCGTCCAATGGATAACGAAGCAATTTTAAAATCTGTTAAGAAAACAAATCGTTTAGTAATTTTAGAAGAGGCTTGGCCTTTTGCAAGTATTTCATCTGAAATCACTTATATCGTTCAGGAACAAGCTTTTGATTTCCTTGATGCGCCAATTCAACGTATTACAACTGCAGATACTCCTGCTCCTTACTCTCCTGTTTTACTAAAAGACTGGTTGCCAAATGCAGCTGATGTAGTAAAAGCAGTAAAGAAAGTAATGTACAAATAGTCAAACAAACAATACTTATAAAACTTCATCAGTCATATTAATTGATGAAGTTTTTTTTTGCCACATGATAAAGAAAATAATTTTACTCAGCCTGTTTTTGGTATTTGCATTTGCAAATATTGCTACTGCACAAACTAAAGTGAGCGGAATTGTTTTGGATAAAATGAATCAGCCTGTTCCGTTTGCTAATATTGTTTTTAAAGGCTCAAATACCGGAATAGTATCTAATGAAGATGGTCGTTTTTATTTAGAATCACCAAAAACATATACGGCATTATTAGTGACTTCGGCAGGATTTTCGGACAAGGAAATTCCTTTGGAAAAAACAGTTAATTATAATTTTAAAATTGTTTTAAGCGAAGCTGAAGCGTTAAATGAAGTTGTAATTTTTACCGGAAAAACGTCAAAAAAGAATAATCCGGCATTAGATATTTTGAGGAAAATTTGGGAACGAAAACGTAAAAACGGTTTGTACCAATTCAATCAATACCAGATGCAGAAGTATGAAAAAGTCGAGTTTGATATGAACACGATCGATAGTGCTTTTATGAAGAATAAACTGTTCAAAGGAATGGAGTTTGTTTTTAATCATGTGGATACTTCTGATGTTACCGGGAAAACATACCTTCCAATTTTCATCAATGAATCTGTATATGATGTATACGGTGACAATAAATTAAAGAAAACAAAAGAGAATATTACCGGAAGTAAAACCTCTGGTTTCAATGGAAATCAACAGATCCTATCTTTTGTAAAAGACCTTTACTCCGATTATAATATCTACGATAATCATCTTACTTTTTTTGATAAGAGTTTTACAAGTCCGCTTTCAAAAACAGGGATTGATGTATATAATTATGTTTTAAAAGACAGTGCTTATATCGACAAAAAATGGTGTTATAATATTGTTTTTTATCCAAGACGAAAAAACGAATTGACTTTTAAAGGAGATTTTTGGGTCAACGATACCACGTTTGCGATCAAGAAAATTAATATGGGTGTTACTAAAAGTGCCAATATTAACTGGGTGAAAGATATTTATATAGAGCAGGAATTTGATGTAGAAAATGATTCTGTTTTTCTATTGACCCGCGATTATATGATGTCTGATTTTGCGTTGAATAAAAAGGAAAAATCGAAAGGTGTTTACGGAAAACGAACAACATTATATCGAGACCATAAATTCAATATTCAGAAACCGGAGAAGTTTTACAAAGAAGAAGTCAATTATATAGACAATGCTGTTTATGATCGACCGGATGAATTCTGGGACGAGAATCGTTTTGAAAAATTAAATAAAGATGAATTGGGTATTTATAAAATGCTCGATACTTTACAGACCGTCAAGCGATTTAAGCAAATATATAATTTGGTTTCTATCCTGGGAAGTGGATATGTAGAGTTTAAGAATTTTGATTATGGACCAATTTTCTCCACATTTGGATATAATGAAGTAGAAGGTTTACGGGTACGTGTGGGAGGAAGAACCTATTTTGGACCAAATGACCCTTGGCGTATACAGGCTTACACTGCCTACGGTTTTGATGATAGTAAATTCAAATATGGAGTTTCAGGAAAATGGATGGTCGATAAGAAAAAACGATTCATTATTTCCGGAGGAAATAGGCGTGACATTGAACAAATTGGAGCAAGTTTAACAACAACCAACGATATTTTAGGACGAAGTTTTGCGTCTTCTGCTTTGTTTACAACAGGAAGTAACGGAAAATTAACGAATATTAATTTGAGTAACATTTCATTTGAAATGGAACCGATGAAGAATTTTGTGGTTCAGGCGGGACTTTCTTACAGAACTTTAGAATCGGCTTCGCCTACTTTTAGTTTGGATTATTATACTACTTTGCCAACGCCTGCAAACCCTGCCGGAGTTGTAGCAAGTGCGGTAACACAATCTGAAGCTAATATCCAATTTGAATTTATGCCTAACCGAAAAACTATTGGTTTTGGTGTAGAAAGAGATCTTGTAGACAGTCCGTTTAGTCATTTCTTTGTGAACTTTAGCTATGGTTTAAAAGGCGTTTTCAATAGCGATTTTGCTTATGAAAAAATACAGATTTACTATAAACAACCTATCATAATCGGACCTTTAGGAAGATCTAACATTATTTTGGAAACAGGTAAGACTTTTGGAACAATTCCGTTAGGATTAATGAGTGTTATTCCGGGTAACCAGACGTATTTTACTATTGAAAATACATTTAGTAATCTGAATTTCTACGAATTCATAACAGATCAATATACGACCTTGCAATGGAATCATGATTTTGGAGGAAGGTTATTTGCCAGAATTCCATTTATGAGAAAATTAAACTGGAGAGAATTTGTTGGTGTAAAAGGAGTTTACGGAACTATATCAGCTGCGAACAGAGCCATCAATGCATCTGATCAGCCTTACAATGCACCGGAAAATGTGTATTGGGAGTATAACGCCGGAATTGGAAATATCTTCAAGGTTTTTCGTATTGATTTCTCCTGGAGGGGAAGTTATCTAAACACTCCGGATGCTAATAAATTTGCAGTAAAAGGATCTTTCGGATTCTATTTCTAGATAAAAATATATTGCCACAAAGACGCCAAGTCGCTAAGTTTAATTCTTTGCAACTTGGCGTTTTTGGCTTTTTACAACTTAATAATTTCACGCAGATTTTGCAGATTTAAGCTGATCTGCGCAGATTTTTATAATTTCGGTTTAAAGAAATAAATCTGCTGAATCTGCTGAATCTGCGAGCAAAAAAAATTTCGCAACTTTAAAAGATTATTTTTTTATTTAATTTTGAAATAGACTTAGAACAAAAGTAATGCAAGAAGCCATCGATTTTCTATCAACTAAAAACCCAATATTTCAGGAAATCATTAAAAAATATGGATTGCCACCAATCCCAAAACGCCCTCAGGGTTTTGAAACTTTGGTTTTACTAATACTCGAACAACAAGTTTCTATAGATTCGGCGAAAGCCACATTTTTAAAAATCAAAGCCTATACAACTTGTAATCCTGAAACAATGTCTATTGTATCTGATGAAGAATTTCGAACCTTGGGTGTAAGCCGGCAAAAGACAAAATATATTAAAATACTTGCTGAAGCTGTTTTAAATAAAGAATTGGACATAGAGAGTTTAGCTTCAAAATCAGCAAAACAAGTTCGGGAGGAGCTTATAAAACTGAAAGGAATTGGAAATTGGACTGTTGATATTTACTTAATGTTTTGTCTTCAGGAACTAGATTTGATTCCGCTAGGCGATATTGCAGTTGTAAATACAATCAAAGAATTACTAGATATTCACGATAAAAATGAAATGGAAATTCATGTTGAACAATGGAGTCCCTACCGATCTTATGCGACCTATTTATTGTGGCATTATTACTTAAATAAGCGAAACAGAAAAATTACATATTAACTGTTTGTTATTTAAAAGAAAAGTGTGTAGATTAATGCAGTTTTTTATTGTAAAAAAGGATTCTTTAGTTACTTTTGCAATCGAATTTATAGAAATAATAAAAAACGAAAATGACCGCAGACAAACTAACGACTTTCGATGTATTGATCGAAATACCAAGAGGAAGCAGAAATAAATACGAGTACGATTTTGAAATCAAAAGAATGCGTTTTGACAGAATGTTGTTCTCTTCGATGATGTACCCTGCTGATTACGGATTTATTCCAGAAACATTAGCTCTAGACGGTGATCCTCTTGATGTATTGGTTTTGATTAACGAACCAACTTTTCCTGGATGTGTTATAGAAGTAAAACCAATTGGAGTTTTCCATATGGCAGATGATAAAGGACCAGATGAAAAAATCATTTGTGTACCAGTTTCAGATCCAATCTGGAATTCATTAAATGACCTTTCAGATATTAACGGACACTTATTGAAAGAAATCGAGCATTTCTTCCAGGTTTACAAAGATCTTGAAAACAAACAAGTAGATGTAGAAGGTTGGGGAGATGTAAAAGAAGCTTTTGCAATTATTGCTGAGTGTACTAAGCGTTTTAACGATATCGAAAACAAACCGGAAGGATTATTTAGTATTAAATAATTTTTACCCTATTCTATTATAAAAAAAGCAATACTCCGTTAGGAGTATTGCTTTTTTGTTTAAATTCGTTTTAGTTAGTTTATTGACTATTAACCAAAACCATTACTATATTATGAATGCATTTATGATTTACTTGCCAATTGTTATGGCAATTTTAGGATTACTTTTCATGGGAATAAAAAGGACTTGGGTTTTAAAACAAGATGCAGGAGACGGGAAAATGAAAGAAATTTCAGATCACATTTATGAAGGAGCCCTCGCATTTTTAAAAGCGGAATATCGATTATTGACTTTTTTTGTAATTGGTGCAAGTTTAGTATTAGCCGGAGTTTCTTTTATTGTTCCTACCACACATATATTAATAGTAGTTGCTTTTATTTTTGGTGCCTTTTTCTCTGCTTTAGCTGGAAATATGGGAATGAAAATAGCAACAAAAACGAATGTTAGAACAACGCAGGCTGCGCGTACAAGTTTGCCTCAGGCTTTAAAAGTTTCTTTTGGAGGCGGAACTGTAATGGGGTTAGGTGTTGCAGGTCTTGCCGTTTTAGGATTAACAGGCTTCTTTATTATTTTCTTTCAAATATTCATGAACGGAACCTGGACATCATCTGAGGATATGACTAAAGTTTTGGAGACTTTAGCTGGATTTTCACTTGGTGCTGAATCAATTGCATTATTCGCCAGAGTTGGAGGTGGAATCTATACAAAAGCTGCTGACGTTGGTGCCGATTTAGTTGGTAAAGTCGAAGCTGGAATTCCTGAAGATGACCCTCGTAATCCTGCAACAATTGCAGATAACGTAGGAGATAATGTGGGAGACGTTGCAGGTATGGGAGCCGATTTATTTGGTTCATATGTAGCGACAGTTTTAGCTGCTATGGTTTTAGGAAATTATGTAATTAAAGATATGGGTGGTTCTATCCAGGATGCTTTTGGAGGAATTGGTCCAATTTTATTGCCAATGGCAATTGCCGGTTTCGGAATTTTATTTTCGATTATCGGAACTACATTGGTAAAAATATCTGATGATAATGCCAAAGAAGCACAAGTACAAAAAGCTTTAAATATAGGAAACTGGGTTTCGATTGCTTTAACAGCAATTGCCTGTTTCTTTTTAGTACAACATATGTTACCAGAGACAATGCAAATGAGCTTCTTTGGTGAAGGATCTAAAGATATTTCATCAATGCGTGTTTTCTATGCAACATTAGTTGGATTAGTTGTTGGTGGTGCTATTTCATCAGTAACAGAATATTATACGGGACTGGGTACAAAACCGGTTATGGCCATTGTACAAAAATCTTCAACAGGAGCTGGAACTAATGTTATTGCTGGTCTGGCAACCGGAATGATTTCAACTTTTCCGACTGTTTTATTATTCGCCGCTGCAATTTGGATTTCATATGCTTTGGCAGGATTTTATGGAGTTGCATTAGCGGCTTCAGCAATGATGGCGACGACAGCAATGCAGTTAGCGATTGATGCTTTCGGACCAATCTCAGACAATGCCGGAGGAATTGCTGAGATGAGTGAATTACCAAAAGAAGTACGTACGAGAACAGATATTTTAGATTCAGTTGGAAATACAACTGCAGCAACAGGAAAGGGTTTTGCAATTGCATCTGCAGCCTTAACGTCATTGGCTTTGTTTGCTGCTTATGTAACCTTCACAGGAATTGATGGAATCAATATTTTTAAAGCACCAGTTTTAGCCATGTTATTTGTAGGGGGAATGATTCCTGTAGTGTTTTCAGCTCTTGCTATGAATTCAGTTGGAAAAGCTGCAATGGATATGGTATATGAAGTACGTCGTCAGTTTAAGGAAATTCCTGGAATCATGGAAGGAACTGGAAAACCGGAGTACGGAAAATGTGTTGAAATCTCTACAAAAGCTGCTTTGCGCGAAATGATGTTGCCAGGAATTTTAACAATTGGTTTTCCAATCGCAATTGTATTATTAGGTAAATTAGTTTACGGAGACAACAATCAGTTAATTGCTGAAATGTTAGGAGGATATATGGCTGGAGTTACAGTTTCTGGTGTACTTTGGGCTGTTTTTCAAAACAATGCCGGAGGTGCATGGGATAATGCTAAAAAATCTTTTGAAGCTGGAGTTATGATCAACGGTGAAATGACGTATAAAGGTTCTGATGCGCATAAAGCGGCAGTAACCGGAGATACAGTTGGAGATCCGTTTAAAGATACTTCAGGACCTTCAATGAACATCTTAATTAAATTAACTTGTTTAATAGGATTGGTAATTGCTCCAATTTTGGGAGAAGGTCATTCATCTTCAGGTATGGCTGAAAAAGGGTCCTGTTGTAAAATGGAAATGCATGCAGCCGGCGCTTCTAAATGCGGTGATTTATCAGGAATGACAAAAGAAGAATGCATTAAAATGTGCAAAGAAAAAGGATGTACAGCCGAAGAAACCGCAAAATGTTTAGCGCATTATGATGCAAACGGAAAATACACACATCAAAAAACAGATTGTTTCGATACAACTAAATATAGTAAAAATAGAGTTGAGGTTAATTTATCTACCACAAATGGTGTTACAGTTGGAACTGTAACCAAAACTGAAAATGGAAAAACGACAACTGAAGTTTATGAAGGAACTGAAGCTGAGGTTAAAGCAAAGATTGAAGCTGCGAAATAAAAATGATTGATGATCTTTGTCAAAGTTTAAAACTTTGACAAAGATTTTACAAATAGAAAATGCCCCTAAAATTTTTTAGAGGCATTTTTTATATTAGTGTAAATAGGTATAATTCGTGTTTTTTAAAACAACCCGTTCAATTCAGCATCAATTCTATTAATAATGTTTCCTAAATCTTCAGGATTATCTACGAAGTTAATGTTGTCAACATCTATAATCAATAATTTTCCTTTGTTATAAGTCTGAATCCATGCTTCATATCTTTCGTTCAGTCTGCTTAGGTAATCTATCGAAATGGAGTTTTCGTACTCACGTCCCCTCTTGTGAATCTGACCCACCAAATTCGGAATAGAACTTCTCAAATAAATCAATAAATCAGGAGCTTTTACTAATGATTCCATCAATTCAAATAAGGAAGTATAATTTTCGAAATCACGACTGGTCATTAATCCCATTGAATATAAGTTGGGAGCAAAAATATAAGCATCTTCGTAAATCGTTCTGTCCTGAATGATTTTTTTTCCACTTTCTCGAATTTGCTGCACCTGACGAAATCTGCTATTTAAGAAATAAATTTGCAAATTAAATGACCAACGTTCCATTTGGTGGTAAAAATCATCTAAATAAGGATTGTCAACAACATCTTCATAATGGGGTTCCCATTTAAAATGTTTGGCCAATAATTTAGTCAAAGTTGTTTTTCCAGCGCCTATGTTTCCTGCTATTGCTATGTGCATTACGGTGTTACGATTTTATAATTGGTGATTTCTTTAGTTGTAAAAATAGATAAAATTTGGTCTTTGTAGCAGAATTTATCAAAGCTTTTTTGTAAAATTTCAATTTCAGAAACGCTGTCTGAATTTACGCTGCTAATGTCTTTAAAATACAACAAATTAGCTTTGCTGAAAATATATTGATGATCGTTTAAAATTTCAATTTTATCAAAGTCAGAAACTTTTCCTAAAGCCGTTGTTTTTCCGAAAATATCACAAGAGAACCAATTGTTTTTTTTATCAATCCAGAAAAAGGTATTAAAGTCCGTTTGATAATATTTTATAGTTTCTGTCAGAGGTGTTGATACTGTTTTATATTCATTTTTCAGATAATCAAAAAGGCCAATTTGTTGGTTTAGGGTGTTGAAAATCCACAATTGATTTTGGGTCGACATGCCAATTGCGGACACCACAATAGGGGTGGTGTTTTGAGAGAAATTAATTTCGGTCATTTTATTTAATTGATTGTCTAATAAAACAACAGTATTAAAATCTTCATAAAATAAAACTATTTTAAGAGGGTTGAGAATATCGACTTTGGTAATATTTCCCAACGAAACATTTTTGTACTCAAAAACTTCATTTCCTTTGATTTTTTTAAAAACATTATTTTTAATATGATAAGAAAATCCAAAGGAATCATAACCTAAAAAATCATCAATAGCAACAGTAAAAGTTGAAATTAAAGAAGCCTCTATTTTTTGATTTTGTGCTGAAACGGCTGAGAACGAACAGGCGATAAAAAGTAAAACTAAAATTTTGTGCACTGTTTTGTTCATATGAAGTAGGTTTCAGGAGAGCCAAATTACAAAAAACTACAGTATGAAACAGTGTAAATCACATATTTAGGCTGATTTTGTTTTTTAAATTTTTTAAAACAGCAACAGTCTGGTTAACAGTTGATTTCGTCGATGTGTAATTGGTATTGATCTATTTAATTTTTAGTATTTTAAAATTAATAATACATTTGAAAGTAAGTTCTATTGATTTACTCAATTTAAAAGAAAATGCAATGAAAAAAATAGTTATATATATGTCTCTAATGCTCGTATTTACTCACATGCATGGGCAAAAAGACTTTCAGGGAATGGCTGTTTATGAGTCAAAAACGCAGGCGCCTAAAATGGATGGGATGCGTGCCAATAGAGATATTACGCCCGAAATGCAGAAAAACATGGAGGAGCGTATGAAAAAAATGTTAGAGAAAACCTTTATTTTAAATTTCGATAAATCAGCATCTATTTATAAAGAAGAAGAAAAATTAGAAACTCCGGGACAACAAGGTGGAGGGATGCGGATGATGATGAACTCTTTTATGGGAGGCGGAGGTACTTTTTACAAAGATGTGAAAAGTAAATCGTATACGGTTGATAAAGAATTTATGGGAAAAGAGTTTCTGGTTATAGATTCTCTTCCAAAATTAAACTGGAAACTTGAATCGGAAACCAAGCAAATTGGAGGTTACACTTGTTATAAAGCAACGGCTGTAAAAGAAGCCAGTAAAACCGATTTTAGGAATTTCAGGCCTAAAAATGATAACGACAAAAAGCCTGAAGAGAAAAAAGAAGATGCTAAGAAAACTTCAGGCGATACGAAAACCAATTTTGCAGACAATTTTGAAATACCAAAAGAGATTATCATAACGGCGTGGTATTCTCCGGAAATTCCGGTCAACCAAGGTCCAGAAAACTATTGGGGTTTACCAGGTTTAATTTTAGAAGTGAACGATGGAAGAACCACAATTTTATGTTCGAAAATTGTTTTGAATGCTAAAGACAAAGTCGAAATAAAAGCACCTACAAAAGGCAAGGTAATTTCTCAAAAAGATTACGATGAAACCGTAATTAAAAAGATGGAAGAATTTAGAGAAATGAACCGTGGTCGCGAAGGTGGTCCCGGTGGTGGACCGGTAATAATCAGACGTTAATTTAACTACATCACCTTTAGATTTTTCCAATGAAAAATACACTTCTCTTTGTTATTTTATTAATGACGTCGATAAACTTTGCCCAAACGGTACGTTTTGATGGTTTTATTCAGGATGAACAGAAAAATCCGTTGGAAATGGCCAATATTATGGCCGTGAACAATGGAACAAAAGCAATGGATTCGTATGGAATCACCAATGATAAGGGAAAGTTTCAGCTTACTTTAAAACCAAATACGGCATATACGGTTAAAGTAAGTTATCTCGGGATGAAATCTAAAGAAATTAGTCTTTCAACAAATACGGAAAATATAGTTCAGAATATTGTTATGGATGGTTCAGGCATTGAACTTGAAGGTGTCGAAATTGTTCGCGAAATGCCAGTTTCTATAAAAGGCGATACGATTGTTTATAATGCCGATTCTTTTAAATCGGGAACAGAAAAAAAGCTGGAAGATGTACTGAAAAAATTACCCGGAGTTGAGGTAAATGCCGATGGAGAGATTGAAGTTGAAGGAAAAAAAGTCAGTAAATTAATGGTGGAAGGAAAGGATTTCTTTGATGGTGATACCAAACTTGGTGTTAAAAATATTCCTGCAGATGCCATTGATAAAATTCAGGTTTTGCGAAATTATAATGAAGTTGGTGCTTTAAAAGGTTTAGAAAACGATCAGGATAACGTCGCTATGAATATCAAGTTGAAAGAAGGTAAAAAGAACTTTTGGTTTGGCGATGTAACGGCCGGAATTGGAGTTGCAGAACTGGATAGTCGATATATTATTAATCCGAAATTGTTTTACTACAGTCCAAAATACTCCATCAATTTAATTACCAATTTTAACAATATTGGAGAATTGCCCCTGACGGCTCAGGATTATTTTAAGTTCACGGGCGGATTTAAAAATATGATGAAAAAGGGTGGGAGCAATTTCAACGTTTCGTCAAATGATTTAGGAATTTCAATTTTAAGAAACAATCGCGCTAAGGAAATTGAAACAAAATTTGGTGCAACAAACTTTGCTTATTCGGCTACAAAAGCTTGGAATATTAGTGGTTTCGGAATACTTTCTGCATCAAAAACAGACTTAGAAACCAAATCTCAAACTACCATTTTAGATTCCGGAGATCAACAGAAACGAGATGAACTAACACACCAAAAGAATAATTTGGGTCTTTTTAAATTGAGTTCGACCTATAAACCAAACGATAAATTTCAGTTTGATTATGACATCTTAACCAAATTGTCCAAGCAAGATGAAGATACCGATTTGTTGCGTGAATCTGTCGTAAATGATATTTCTGCAGTTGAAACCATTTTAACAAATAAAAAGCAGAACCCGACATCGGTAAATCAAAATCTGAGTTTGTATTATACGCAAAGCAATAAGAATATTTTTGCTTTTGAAATGCAACATTTATATCAGGATGAAAATCCGTTTTACAATGCCAATCTGCGTTCACAGCCGTTTGATTTGTCGGGATATATTGCAGGGCAGCAGCGAAATGATTTGAATCAGGATCGTTTTGTTAAAACCAATAAATTGGATGCAAAACTGGATTACTATTATATGGTAACGCCAAAAAGTAATATCAACATTACTTTAGGGAATACGTATTCCTATCAGGATTTCAATTCTCATATTTTTCAAATGTTGGACAACGGTGATAAAAATGATTTAAATGATCCTCAAAATAACAATCAGGTAAATTATAATTTTAATGATACTTTTTTAGGTTTTCATTATAAAATTTTAACCGGAAAATTTACTTTGACACCTGGAGTTAGTTTGCATTCTTATTCGATGACGAATACGCAGCTGGGAACGGATTATTCTCAAAATTTCACAAAAGTGTTGCCTGATTTTTTCGCCTTATATCAAATCAAAAAATCAGAAACACTGACTTATAATTTTTCTTTATCAAATGATTTTACAGATATAAATCAGTTGGCTGCAGGTTATGTTTTATCTGATTACAGCAGTTTATTCAGAGGAAATCGGTTATTGGAAAATGCAACTTCGCAAGTACATTCTTTACGTTACTTTAAGTATAATATGTTCAATTTTGAGAACATCTTTGCAAATGCTACCTATACAAAAAAGGTAGACGCCATTAAAACCAAAGCTGATTTTGATGGAATTAATCAATCTTCAGTTCCTTATAATTCGAATTTAGCCGATGAAACTTTTTCAGGAATGGGAAGTTACGGGCGTTCTTTTTTAAAGAATTACAAAGCCTCGGCAGTTGCAAGTTTAAACTGGTCGAAATTCAATAACATTCAGAATAATGTTTTGGCAACCACAGAAAGTTTTACTCAAAGTTATACTTTAAAAGCAGCGACAAACTACAAAAACTTTCCAAATCTGGAAGTGGGTTACAATGCTTTAATCAATCAATATAGTGGTTCGACGTATTATACAGATAAACCTTTTGCAAGACTGGATTATTATTTCTGGAACAGCTTTTCATTTGTTTCAGAATATGAATTTTATCATTATTATAATTCGGATAAAACAGTTGATAACGAATATGATTTTTTAAGTGCCAGTTTAATTTATCAGAAGAAAGATAGTAAATGGGAATATAAAGTTGCTGCTACCAATCTTTTAAATACGAAATATCTTAACGAAGACAGTTTCTCTCAATTCTCTACACGAGTTTCACAATACACAGTTCAGCCACGTTATATCATCTTTTCGATGAAATATAATTTATAGTATTTTAATTACAAAATATTCTGTTTTGTGATTTGTTTAATGAGGAATACGATATCTTTGCGCGCGATATTAATAACCAAAATTTTAAGCATGCGTACTTTTATCTGGAGTTTCTCAGTGTTTTTTTGTGTAATACTTTCTTCTTTTTCTCAAGTAAAAAATATAGAAAAAGCAACCTATCTTTCAACAAATAAGGGGCAAAAAATCAAATTAAATTTATTAGACAATAATAAATATGAATTGGTTTTTTATTCAGGAGATTATGAAATTAAAGGCGATTCACTTTTATTTTCGCAAAAGATAAAATCAGAAAATACTTTTGATGTTGCTTTTACAACTGATAAAAAAGCAAAGAAGATTAAAATTAAATTTTTAGACCCTTCTTATTATTCGTTCTATGTAGGAACACAAAATTCAAATAATCCTGTTCAGTATCAAAAAATTACTGATATCAGAACGAAAGTTGATCCGGAATGGACTCAGACGAATTTAGAATTTGAGGTAGACAAAGCAGATTATTTGTATTTGGTTTATGAAGATTATAATGGCGAAAGTAAATTGACAAAATTTGCTTTGCCAAAAGATGTTTCTGAAGTAGTAGTTAATTATCAGCTGGCTGCTTTAGATGATTTAAATATTGCCGGATTCTTTGATAAAAAAACAAATGAATTGAAAATTTCCGAGCAAAAAGGAAAGAATCCGTTGGTTTTTTTAAATGAAAAAGATACGCCTCAAGCTTCAGCTTCTAAAGTTATTCCACTGGAAAGTCAGACTATTTCAAACTGGACGTATCCTGGAAAACAACCATTGATAAGTGATGATTTTGGTTCGAAAGGTGAAGTGGTTGATAGTGCTGCCGTTGCTGTAGATGCTTATGCTCCGCCCGCTCCTCCTAAAAGTGATTTTAAGTTGAGAATTGAAAATAATTTGAAAAACGCTGTTGCATCAACTAAAAATAAACTCTTGGTTGTATATGTTGATAGTAAAAATCCATCTGCAAAAGCTGATTTTGATACTTTTATAAAAGAACAGGAAGCGCAGCTAGGATATACTATGTATGATGGGTATCATGCTGAATATGATCTTTTTAATTATTATTTGGCTTCCGAACAAGATAAAAAATGGCTGAAAACCAATAAAATAACAGATAATCCAGGCCTAATTGTGTTAAATGAAAACGGAGAAATTTTAGCAACTTCAAAATCTAAGTTGGCTGAAAAACAAGCTCAGTTTAATTATTATGACGGATTTTATAAAAAAGCGCAGCGAGTAAATATTTTACTCTCTTTTGATAAAGCAGTTAAAAATAAAAAGGCGACGGATGCAGATTTGATCATGGCTTTTAATAAAGCAGCCGTTCTCGAAATGCCTTACGATTATGATTATACTGAAACAAGTGAGGAAAATCCTGAGGATTTTAAACTTGTAAAAGTGACGCTGGATAAAAAAACAGTTTCTCAAACCTGGAAGAAGTTAATTGAAGCGCATCAAAAAGATACAAAACCAAATATGTATTTGGTAGAAACAATTTTAAAAGAAATTAAAAATCAAGGGTTTTACAAGCAGTTTTTTAATGAAGATAAAGTGCTGACAGATACTGATTTTTTAGCTATTGATTATTTGATAAAACACGCTGACGCTATTGAAACTGAAAGAGTAGTTTTTAATGAAAAAGAAGGAGAAAAACATTTAGTTGGTAATGTGGTTGCTGAGATTACTTCGGCATTACAGCAAAATACTTATATAGAAGCTGATGGCGTTTCCGGGGAAGCAAATAAAGACAAGACAATATCAGTTTATAAAAAAATAATTGGTTCAGGAAAAGGAAACTTTGAATGCTACCGCAATTATTTTGCGTATTTGAGCGAAGTAGAGGATAAGGACGGTTCGAATACAAGTTATTTAAAAGAGTTTAGCAGTTATTTTAATGCCAATTTAGCAACTGATAAAGGAAGTGCAATTGAGCGATTAGATGAAATGTATGCGACTTTAGACCCAATTTCTGATTACTCGTACAACGGTTGGAATGCTTTTAAAGAATACCATTCAAACTTATGCAATTCCGCTGCATGGACAGTAGTTTTAAAACCTGGTAATGCCGACTTTTTAAAATCTGCAATCGGTTGGTCTGAATATAGTTTGGCAGTAACCAAAAACAATCCTTATTATTTAGATACTTTAGCGCAACTGTATTATAAGGACGGACAAAAACAAAAAGCCGTTGAAACTCAAAGATTAGCAGTGAAATATTTAAACGCTGAGGTAGAAGCAGAAACTGCTGTTGAAATCCGAGAGACTTTAACTAAGATGCAAGACGGAACGTATTAGATTTCTTGTAGTAAATAAAACAAAAACCCGACATATTTTTGATCTGTCGGGTTTTTGTTTTATTATAGGAAGAAGTACTTGCTTTGGGATATCTTTCAGATTTAAAAGGCATTTTTTTGTTGATAAATTAGTAAGTTTGGAATACTAAATTTAAACGTATGAAAAACAAAATGATCTTAGGTTTGCTTTTTTGTGGAGGACTTGCTTTTTCACAAACAATCAAAAAACCTTTAGTTTCGGCAATAACGGATAAGGATCTTAAAACTGATATGTACCAGATGGCAGGGGACCATTTTAACGGTCGTGAGGCAGGAACTTTAGATGAGTTAAAAGTATCGATGTGGCTGGCTAATAAAGCAAAAGAAGCGGGAATGGCTCCGGCTGGAGATGACGGAACTTATTTTCAGTTTTTTGATTTGTACAGACATCAGGTAACTCCCAATACAAAATTCAAAATTGGACAAAAGGAATATAAACTTTGGAAAGAAGTTTTGGTAGCAGAAACCACAAATATTAAGGTAGAAGGTTCTTTAGTATATTTGGGTGCGGCGACAAAAGAAGAAATTGAAAAAACGGACGTTAAAGGAAAAGTAGTTGTATTGTTAGCTTCAAAAGAAGGAATTGCTGATGATATTTCGCTTTTCGACAGACGTTATCCAGGTTTGGTGAGAAACAAATACTATGATCTTGTAGTTAAAAAAGGGGCTGCAGCACTTATTATGGTGGCTGATGCATTAGCAGAAGAAAGTTGGTCGCAGGTTGAACCACAGATGACAAGAGGAATTTACGGAATTGAAGGTTTCCGAGATAAGATTGGAGCTACAATGCCGGTTTTCTGGGTACATGGTGATCAATTAGAATATCTTAAAAATACTAAAGATGTTTTATCAGCAGAAGTAGTTTCTGAAACTTATAAATATCCATCAGTAAATGTGGTTGGAACGATTGCAGGAATGGATCCAAAACTAAAAAATGAATATGTGCTTTTCAGTGGACATCAGGATCATGATGGAGTTCGTCAAAAATATGGTAAAGATTCGATCTATAATGGCGCCGATGATAATGCAAGTACCTGCGTTGCGATGTTGGCTATTGCAAGAGCTTATAAGAAACAACCCGGAAAAAGAACCGCTTTGTTTGTATTTCATGGTTCTGAAGAGCGTGGTTTGCTAGGATCAAGATGGTATGCAGCGCATCCTACAGTTCCTGAAAAAGACATCATTGCAGTTTTAAACGGTGACATGATAGGAAGAAATAATGTAAATCAGGCTGCTTTATTAGGTTCAAGTTCTCCTCACGAAAATTCTTCTGATTTGGTTGCTATTGCAAAAAAAGCAAATGACGAAGGGCCAAAATTTGATTTAGATAAACTTTGGGACAGACCAGAACATCCGGAATATTTTTACTTCCGTTCAGATCATTTGCCTTATGCGAAGAGAGGAATTCCATCTGTTTTTTATACCAGTGTTTTACACAGTCAGTACCATACGCCAATGGATGAATCTGAGAATATTGATTTCGTGAAATTGCATAAAATGACTGAGTGGATATACCGTACAGGTTGGATTTTATCTAATGATGCAGGTCGACCTAAAACATTGCCGAATGTACAATTAGAGCGATAACGAATTTTATAGATTTGTTTTATTTGTATTGAAAATAAGACGCGGATGAAACAGATTCGCTTTGCGAAAACGCGGATAAAAACGGATTTTTTCCTTTCTTTATATTCTATTTTAAGCAGAATATAAAATAAAATCCGTTTTCATCCGCGTCTTTACGAAGTAAATCCGTTTCATCCGCGTTCAAATAAACACACAGAGTTCAAAATCCACTAAAAATAAAAGAGGCTGTCTAAATAAATAGACAGCCTCTTTTTGTATATAAATGTCAGATTGAATTACAATCCAAATTCAGATTTTACTTTGTCAACAAAATCAAGTTTTTCCCAGGTAAACAATTCAACAGTAACTGTTTTTACATGTCCTCCAGGAGCAGAAAAAGTTTTAGTTACTACTTCTGGTGTACGTCCCATATGTCCGTAAGCAGCAGTTTCGCTATAAATAGGATTTCTTAATTTCAAACGTTGCTCGATAAAGTAAGGGCGCATATCAAAAATAGCTTCTACTTTTTTAGCGATTTCACCGTTTGTTAAGTTTACTTTAGAGGTTCCGTAAGTATCAATAAAAATACCCATTGGTTCAGCAACTCCAATTGCATATGAAACCTGTACTAAGATTTCGTCAGCAACACCTGCAGCAACTAAGTTTTTAGCGATATGACGTGTAGCATAAGCAGCACTTCTGTCTACTTTACTTGGATCTTTTCCAGAGAAAGCACCACCACCGTGAGCTCCTTTTCCACCGTAAGTATCAACAATGATTTTTCTTCCTGTTAAACCAGTATCTCCGTGAGGTCCTCCAATAACGAATTTTCCTGTTGGGTTAATATGGTAGTTGATTTTATCATTAAATAAATGCGCGTGAGCCGGATTTTTAGCAATGATTCTTGGAATCAAAATTTCGATAATATCTTTTTTGATTTTAGCCAACATTGTAGCTTCTTCATCAAAATCATCGTGTTGCGTCGAGATTACAATCGCATCAATACGAGTTGGTTTGTTATCGTCGCTATATTCTAAAGTTACTTGCGATTTAGCATCAGGACGTAAATAAGTGATTTCTTTGTTTTCACGTCTTAAGATGGCTAACTCTTGTAATAATTTATGAGATAAATCAAGTGCCAATGGCATGAAGTTTTCAGTTTCGTTAGTTGCGTAACCAAACATCATTCCCTGATCACCCGCACCTTGCTCTTCTGGCTTAGCTCTGTCTACACCTTGATTAATATCAGCAGATTGTTCGTGAATTGCTGATAAAATTCCACAAGAATTTGCTTCAAACATGTACTCGCTTTTTGTATATCCAATTTTACGGATTACCTCGCGTGCAATTTGCTGAACATCAAGATAGGTATTCGATTTTACTTCACCAGCCAAAATTACCTGACCAGTTGTAACTAAAGTTTCACATGCTACTTTTGAGTCAGCATCAAATGCCAAGAAGTTATCAATTAATGCATCCGAAATTTGATCTGCAACTTTGTCTGGATGCCCTTCACTAACAGATTCTGACGTAAATAAATAAGCCATAATAATTTATTAAATTAAAATTAAGTGAGGAAAAAAATTGCTTAAAAAGGGCTAAAGGAGAAAGTCTGCTTTAGCATTTTTTACTGCCGAAATTTATCTTTCAGCATTCATAACGAACCGTTTCATTATGAAGAGGTTGCAATCAGTTCAAATTTTTCCTCTGTATTCGGGTGCAAAAGTACAAAACCATTTTGATTTGCAAATTAAAGTTCAACTTTTTTTATTTTTATAAGCAGAAATTTAACATAAACATACTAATCTGATAGGGTAATGGAAATTATTTTGTAATTTGTTTGGCCGAGTAAAAAATAGTTCTCACATTTGCATCATCAAAATAAAAGAAAAAATGAAATTAACAGTTTGCAATATGTCTTGTATGATGCCGGAGCCTTCCGCAGAGACACTATTGTAGTTTATTTTCAAACTTAATATATAGACCTCTGCGTAATGGCAGAGGTTTTTTTTTGTTCGAAAGTAAAATGAAAACCAAAATTTTTATTACATCTAATTACTTGATATTGTTGGGGTAATAAAATTTTAATGTTAAATATCAATATTTAATTTGGTGGTTCAATAAATACTTATTACATTTACTCTATCGAATTAGTCGAGTTTAAAAAAAGGAATTAATTTTAAATAAAATAAAAATGAAAACAATAGCAAGAACAAATATGATGTGTTGTAGTGTGATGCAAATGTGCATCCAACCTTGCTGTTGCCAAAAGTAAAAGATACAATCTTTGTTATAGTTAAACTATAAGCCCTTTTGGTCGCCATCCGAAAGGGCTTTTTTTATTTTCAACACTTTAAAATTTAAAATCATGAATACATTAGATATAAATACAATCGCATTTCAGTACTTATTGAGAACAGAATCTCAAAAAAATAATAATAAATCTGCAGAACCAACAAGTGAAACCCTAAAGTATAATCCGGAACATTATATAAAAGGTCAAAAATCTTTATTATTTCATATGTATAATCTTGAAGAAGAAGATTTATACGTTTAAAACAATATCAAATTACAATATATCATATTAACAATATTTAAAAATTAAGAAATCATGAGTACACAAAAATTTGCAACAAACGCATTACACGCAGGACACGACGTAACTAAAAACGGAAGCACCAGAGCAGTGCCAATTTATCAGACATCATCGTATGTTTTTAATAGTGCAGATCACGCAGCCAATCTATTTGGTCTTGCTGAAGCTGGGTTTATCTATACGAGATTAAATAATCCAACAAATGATGTTTTAGAACAACGGCTTGCAGCGCTTGAGGGCGGAATTGCGGCTGTTGTTACGGCATCAGGAGCATCGGCAATTGCTACTACTTTTTTGACTTTGCTAAAAGCAGGCGATCATATTGTAGCGTCAAATAGTTTATATGGAGGAACATATAATTTATTGAAAGTGACTTTGCCTCGTTTAGGAATTACAACAACATTTGTAGATCCTTCAAAACCAGAAAATTTCACTAAGGCGGCAAAAGAAAATACGAGAGCTTTCTTCGTGGAGTCATTGGGGAATCCAAAATTGGATGTATTGGATTTGAAAGCAATTTCGAAGGAAGCTAAAAACTTCAAAGTACCTTTTATTGTTGATAATACGGTTGCCACTTCTTATTTGCTAAAACCAATTGAGCACGGAGCCAACATCGTTATTCATTCCTTAACTAAATATATTGCCGGAAACGGAACTTCACTAGGAGGTGCCATTATCGATGCCGGAACTTTTGACTGGTCAAACGGGAAATTTCCTGAATTTACAGAGCCTTCTGCAGGATATCATGGTTTAATATTCCACGAAGCTTTAGGAAATGCAGCTTTTATTGCAAAAGCAAGAATTGAAGGATTACGCGATTTTGGTTCGGCTTTGAGCCCGTTTAATGCTTTTCAAATCATTCAGGGATTAGAAACATTGCCAATCCGAATTAAAAAACACAGCGAAAATGCTTTGGCTTTGGCCCAATGGTTAGAGCAACAAGATGAGGTCGTTTGGGTGAATTATCCTGGCTTAAAATCGAATAAATATTATAATCTGGCACAGGAATACTTACCTGAAGGTCAAAGCGGAATTATCACTTTTGGATTAAAAGGTGGTTTTGATGCGGCTAAAAAAGTAGTTGATGAAACGAAATTATTCTCTTTACTAGCAAACATAGGCGATACAAAATCATTAATTATTCATCCGGCAAGTACAACGCATCAGCAATTATCTGATGAGGAGCAATTGGAAACAGGAGTTTCAAAAGATTTGGTCCGACTTTCTGTGGGAATTGAAGATATCGAAGATCTGATCGCGGATTTACAAACTGTTTTTGCCAGCGTGACGCAATCGCAATACAGTATTAATAAAAATTAGAATTAGGTTTTTTTGTTTTTTGTTTGAAAAATTGCCTTTAGCAATGTGGTGTTGCTAGAGGTGATTTTTTATGATAAAAAACTTAGCATAAATTTTTTGAACGATATAAGTCATATTTAGTAGAGACGCACAGCAGTGCTTCTAACATAATACAGGTTTAGTAGAGGCGCAGCATGCGTCTAATTATAAAATTGATTATTAAATGAACTTATATGACTTATATGGTTCAAAATTTAACACCAACACATAAAATTATGTCTAAGCTTAAAATAAATATTATCCTTTTTGGAATTGGGAATATCGGAAGTACTTTAATCAATCAGATTATAGAAAGCCAGGAATTTTTTCTTCAGAGTAAAAATATTGATTTTCATTTTCCGATTATCACCAATTCTACTGTTGCTTTTTTCGAGAAAGAAGGCGTTGGATATGCCTGGGAAACCAATTTTAGAGAATTGGCTGTTCCTTTTAAAGTAAAAGATATCGTAGAATTTGCGAAAGAAAATGAATTCGAGAATCTGATTGCAGTTGATGCAACGGCCAGCGACGAATTGATTGGTCATTATAATACGTTGATTGAAAACGGATTTAATATTGTAGCAGTAAATAAAAAAGCCAATACACTACCAATTGATCTTTATAAAGAGATCCGTGAGAATCTTAAAAAGTATGATAAGGAGTTTCTATATGAAACTTCAGTTGATACTGGATTTCCGGTTTTGCAGACTTTGAGGGATCTATATTATTCAGGAGAAAAAATAACAAAGATTCGTGGCGTTTTCTCTGATAATCTGAGTTATGTTTTTAACCGATTTTCTGCAGAAGAAGCTTCTTTCTCCTCTATATTAAAAGATGCCAGTTTGTTAGGTTTGATGCGTTCTACTTTTAAAGAAGATTTGTCAGGAAATGATACCGCCAGAAAATTACTGATTTTGACAAGGGAAATTGGAAAAGATTTTGAATTATCAGATATAAAAATTAATTCTCTTATTAAGGAAGAACATTTAGAGAAAAACGGAATCCTTAATAAAGAAGCAATTGACAGATCCTTTAAAATTGCAAAAATTACTCAGGCAGACCATCATGTATTAAGATATGTTGGTGAATTTGATGTGGAGCGAAATTTATTAGAAGTCAAATTAGTTTCAGAGCCGGTTTCATCTGCAATAGGCCAATTGAAAGGTTCCGATTCGATTTTTGAGATTTACACGCAATCTTATGCTAATGTTCCAATTGTCATTCAGAGTGCTTCACCGTGCAAACAAGCAATTTCAAGAGGAATTATTACTGATATATTAAAAGTGTCAGAAAAAATTAAAAATAAAGAGGCAGTCTGGCTTTAAAAACTAACGCTGAATTTATTTTGAAAGTTCTTTGATAAACTGATTTGTGGAGATATTACAAGAGTAAAGCTTTGTTTTGTAGGTTTTTACTTTGTTTTTATAAAACAAAACTTTTGTAAGATGTTTTATATCGTTAAAAAGCGCTTTTTCGTCGTTTTTTTGTCTTAATTTACTTAAAATAATTTGTGTATTTAAAATAATATTTGCATATTTGTTAAACCCAAAAGCTACTGAATCAATGAACTTAAATGTCTATAAAATGTTTTGCGCCATTTCGGTTAATACCGTTGGGATGTCTTTTGCTTAAATTGTAAGAAAACAACAATATTATACGCAAAGCCTCCCAATAATTTTAGGAGGCTTTTTAATTTTATATGAAAATGCAAGAATTTAAAATAACAAATAAATCACAGATGAATAAATCCCTACAGATGAACAAGATGTTCACTGTCGCATTTATTTGCGTATGCGTCTGTTGATTCCAAAAGAATATATAAGTTTAAAAAACTTAAACCCTTTTGGTACACTAATCCAAAAGGGTTTTTTTATTCCATCCGGCTGGCTTAACACAATAGTAAACGAATAATAAAGATAATAATACACAAACTAAACTAAACTTAAATATCATGAGCACATTAAACTACTTATCAAAGACATTTTCAACATTGAAAAACAGAAGTAAAAGGAACAATCCTCCGCCGAAAAACGAATTGATCCATCCAAGATTCGGAATAACTGAAACGGATAAAAAAACAGATAAAAAAGAACCGAATTCTTTATTGTTTTTGATGTATTCAAAAGAAAATGAAACGCTTTTTATCTAAATCGAAAAGTATCATAAAATAGGGGAAAACCTGCTTAATTTTACTGGGCTTTTAGTTCGGTAAATTTTTGCGTGTAATAAGTTTTAGTTTGAATTATATTTATGAAATTGATGAATCAGTTTAGATAAAATTTGTTTGTTTAAGAAAATAGTAGTTAATTTGCACCTTTAAGTTCAAAAACGTATTGAAATGTTATAAAGAAAGGACGAGGGATTAGACCCGATGAATCCTTAGCAACCCTTCGGTAAAGCGAAGAAGGTGCTGCATTCTACCACGCCCAAACGTGGAAAGATAACAACAAGAATTTTTCTAGTTTCACTCTAGACTTTTCTTTCTAATATTTCCAGATACAAATCAATAATACAACAGATTTGAAAATTGGAAAATATACCAAACCCCATTAGCATACAAAATTTCACCACCGAAAATGGTGCACTTTATCGTTCGTTACCTTTAAGTTTTACCATTTCCGGTTTGCCATTACATAGCGCGCCTATTGTTTTGGTTAATCATGCTTTGACAGGAAACGCTCAGGTGACCGGCGAAAATGGTTGGTGGAACGACTTAATTGGAGAAGGAAAAACAATTGACACCAATAGATATACCATACTGGCATTTAATGTTCCGGGTAACGGAACAGATTCTTTTTTAATTGAAAATTACCAGGATTTTACGACCAGAGATATTGCCCGAATTTTTATTAAAGGACTTGAAAGCTTGGCTATTAATCAGGTTCATACTATTATTGGGGGTTCTGTTGGTGGAGGAGTTGCCTGGGAAATGTTGGCTTTAGAATCTAACATCACTCAAAATTTGATACCCATTGCAACCGACTGGAAATCGACGGACTGGATGATTGCGAATTGTTTTTTACAGGAACAAATCCTGAACAATTCATCAAAGCCAATTGAGGACGCAAGGATTCATGCTATGTTGTGTTACAGGTCTCCAGAATCATTTAAAGAAAAATTTCAACGTACGGTCAATGAAAATCTTTCCATTTTTAATATAGAAAGCTGGTTGGCACATCACGGAGATAAATTGCAAAAGAGATATCAATTAGCTTCTTATAAATTGATGAATCAATTGCTTAAAACCATAGATATTACAAGAAATAGTGCCGATTTTGAAACTTTAATGTCAAGAACAAATGCAGCGATTCATATTATCGGAATCAATTCGGATTTGTTTTTTACTGCCAGAGAAAATAAAGAAACCTATCAGGAATTAAAAAAGTTTAAAGAAAATGTTTTTTACAGCGAAATTGATTCGGTTCACGGACATGACGCTTTTTTAATCGAGTACAAACAATTAGATCATTTACTTGCCGATATATTTAAGGCAGAAACAATAGCAAAATAAAATGAAAATATTAAAATTTGGAGGTAAATCATTATCAAACGGAGAAGGACTTAATAAAGTTATTTCGATTATTTTAGATAAAGTAAACCAAGGAGAAAAAATCGCCGTTGTAGTTTCAGCACGAGGAAATGCGACAGATGAACTGGAAGACATTTTAAGAATTGCTGCTAAAAACGGAAATTATAAGCCGTTATTAGAAAGCTTTAAGGCATATCAGACATCCGATTATCCACAAGTTGATTTATCAGAAGAATTTAATATTTTAGATAAACTTTTTGAAGGTGTAAGTCTGATAGGTGATTATAGTAATAAAATCAAAGATCAGATTTTGTCTAAAGGAGAATTGCTTTCGGCTAAATTATTGACTTCAATTTTAATTGAAAAAGGTATTCCTGCAAATTTTGTGGATACCAGAGAATTGCTTAAAACGGACTCAAAATTTGGCGATGCACAACCATTAGAGCAACTTTCTAAGAAAAATGTAGTTAACTATTTCAAGCTTCATAACGGTTCAACAGTAAATATTGTTACAGGTTTCATAGGTTCAAACAATAACAATGATACAACTACATTAGGAAGAAACGGAAGTAACTATACCGCTTCGTTAATTGCTAATTATTTAGATGCCGAAGAACTTCAAAACTTTACACACGTAGACGGAATTTACACTGCAAATCCTGATTTGGTCGCCGATGCTAAAAAGATTGAATATCTGTCTTTTAACGAAGCAAATGAGCTGGCTAATTTTGGTGCAACAATTCTTCATGCTAAAACCATTATTCCGTTATTGGAAAAAAATATTCCGCTTCGTATTTTAAATACATTCAATCATGAAAACCGCGGAACTTTAATTACCTCAGATTCTGCTAAAGAAGGTATTAAAACGCTTTCTGTTTTAGAAAATGTTTCGCTGGTAAATCTTGAAGGACGCGGATTACTTGGAAAAGCGGGAGTTGATGCCCGAATTTTTAAAGTTATGGGAGATCATAACATCAGCGTAAGTATTATTTCGCAAGGTTCTTCAGAAAGAGGAATTGGTCTTGTTGTAGCGACAGATAAGGCAACTACAGCAATGGTCGAACTGGAAAAAGAGTTTGAAAATGACTTTTATTCTAAAGATGTCAATCAGATCACGGTTACTGATAATGTTTCTGTAATTTCTATCATTGGTCAGGATTTGAGTACTTTTCATAAACCTTACACGGCATTAATCAAAAACAAAATAGTTCCAATTTTATTCAACAATACTGTTACGGGTAAAAACGTGAGTTTGGTGGTTAAAAAATCAGAACTGAATAAGGCTTTAAATGTAATTCACGGAGAGATTTTTGGAGTTTCTAAAAAAATTAATATCGCCATTATTGGTCATGGTTTGGTAGGTGGAACTTTAATCAATCAGATTTTAGAATCGGCTTCATCCATTGAAAAAAGAAAAGATGTAAGACTGAATGTTTTTGCTATTGCCAATTCTAAAAAATTACTTTTAAACAAAAATGGCGTAACTTCAGACTGGAAAAATGATATTCAGAATAAAGGCGAGCAATACACTATTAATGACATTATTGCTTACGCAAATGAACATCATTTAGAAAACTTAATCGCAATTGATAATACGGCGAGTGCTTCTTTCGTAGAGAACTATATTCCACTTGTAGAAAGCAGTTTTGATTTGATTTCTTCTAATAAAGTAGCCAATACATTAAGTTATGGTTTTTATAAAGAACTGAGAAAATCTCTTGCTGAAAACCAAAAGAATTATTTGTACGAAACGAATGTTGGTGCAGGATTACCGTTAATAGATACTATAAAATTATTACACCTTTCAGGAGAAAATATTACGAAGATTAAAGGAGTTTTCTCTGGAACATTAAGTTATTTATTTAATAATTTTTCTGCAAAAGACGCTCCATTTAGCGAAATTTTGAAAGAAGCAATTGATAACGGATACACAGAACCAGACCCACGCGAGGATTTATGCGGAAATGATGTGGGAAGAAAATTATTGATTTTAGCCAGAGAATTGGACTTACAAAATGAGTTTGAAGAGATCTCAATTCAGAATTTGATTCCGGAGCATTTAAGAGAAGGAAATGTGTCTGATTTCTTGACTAAACTAAAAGAATTTGACCCAATTTACGATAAAATAAAAGCAGATCAAAAGCCAAATCACGTATTAAGATACATTGGTGAATTGTCTGGAGATTTGCAAAACGATAAAGGAAATTTAGAAGTGAAATTAGTTTCAGTTCCTTCAGATACGGCGTTAGGCGGATTAAAAGGCTCTGATTCTTTCTTCGAAATTTATACAGAATCTTACGGAGATCGTCCAATTGTAATTCAGGGAGCCGGTGCAGGTTCTGCAGTTACAGCGAGAGGCGTTTTTGGAGATATTTTAAGATTGTCTGATAAAGGATAATATCGATTTTAGATTTTAGAGTTCTGATTTTAGATTGTTGAACTCGAACAACAAAACAAAAAACAAAAAAAATGAAAGTAACCTTAAACAGAGTAAACGACGCGTTTCATTTCAAACTAAAAAATGAAAGAGGTCATGTAGTTGATGTTGATAGCAGAGCCGAATTTGGCGGAAGCGATTTAGGTGCAAGTCCGATGGAATTAGTATTGATGGGTGTTGCAGGATGCAGTGCAATTGATATGATTTCAATTTTAAAGAAACAACGTCAGGAAATAACATCCTTTAACGCTGAGGTTGAAGGCGAGCGCGTTCAAATTGGAGAAGCGAAACCTTTTAAAGAAATCGATGTGGTGTTTTATTTAGAAGGCGACATCAATCCTGAAAAAGCAAAACGCGCTGCAGAACTTTCTTTTGAGAAATATTGTTCCGTTGCCAAAACAGTTGAGCCAACAGCAACCATAAAATATAAAGTTGTTTTGAACAACGAAATACTATAAATTAGAAAATGAGTCAATTAGAGAATTAGATAATTTTTAGATTGGCTAAAAAGACTCACTTGTTTACGTTTTCAAATCATTGTTTTACACATCGTATAAACCTGAAACTTGAAACCTGACACGAGGCTTTAGCCGAACTGGCGAAGCAAACAAAAAAACAAAAAATAATGAACGAACAAGAATTTGGTTTTGAAACCCAGGCCATACGTACACATTTAGAAAAAACACAATTTCAGGAACATTCAACTCCTTTGTATTTATCATCAAGCTTTGTATTTGAGGATGCAGAAGATATGAGAGCCTCTTTTACAGAAGAAAAAGTACGTAATATTTACTCTCGCTTTAGCAACCCAAATACAACAGAATTTGTGGACAAAGTTTGTGCAATGGAAGGTGCCGAAGCTGGTTATGCTTTTGCAACGGGAATGGCTGCGATATACTCTACGTTTGCAGGATTATTAGAATCTGGCGACCACATTGTTTCTGCGGGAAGTGTCTTTGGATCAACGCACGCTTTATTCATGACTTATTTTCCAAAATGGAAAATCGAAACTTCTTATTTTGATATTAATCAGCCGGAAACGATTGAAAGTTTTATTAAACCAAACACTAAAATTTTATATGCTGAAACACCAACAAATCCTGGTGTAGATGTAATTGATTTAGAATTATTGGGGCAAATTGCAAAAAAGCACAATTTGATTTTAATAATTGATAACTGTTTCGCAACACCATACATTCAACAGCCTATTAAATACGGTGCTCATATCGTAATTCACTCGGCAACAAAACTGATAGACGGACAAGGTCGTGTATTAGGCGGAGTTGCTGTTGGAGATGCTGAATTGATTCGTAAAATATATTTATTTTCAAGAAATACAGGACCGGCAATGTCACCATTTAATGCGTGGGTTTTGTCAAAAAGTTTAGAAACTTTGGCTGTGCGTGTTGACAAACATTGCGAAAATGCTTTGAAAGTGGCTGAATTTTTAGAAGCTCATCCAAATGTACAAAGTGTGAAATATCCGTTTTTGAAATCACATCCAAAATATGAAATCGCAAAAAAACAAATGCTTTTAGGCGGTAATATTATTGCGATTGAAATTAAAGGTGGTCTTGAGGCAGGTAGAAAATTTTTGGACAAGATTAAATTATGTTCTCTTTCTGCAAACATTGGAGATGTAAAAACCATTGTAACGCATCCAGCCTCAACAACACACAGTAAATTGTCTGTTGAAGAAAAGCTTGCAGTCGGAATTACAGAAGGTTTAGTACGTGTCTCTGTAGGTTTAGAAACGGTAAAAGATGTTATTGCCGATTTAGATCAGGCACTTTCTTAAGAAATTTTAGATTTATGATTTTAGATGTTAGATTTTGAATCTGATATCTAAAATCATATTTTTATGGTATGGCTAAACCAAAACTACTTATCCTGTCAGATTTATTTGGAGGACAACATCCGGAATGGATAAACTACTATACAGATACATTACGGTCTAAATTTGAGATTCAGTATTATGATGTTCTTGAATTAGCCTGTATTGATGCTTCTAATCTTGTGGAAGCAGATATTCACAAACAATTTCTCGATGGAGGAATTGATAAAGCAGTTGAAACTTTATTAAAATTAGAAACTGATAAAGTAACAGTTTTGGGATTTAGCATTGGAGGAACAATTGCCTGGAAAGCTTCTTTGCAAGGATTAAAAACAACACATTTATTTGCTGTTTCCTCAACTCGATTACGATATGAAACGGAAGCTCCAAATTGTGAAATTAAATTGTTTTTTGGCGATCAGGATTCAAATAAGCCAAACTCAAATTGGTTCCTGGATTTAAAAATTCCTTCTGAAATTCTTCAAGATCAAAATCACCAATTGTATTTAGAAGAAAAAAATGCTACTGCGATTTGTGCTGAAATTTTAAAAGTTACATTATAAACAACGATTTTTTGACTGTAAATTTATTACTGTTAAAAAATCGTTTTTGGTTTTTATAATTGTTTCAGTAAAAAGTATATTTTTGTTTATAACGAAATCAAAAAGATATACTTAACCTTAAATCAACCTTTATCGCTTATGAGCAATTCTACTTATATTTTAGATGATACATTATTGGTGTCCAGCGGGACTCGTTTTTTGAATTACATTATTGATCTTTTCTCCTTTTTTATTTTCTTAATTGCAATTGGAGTTGTATTAGGGATTTTGACCAATTTATTTGGAATGACTTCGCTCGGCCTTTGGGTTGACGGTTTGGGGGATTTTGGATGGAATATTGTAGCTATCATTGTGTCCGTAATTTATTATACTATTATGGAAGGATTGTTTGGTCGATCTGTAGGCAAATTTATTACGGGCTCTGTTGTTGTGGATGAAAATGGAGAAAAACCAAGCTTTGGAACCATTTTTAAAAGAAGTTTATGTCGCTATATCCCATTTGATGCCTTTACTTTTTTAGGAGGCTCAAGAGGATGGCACGATTCGATTTCTGATACCTATGTTGTTAGTAAAAAAGGATTGGATGAAAGTGTAAAATCTTTTCATGATTTTAACTTAATTGGTGTTCCTGAAACCGAATTAATTTAAACTATACTAATTTAGTAGAATATAGTTGGTCATTATATTATTATTCTCGTTCAAAAAGTATATTTTTGTAACAGAAAAATATTTAAAATGTAGATTTAAGATTTCGAATCTAAAATCTATATTCTAAAATCTAAAATTACACACGTGCTTTCAAAGAAAACAAAATACGGAATTAAAGCTTTAACATATTTAGCCAGACGAGAGAACAACGAACCGGTACAAATTGCTGAAATTGCCAAAAGCGAACATATTTCGATTAAATTTCTGGAGAGTATTTTATTACTGCTTCGAAACTCCGGTTTTCTTGGAGCGAAAAAAGGAAAAGGCGGTGGCTATTATTTGATCAAGGATCCAAAAGATATTAGTATGGCCAAAGTTTATCGCATCCTCGAAGGACCTATTGCACTTTTACCTTGCGCCAGTCATAATTTTTACGAAAAATGCGATGATTGTGATGATGAGTCAACTTGTGCTGCCAGACGTTTAATGACTGAGGTTAGAGATAACACGCTTAAAATTTTGGAAAGCAATTCTTTGGCAGATATTGCTTTTTAACTGACTCTGTTCGAAATAAATCATAATAAAAAAGACCTTTTCATTAATTTGAAAAGGTCTTTTTTTATATTTTGAAGATTCCTTCTTCTAGAAAACTAATTTATAACCTGCCAGAAAAAGCATTACTGCAATAGCGTTTCTCAGAAATAAATCAGGTACTTTTCCGCTTAACATACTTCCCATAAAAATTCCCGGAAGTGATCCCATTAATAATTGGCCTAATAATCCCAAATCTAAATTTCCCATTGAGGCATGTCCGATTCCGGCAACAAGAGTTAGGGGAACGGCGTGGGCAATCTCGGTTCCAACCAAACGAGGCGTTGGTAATAGTGGATAAAGGAAAAATAAAGTTACAGTTCCTAAAGCACCAGCGCCAATTGAAGTAAGTGTAACCGTTGCTCCTAGTAAAACACCAATTCCGATAGTCAGCATATTTTGAGTGTGACTTTCGGTATGAAATTTGTCTCCGGCATGTTTTTGAGAAAAAACTAAAAGTTTCTTTTTGAATAAAATAGCTATTGATGTAAAAAGTAGTGCCCAGCCTAAACTGTATTTGATTAAAGCATTTATAGTAGAAATATCAGTTTTAATACTATGTAAAATCCATAAGGTAAGTAAAGCTGCAGGAACACTGCCTAAAGTAAGCCAGCCCGTTATCTGCCAATTGATATTGCTTTTTTTATGATGCACAAATACGCCTCCCATTTTGGTAAATGCCGCATATAATAAATCGGTACCTACTGCTGTTGTTGGAGGAATACCAAAGTATAATAAAATAGGAGTCATTAAAGAACCGCCGCCAACACCTGTTAACCCTACCACAAAACCAACTAGTAAACCCGCTATAACAAGACCTATTTGAAAATCCATAATAAAAATTTGCGGTAAAAATAACAACAATTTTATAATTATCCTATGGATGTGGTAGACTTTAAAGTGTTATATTTGTAAACGAATATCATTAATGTTTTATTTAGCTGTAATACAGTGCAATATGTTTTATAACTTAATAAGTCAATTTGTTATATTATCTAAAGTTGATACTTACTTAAACAAAAGAGAATTAGAGTTGTAAAAAAATTAAATAATGTTTTGATATTTAGAAATAAGTACTAATTTTGCATAGTAATCTATTAAGCCGATAGGGTAATGGATTTAGCAGCTGAAAACCAAGCCAGAGAGTATGGAAAAAGAATTGAAAATAAATAGTTATGATGGTAGGTCTGATGGATCGTTAAAAGAAAAATTGTGGGTTTTAATTCCGGTTGTTTTGTTGGTAGGTTTATTGTCTACGTTGGTATACAATCACTACGCTGAGTTTACATGGACTGGATTTGTTGGAGGTTTTAATCAGGAATTTTTAGTGTTTTTTGCTATTGGTGTTTTTGCACAGTTGGTAGACGGGACATTAGGAATGGGTTATGGAGCAACTTCGACTTCTTTTTTATTGGCTTACGGAGTTCCGCCAGTAATAAGCAGTACTGCAGTTCACGTATCTGAAATGTTTACAACGGGAGCATCGGCGCTTTCTCATCATAAGTTCGGAAACATCAATAAAAAACTAGTGAAGCATTTATTGATTCCGGGAGTTTTAGGTTCAATTACGGGAGCTTATTTGTTGTCAGATGTAATTAATGGCGATATTATAAAGCCATTTATTGCCGTTTATATGATTGTTTTGGCGATCATAATTATTAGAAAAGCGTTAGCAAAAACGATAGTTAAAAAGAAAACTAAAAAACTAGGATATTTAGCCACTTTTGGAGGTTTTATGGATTCTGTTGGCGGTGGAGGCTGGGGACCAATTGTAACTTCTACATTATTAGGAAGAGGAAGAAATCCTCGTTATACGATTGGATCAGTAAATGCAGCTGAATTTGCAGTTTCATTTGCAAGCGGAATTACCTTCATGCTTTTTGGAGGAATCCATGGTTGGCAGGTTATTTTTGGGTTGATTTTAGGAGGTGTCATTGCAGCGCCATTAGGAGCTTATTTGATCAATAAAATCAAAAGAAAACCAATGATGATTGCGGTTGGAATTTTAATAATACTATTGAGTTTAAAAACATTATCTAAATTATTGTAATCAATTTTTTAGAAAGGAAAAGAGAATATGAGTGCGACAGTTATACAAACATTATTAGATAAAACGAAAAATTTTTCACTTGATGAAACCTTAGTTTTTTTAGCTACGGAATTTCCGGGAAAAGTAATTTTTTCGACTTCTTTTGGTCAGGAAGATCAGGTAATTACAGATTTCATTGCCAAAAGCAATACTGATATTACCATTTTTACTCTGGATACCGGAAGATTGTTTCAGGAAACTTATGATGTTTTTCATAAGACATTAAAAAAGTATAAAAGACCAATTGAGGTTTATTTTCCGGAAGCAACAGCAGTGGAAAATTTATTAAAAGAAAAAGGCCCAAACAGTTTTTATGATTCGGTTGAGAATAGAAAAGAATGTTGTTTCATTCGAAAAGTAGTTCCGTTAAGAAAAGCTTTGGCAGGAAACTCAGTTTGGATTACAGGTTTAAGAGCAGAACAATCTGAGAACAGACAAGATCTGAATCTATTTGAATACGATGGAGGTTTCGAAATCATCAAATTCAATCCATTATTAAAATGGTCTTTAGAGGAAGTTGAAACGTATTTATCAGAAAACAATGTTCCTCAAAATGCTTTACACAAACAAGGTTTCGTAAGCATAGGATGCGCACCATGTACGAGAGCCATTTTCCCGGGAGAAGATATCAGAGCCGGAAGATGGTGGTGGGAATCAAGCCATAAAGAATGCGGATTGCACAGCGCTAAGAAGGAATAAAGAGAATAGAATAAAGAGAATAGAGGCAAGAGCCACGAAGCAGGAGAGTAGAATAAAGAGAATAGAATAAAACAATAGTTGAAAATTTTAGGTCACCACAAAACTTGAAACCTGAAACTTGAAACTTTTTAAACAAAAAACAATGAGTTCAGTATTAAAAACAAACGCTTTAGAGAGTGAAGCAATATACATTTTCAGAGAAGTAATTTCACAGTTTGATAAACCGGTTTTACTTTTCTCTGGAGGAAAAGATTCTATAACATTAGTGCGTTTGGCGCAAAAAGCATTTTTTCCTGCTAAGATTCCGTTTCCTCTTTTGCACGTTGATACGGGACATAATTTTCCTGAAACGATTGCTTTCAGAGATAAATTGGTTGAAGAATTAGGTTTAGAGTTAATCGTTCGTAATGTTCAGGATGCTATTGATGAAGGAAAAGTGGTGGAAGAAACTGGAAAATATTCTAGTAGAAACAGCTTACAGACTATTACACTTTTAGACGCAATTGAAGAATTTAAGTTTGATGCTTGTATTGGTGGTGCACGTCGTGATGAAGAAAAAGCAAGAGCTAAAGAACGTATTTTTTCTGTTCGTGACGATTTTGGTCAATGGGATGAAAAAAATCAACGTCCGGAATTGTTTGATATTTTGAATGGAAAAATAGAAAATGGTCAAAACGTTCGTGTTTTCCCAATTTCAAACTGGACAGAATTAGATGTTTGGAGTTATATCGAAAAAGAACACATCGAGATTCCATCAATCTATTTTTCACATAAAAGAAAAGTTTTTTTGAGAGACGGTTTAATCTGGTCGCATTCTCCTTTTGTGTATCAGGAAGAAGACGAACAAATCGAAGAACGAATTGTTCGCTTCAGAACCGTTGGAGATATGAGTTGTACAGCAGCTGTTGAATCTTACGCAGCAACAATTCAGGAAGTTGTTGGAGAAATCAGAACTTCAACTATTTCTGAAAGAGGTGCCAGAATCGATGACAAACGTTCTGAAGCTGCAATGGAGAAAAGAAAACAACAAGGATATTTTTAATAATTATGAGTTATGAATTGTAAATTATTAATGCAATTCGGAATGTAATTAAAAACGAAATCAGAAAAACAAAAACATACAGTTTTAAATTTTAGACAAAGTTTTTCAAAACCTGACTCGAGAGCTTTGCTCGAACAGGCGAAGCAAACTTGAAACAAAATTTAAACTTGAAACAAAACATAAGAATGGAAGTTTTAAAAATAGCAACAGCAGGAAGTGTAGATGACGGGAAAAGTACTTTGATTGGAAGATTATTGTATGATACAAAGTCATTGACTACAGATAAAATTGAAGCAATCGAAAAAAGCAGTAAACAAAAAGGGTATGATTATCTTGATTTTTCTTTGGCAACTGATGGATTAGTAGCAGAGAGAGAGCAAGGAATTACAATTGACGTAGCGCACATTTATTTTTCGACTGCAAAGAAAAGTTACATTATTGCAGATACTCCGGGTCACGTAGAATATACCAGAAACATGGTTACAGGAGCTTCGACTTCTCAGGTTTCTATTATTTTAATTGATGCCAGAAAAGGTGTAATTGAGCAAACGTACCGTCACTTTTTTATCAATAATTTATTGAGAGTAAAAGAGGTAATTGTTGCGATTAATAAAATGGATTTAGTTGATTATTCTGAAGAAGTTTACAACAAAATCAAAGCTGATTTCCAGGCATTAAATGCAAAAAGCACTTTCAAAGAGCAAAACGTAAGTTATATTCCGTTAAGTGCAATCAACGGTGGAAACGTGGTTGATCAATCAAAAGATATGCCTTGGTACACAGGACAAACAGTTCTGGAACATTTAGAAGGATTACATTCTTCAGATGTTTTTGAAGCAGGAAAAGCACGTTTCCCTGTGCAGACAGTTATTCGTCCAAAAACAGAAGAGTACCATGATTTTAGAGGTTACGCTGGAAAATTATACGGAAACTCCATTAAAGTTGGAGATGCTGTAACAGTTCTTCCTTCTTTAACAGAATCAAAAGTATCAAAAATTCACTTTTTCGATAAAACATTTGATGAAGCTGTTGCAGGTTCTTCGATCACAATTGAATTAGAAAATGATATCAATGTGACAAGAGGCGATATGATTGTAAAAACATCAGAACTTCCAAAAATTGAAAAAGATATCACGACAACAGTTTGTTGGATGGATTCTAAAAAATTAGTTGCCGGAACTAAATATATCGTTCAGCATAATACAAACAGAGTTTTGGCAAAAGTAGAAAGTATCAAAAATACAATCTCAACAGATTATTCAGGAACCAAAGAAGCATCGCAATTGGCGATCAACGAAATTGGAGAAGTAACCATCAAATTGAGCAAGCCTTTATATTTTGATGCTTATAACGATAATAAATCAAACGGAGCCTTCATCTTAATTGATACAGCAACAAATACAACAGCAGGAGTAGGATTCATTCGCTAGTTGATAGTTGATGGTTTTTGGTTGATAGTTATTCTGCCAGCAAACCAACAACCAACAACTGACAACCAACAACTAAAGAGAAATGGAAAGTTTTAGAACAGAAATAGAAAATCCGATAGTTCAGAAAGAGATTATCGATTTAGAAAAAAAGATTCATTTATTCCGTGGAGGAAAAATTGATGACGAGCGTTTTCGTAGTCTTCGTTTAGCACGTGGAATTTACGGACAACGTCAGGAAGGCGTTCAAATGATTCGTATTAAATTGCCATATGGTAAAGTAACCAGTGAACAATTGGTACGTATTACTAAAGTTTCTGATGAATATTCTACAGGACGTTTGCACATTACAACGCGCCAGGATATTCAGATTCACTATGTGAGTTTAGACAGAACACCGGAGCTTTGGGCAAATTTGGCTAAAGATGATGTGACGTTGCGTGAAGCTTGTGGAAACACGGTTCGTAATATTACAGGAAGTGAATTGGCTGGTGTAGACGTAAACGAACCATTTGATGTTTCGCCTTATGCACACGCTTTATTCCAATATTTATTAAGAAACCCGATTTGTCAGGAAATGGGACGTAAATTCAAAATTTCGTTTTCATCATCTGACGAAGATACAGCTTTGAGTTATTTGCACGATTTAGGATTCATTCCAAAAATTGTTGACGGACAACGCGGATTCAAAATCATGTTTGGTGGAGGTTTAGGATCTCAGCCAGCACATGCTGAATTACTTTCAGAATTTGTTCCGGCAAACGAAATCATCCCGACAGCAGAAGGAATCATCCGTATTTTTGACCGATACGGCGAGCGTGCAAAAAGAATGAAAGCGCGTATGAAATTCTTAATCAAAGAAATGGGACGAGATGTTTTCCTTGATTTAGTTGAAAAAGAGAAAAAAGCAATTGCTTTTGAAACCTACGAAATTGATACAACCGCTTTTGACGGGCCAATTGCAGAGCCTTTATTAGAAGTTCCGCAAGTTACAATTGAAGATACCGCAGCTTATGAAGCCTGGAAAAAATCAAATGTAATTGCTCAGAAACAAGGAGGTTATTACGCGATTGGAATTAAAGTTTTATTGGGAGATTTTTATACTGATAAAGCAAGATTATTAGCCGCCTTAATTAAAAATTACGCAGCAAATGAATTACGTTTTTCATTGCGTCAAAATATTGTAATACGTCATGTAAAAGAAGAGAATCTTCCTTTCTTTTATCAGGAATTAGCCAAATTAGACTTTGTTCATTTAGGATATAATTCTACTGTAGATATTACGGCATGTCCTGGTACTGATACTTGCAACTTGGGGATTGCAAGTAGTACCGGTATTGCAGAAGAATTAGAAAGAGTAATAAATGCTGAATATCCGCAGTATTTAAACAACCGCGAAATCGAAATTAAAATTTCTGGTTGTATGAATGCTTGTGGACAACACAATATGTCAGCAATTGGTTTTCAGGGAATGTCTATCAATTCTGGAAAATTAGTAGCTCCGGCATTACAAGTATTATTAGGTGGAGGAAGATTAGGAAATGGAGAAGGACGTTTTGCAGATAAAGTAATCAAAATTCCAAGCAGAAGAGGTCCAGATGCATTGCGTACGATCTTAAATGATTTTGACAAAAATGCAAACGGAGAAAAATTCCTAAACTATTACGATCAAAAAGGAGAGAAATATTTCTATGAAATCTTGAAACCTTTTGCAGATGTAACCAATTTAACAGAAGCTGATTTCGTGGATTGGGGTAACGCAGATAACTACGTTAAAGCAGTTGGAGTTGGAGAATGTGCTGGTGTTGTGATCGATTTAGTAGCGACTTTATTATTAGAAGCTAAAGATAAATTGACTTTCGCGCAAGAATCTTTCGACGAAGGAAAATGGTCGGATGCTATTTATCATGCTTACGCCGGATTTGTAAATGGAGCTAAAGCTTTATTACTTTCAGAAAATGAAAAAACAAATAATCACGCAGGAATTGTGGACTTGTTTGATAATGTTTTTATCGTAACAGGAAAAATCGAATTGGCAACATCGTTTAAAGAATTAGTGTATCAAATCAATCAAAATGATCCTTCAGAAGCTTTTGCAAAACAATATATTCAGGAAGGAATTGCCTTTTTTGATACAATAGAAAAATATAGAGCTCAAGAATTAGCAAATGCATAATACAATAAAACCAAAAGTAACTTTAGTCGGTGCAGGTCCCGGCGATCCGGATTTGCTTACGCTGAAAGGCGCAAAAGCATTGGCTGAAGCGAATGTGGTTTTGTATGATGCATTGGCCAATGAAGAAATACTAGCTTACGCACCCAAAAATGCAATTAGAATTTTTGTTGGTAAAAAAATTGGGAATCACGCTTACACACAAGATCAGATCAATCAATTAATTGTTGATAACGCTTTGACTTACGGAAATGTAGTTCGTTTAAAAGGCGGAGATCCGTTTATTTTTGGGCGTGGAAGCGAAGAAATAGAATTTATTGAAAGCTTCGGAATCGAGACCGTTGTCGTTCCTGGAATTTCTTCAGTAGTAGCAGTTCCTGCAAGTCTGGGAATTTCGATTACAAAAAGAGGTGTTTCAGAAAGTTTCTGGGCGATTACAGGCACAACTTCTGACAGAAAATTATCTGCAGATGTAGCTTTGGCCGCACAGTCATCCGCAACAGTTGTAATTTTGATGGGAATGCACAAATTGCCTCAAATTATCGATTTGTTTCAAAAAGAAGACAAAGGAGATTTACCCGTAGCGATCATTCAAAGCGGAACAACTTCAGAAGAAAAAGTGGGCGTTGGAACCGTAAATTCGATTTTAGAAATTGTAAAAGAGAAAAAACTGAGTTCGCCCGCAATTATTGTTCTCGGAGAAGTCGTAAGAGAAAGCAATAAATTAAAAGGTTTTTACGAAGAATTTTTGTCGAAAGAAATTACAAGATAAAGTTCCGGAGGAACAATTCATATTGTAGCGTCGGGTTTCAACCCGATGAAAGAGAAAGCAATAAATTAAAAGGATTTTACGAAGAATTTTTATCAAAAGAAATCGTTAGATAAAGTCCTGGAGGGACGAACAATATGTAGCGTCGGGTTTCAACCCGATGTACGTATAGCATATAAAACCAATGCTGTTAAAAATAAATCATCTAATTTTGATTAGATGAAAATAAATTAAAATGGAACAGAATGAATTATATCCAATATTCTTAAAGCTTCACAATCTGAATGTATTGATTGTAGGTGGAGGAAATGTCGGATTAGAGAAGCTTTCTTTTTTGCTAAAGTCAAGTCCAAATGCCAATGTTGAGGTCGTAGCGCCCGACTTTCATTTAGAAATTAAAGTTTTAGCCGAAAACCATCCATCAATTAAATTGACGGAAGCGAAGTTCAAAAAGAAAATGCTCAAAAAGCGCCATATGGTAATCGCTTGCACCGATGATTTAAAAGTCAATAAAAAGGTATACGATTTATCCCGAAAGCGTTATTTGATTTGCAATATCGCCGATACGCCCGATTTATGTGATTATTATTTAGGCGGAATCGTAACAAAAGGAAATGTAAAAATCGCCATTTCGACCAACGGAAAATCGCCTACAACCGCCAAAAGATTGCGGGAGTTTTTCGAAGAAGTAATTCCGGAAGATATTAATCAAATGGTTGAGAATCTAAACGAATACCGAAAGACACTAAAAGGAGATTTTGAAGAAAAGGTTAAAAGAATGAATGAGATAACCAATTCATTAAAAAATAAAGAATAACAAAAAGTCCCGGAGGGACAAATTATATTGTAGCGTCGGGTTTTAACCCGATGGAAAATTACACAAAGAAATCAATGATAAAAATCATTGGCAGAAGAATAAATTATTCGTTTCTTTGTATTATTAAGAATGATTATAAACAACAACATAATGATTAAAACAGATATACTTATAATTGGAGCAGGACCAACAGGTTTATTTGCCGTTTTCGAGGCAGGACTATTGAAATTAAAATGTCATATTTTAGATGCTTTACCACAAGCAGGAGGGCAACTTTCAGAATTGTATCCAAAAAAGCCTATTTATGATATCCCTGGTTTTCCAGAAGTTTTAGCAGGAGATTTAATTGATAACTTACAAGAACAAATTAAGCAGTTTGAACCAGGTTATACATTAGGAGAAAGAGCTGAAACAATCGACAAGCAAGAAGATGGAAGTTTTATTGTAACATCAAATAAAGGGACTAAATTTCATGCGCCGGTTATCGCTATCGCAGGAGGTTTAGGAAGTTTTGAGCCCCGCAAGCCACTTATTGAAGATATCGAGTTTTATGAAGATAAAGGAGTAAAATACTTCATCAAAAATCCGGAGAAATTCAGAGATAAAAGAGTTGTAATTGCCGGAGGAGGAGATTCAGCATTAGACTGGAGTATCTTTTTGTCTAATGTAGCTTCAGAAGTAACTTTGATCCACAGAAGAAATGAATTTAGAGGAGCTCTTGATTCTGTAGAAAAAGTACAGGAATTAAAAACTGCCGGAAAAATTAAATTAATTACGCCTGCAGAAGTAATCGGAATCAACGGTGCTGAACACGTTGAATCATTAGATATCGAAGAAAACGGAGCACACCGTAAAATCGAAACCGATTTCTTCATTCCACTTTTCGGATTGACTCCAAAATTAGGACCAATCGCAGACTGGGGATTAGATATCGAGAAAAATGCGATCAAAGTAAACAATGCATTAGATTACCAGACTAATATTCCGGGAATCTTCGCCATTGGAGACGTAAACACTTACCCAGGAAAATTAAAATTGATTCTTTGTGGTTTCCACGAAGCAACTTTGATGTGTCAGGCGGCATACCAAATCATCAATCCAGGTAAAAAATATGTATTGAAATATACCACAGTTTCTGGAGTAGACGGTTTCGACGGAACACGTAAAGAAGCACCTAAGGCAGTTGTGAAAGCGATTGTTTAATTTGAGGGGCTAAGGTTCTAAGGTACTGAGGTACTAAGATTTTTTATATAGGAAAGCTCAAACTCTTTAGTTTGAGCTTTTTTTAATCCCGTAGGGATGGAATGTTTATAGAATTAATGATGCCGTATTGAAAGAGCCCCAGCGAGGCGACATATAATTATTTATAAATAACATATCGCTCCGCTGGAGCTCTGGTCAAACGTGAATTTTTTTGCTATAAACATTGTGCTCCGCTGGAGCTTTGTTAAATAATAGTAGTTGGTTTTAATTAATCCTGTAGGGATGACATGTTTATAGAATTAATGATGCCGTATTGAAAGAGCCCCAGCGGGGCGACATATAATTATTTATAAATATCATATCGCTCCGCTGGAGTTCTGGTCAAACGTGAATTTTTTTGCTATAAACATTGTGCTCCGTTGGAGCTTTGTTAAATAATAGTAGTTGGTTTTAATTAATCCTGTAGGGATGATATGTTTATAGAATTAATGATGCCGTATTGAAAGAGCCCCAGCGGGGAGACATATAATTATTTATAAATATCATATCGCTCCGCTGGAGTTCTGGTCAAACGTGAATTTTTTTGCTATAAACATTGTGTCCGCTGGAGCTTTGTTAAATAATAATAGTTGGTTTTAATTAATCCTGTAGGGATGGAATATTTATAGAATTAATTATGCCGTATTGAAAGAGCCCCAGCGAGGCGACATATAATTATTTATAAATAACATATCGCTCCGCTGGAGCTTTTGTTAAACCTATAAATTTTATCTATAAACATAATGCTCCGCTGGAGCTTTAATAAAAAAGGTACTATTTGAATTAACGAAGGTTCTAAACAATTTTATTTTAGGTATTTAACATAGCCAGTAGTTTCAACCACTGGAGTGCAACGTATAGACACAACGTATAATCAATATACATGATCACAACACAAACGAATTGTCACAATACGTTCCCCGTGGTCGAAACCGCGGGCTATATTTGAAAAACAAAAACAAAACTTAGTACCTTAGCATCTTAGCATCTCAGCACCTTTAAAAAAATCCTTAGAACCTTAGCAACTCAGTCTCTCAGAACCTTCAAAAAAAAACTTGCAAGTCGCAACGCTATTTCATACCTTTGCACCGTTCCTAAATTTATTGAAAGTTATCACGAAAGGCGGAGGGATAGACCCGATGAAACCTTAGCAACCCTTTATCATAAAGAAGGTGCTAAATTCTACTTTACACTAATTCATAGTATTAAAGATAGATAACACAAATACATAAAGTATTTCCTCAACTTTTCCTGACAACCTTACAATATTATTTTACTGAATTCACAGTTTAATGAGCGAATTATTGGCGCATTTATGCCAACATCGTTCCCGCTTTTCGTTGCAATCTTTTGTCCGCCGGGGTGGACAAAAGGATTTCCACTTCAATCGGGGCTAATTAGCCAACAATAGTGAATTTTTGGAATCAATGTGAATCAAAACGCGTATCCTAACAGGTTTTCAAAACCTGTTAGGTATGTTTTAAATAATAGAATAAAAAACTTAGCATCTTAGTGCCTCAGCACCTTAGTAGCTAAAAGACAAAAGAAATGGCAATAACTATTCAGGAAGCAATTAAAAAAAATATACTAATCCTTGACGGGGCAATGGGAACAATGCTGCAACGCTATAATTTCTCAGAAGAAGATTTCAGGGGAGAGCGTTTCAAAGATTTTCCACATCCGTTAAAAGGAAACAACGATTTACTATCCATAACACAACCACAAGCGATCCGCGATGTTCACGCAGCGTATTTTGATGCTGGCGCAGACATTGTCGAAACCAATACTTTTTCAGGAACTACGATCGGTATGGCCGACTATTTCCTGGAAGATTTGGTTTACGAATTAAACTACGAATCGGCTAAAATTGCGCGTGCAGTAGCAGATGAATTTACAGCTAAAAATCCAGACAAACCACGTTTCGTTGCCGGATCCATCGGACCGACAAACAGAACAGCAAGTATGTCGCCAGATGTAAACGATCCGGGTTACAGAGCTGTAACTTTTGATGATTTGCGAATTGCGTACAAACAACAAGTAGAAGCGTTAATGGATGGCGGATGTGATTTACTTTTAGTAGAAACAATCTTTGATACGTTAAACGCAAAAGCAGCACTTTTCGCCATTGAAGAAGTAAAAGACGAACGTAATCTTGATATTCCAATCATGGTTTCAGGAACGATTACCGATGCTTCAGGAAGAACACTTTCCGGGCAAACGGTTGAAGCTTTTCTTATTTCAGTATCCCATATTCCGTTATTAAGCGTAGGTTTCAACTGTGCTCTTGGAGCCGATTTGTTAAAACCGTATTTAAAAACATTATCACAGCATACACAATTCAATGTTTCGGCACACCCAAATGCAGGTTTGCCAAACGCGTTCGGACAATATGATGAAACACCAGAACAAACTCAGGCTTTAATCAAAGAATATTTAGACGATAATTTAATCAATATAATTGGTGGTTGTTGCGGAACAACTCCGGATCATATTCGATTGATTGCTGAGGTTGCGAAGGATTATAAGCCACGTGTGGCACCGGTATTGGCATAATGATTTTCATTTCCTGCATGGTTTTAGAAACCTTGTAGGTTTAAATTTAGTGGTTGATTTTAAAGTTTAAACTATTTAATGGAAAAAGCAGAGCATGTAGTGTATTCAGAAAATGGAGAAGTTTTTAACGCATTTTTAAACTCTAATTGGTATGATACCATGAGTCCATATTTATATTGTGTGTCTCAATTAAAAAGTATTAAAAGCAAGATTGACAATAACGAAAAATTTAAAATAGAAAGTAATGGTAAAATATATCATATCACGACCAATTTAGAATTTAGGAACTGGATAGAAAAAGTGTTTTACGGAGGGTTTGAAAAACATGTTTTTATTGATTAAAAATTAATAACAAACTTTTAAGGTTTTGAAAACATTAAAGGAAACATAGAGTGAAAATCTCTTTAAAAAAGTTCCGGAGGAACGAAATTTTGGTAGCAACGGAATTTATACCGTTGAAATGATAAGCGATCCAAATAATAGCTCCGTAGGAGCCCATTTGCTAGCGCGAGCTTCCAGCTCGTGCCCACAAAGAAAATTATTATTAGAGTTTAAAATTTATAGTTGGAATGTGCACGAGCGGGACGCTCGCGCCAGCAAAAGAAAAATATAATTAAAATTTCGGAAAATCATAAATCATCTTATGAAACCGATACTGCGTGAGGGATAGAAGTGAAAAGCCCGCAGACCAATGCAGTGATAACGAAATTGGTCGAGGACTTGTAACGGATAGCCCGGTTCGCCTTTTTCGGCGAACACGCCCAAAATATTTAAGAATTAAAGCTTTTAAACCTATCGATTCTGATAGGGTTTAGAATAAAAAATAAACATACCTGCAAGGTTTCGAAAACCTTGCAGGAAAAACAAAGAAAAAAAACTCAGAACCTTAGAATCTCAGGATCTTAGTAACTTAAAAAGAAATGGCAGAAAAAAGAAGAGACCTTGTATTAGCAGGATTAGAACCATTGATTATTACGCCCGAAAGTGTTTTTGTAAACGTTGGGGAACGTACGAATGTAACAGGTTCGCGAAAATTCCTTCGCTTGATCAAGGAAGAGAAATATGACGAGGCGCTTGATATTGCAAGACAACAAGTAGAAGGTGGAGCACAAATCATCGATATTAATATGGATGAAGGAATGCTTGATGGGGTTCAGGCAATGACAAAATTCCTGAATTTAATTGCATCAGAACCGGATATTTCGAGAGTGCCGATTATGATCGACAGCTCGAAATGGGAAATCATCGAAGCGGGTCTTAAAGTAGTACAGGGAAAAAGTGTTGTCAACTCGATTTCACTGAAAGAAGGGGAAGAAGCCTTTATTCATCACGCCAAATTAATCAAACGATACGGAGCTGCGGCTATTATTATGGCTTTTGACGAAGTAGGTCAGGCGGATAATTTTGACCGAAGAGTCGAAATCTGTCAGCGTTCGTATGATATTTTGGTTAACAAAGTTGGTTTTCCTCCGCAAGATATCATTTTCGATTTAAATATTTTCCCCGTTGCAACCGGAATGGAAGAACATCGCTTAAATGCTTTGGACTTTTTTAGAGGGACAAAATGGGTTAGAGATAATTTGCCTCACGCACATATTAGTGGTGGAGTAAGTAACGTTTCATTTTCTTTTAGAGGAAACGATCATGTTCGTGAAGCGATGCACTCGGTGTTTTTATACCACGCGATCAAGAACGGGATGACGATGGGAATCGTGAATCCGGAAATGCTTTCGATTTACGATGATATTCCAAAAGATTTATTAGAGCACGTTGAAGACGTAATTTTAAATAGACGCGACGATGCAACAGAACGACTTTTGGATTTTGCTGAAAACGTAAAAGGCGAAGTAAAATCAGATGAAAAAGCGATTCAGGAATGGCGTTTAGGAACGGTTCAGGAGAGAATTACGCATTCATTAGTAAAAGGAGTTGATGCTTTTATTGAAGAAGATGTTGAAGAAGCGCGTTTAGCGGCTGTAAAACCTATTGAAGTTATCGAAATCAATTTGATGACGGGAATGAATGTGGTTGGAGATTTATTTGGAAGCGGAAAAATGTTCCTGCCTCAGGTTGTAAAATCGGCACGTGTAATGAAAAAAGCCGTTGCTTATTTATTGCCTTATATTGAAGCCAGCAAACAAGCCGGAGACAAACAAGGAAACGGGAAAATCCTGATGGCGACTGTAAAAGGTGATGTTCACGATATTGGTAAAAATATTGTTTCGGTGGTTTTGGCTTGTAATAACTACGAGATTGTAGATCTTGGCGTTATGGTGCCTCCGGAAAAAATTATTGCGGCTGCGATTGAACATAATGTTGATATTATTGGACTAAGCGGACTGATCACGCCTTCGCTTGATGAAATGGTTTATCTGGCCAAAGAATTAGACAAACAAGGAATTAAAATTCCGATTATGATTGGAGGTGCAACAACTTCGCGTGCGCATACCGCCGTGAAAATTGCGCCACAATATAGAGAAACTGTAATTCACGTAAACGATGCTTCGCGCGCCGTGACAGTGGCAGGAAATCTATTGGATCATAACCGTAAAATATATGCAAGCGATATTCGTGCAGAATACGATTCGTTTAGAGAAACGTTTTTAAATCGTTCGAGAGATAAAAACTTCTTAAGTATTGAAGATGCCCGTAAAAATAAAATGCAATTAGACTGGAGCGAATACACTCCAACAAAACCAAAATTTATTGGAAAACAAACCGTTGAGGTTGATCTGGATGTTCTGGTTCCGTATATCGACTGGACGCCATTTTTTCAGACGTGGGAATTGCACGGAAAATATCCTGCAATTTTAACGGATGAGGTTGTGGGTAAAGAAGCAACTTCTCTTTTTGCAGATGCTCAGGCGATGCTTAAAGTAATTTTGGCTGAGAAAAAACTACAAGCAAAAGGTATTTACGGCATTTTTCCTGCGAATCAGGTTGATGATGACGATATCGAATTGCGTGATGAAAACGGAAAAGTTTTAGAGAAATTCTTAACGCTTCGTCAGCAATCACAAAAAACAAAAGGCGCTCCGAATATCGCATTGTCTGATTTTATTCTTCCAAAAGAAAGCGGAATAGAAGATTATATGGGAGCTTTTTGTGTGACAACCGGTTTTGGTGTAGACGAATGGGCGGCTGAATTTGAGAAGGATTTGGATGATTATAATTCGATTATGGTTAAGGCATTGGCCGATCGTTTTGCTGAGGCTTTCGCCGAATATCTTCACGAAAGAGTACGTAAAGATTTCTGGGGTTATGATAGAGAAGAATCTTTAACAAACGAAGAATTGATTAAAGAAACTTATAAGGGAATTCGTCCGGCGCCAGGATATCCGGCTTGTCCTGATCACCTGGAGAAACCAACGATTTGGAAACTTTTAAATGTAGCCGAAGAAATTGGAGTAACGTTGACAGAAAGCATGGCGATGTGGCCAGCTTCTTCTGTTTCGGGATATTATTTCGGAAATCCAAAAAGCAGGTATTTCGGACTCGGAAAAATAAAAGAAGATCAGGTAGTAGATTACGCCAAACGACGCAGCGTCTCCACTGAATACGCATCAAAATGGTTAAACCCTAATATAGCAGATTAAATTAGTCGAAAGTCATAAAGTCCGAAAGGAAAGACTTTAGACTTTAGACTTTACAACTTTAAGACTTAATAATGAAAGTAACAGAACATATAGAAAACGCCAAAGGAAATACCTTATTCTCATTTGAACTTATTCCGCCTCAAAAAGGGAAAAGCATTCAGGAATTATACGATAATATTGATCCGTTAATGGAGTTTAAACCGCCGTTTATTGATGTAACGACTTCTCGCGAAGAGTATATTTATATTGATAAAGGAAACGGACTTTTAGATAAGAAATTGACTCGTATGCGTCCGGGAACGCTTGGAATCTGCGCTTCTATAAAACATAAATACAATGTAGATACTGTACCGCATTTGCTTTGCGGAGGCTTCACACAGGAAGAAACAGAATACATGTTGGTTGATTGTCAATATTTGGGAATTACTAATGTAATGGCGCTTCGTGGCGATGCCATGAAAGACGAACAATCTTTTGTTCCTAAAGTTGGAGGTAACCATTTTGCTATAGATTTGGTAAAACAAATCAATAATTTAAATTGTGGAAAATACCTTCATGAAGTTATGGATGCCGACAATAAAGCCGATTTTTGTATTGGTGTTGCGGGATATCCGGAGAAGCATTTAGAATCTCCTTCATTACAATCTGATTTAAAGCGATTAAAAGAAAAAGTTGATGCAGGTGCTGATTATGTAGTAACGCAGATGTTTTTTGACAATGCTAAATATTTTGAGTTTGTCAAAAAAGCAAGAGAAATAGGTATCACAATTCCGATTATTCCTGGAATTAAACCTATTGCTGTTCAAAGACACTTACAGATTTTACCACAGATTTTCAGAATCGATTTACCAGAAGATTTAATTGATGCTGTCGATAAATGTAAAAATAATGCTGAAATCAAACAAGTCGGAATCGAGTGGGCGATTCAGCAATCTCTTGAACTAAAAGCAGCAGGAGTTCCGGTTTTGCATTATTATTCAATGGGTAAATCTGAGAATATTCGCCAGATCGCGAGTCAGATTTTTTAAGAGTTTAGCTTAAACAAACTGTAATAACTTACAGTATGTCATTCCGAGGAACGAGGAATCCCCGCAAGTAGCTCGACAAAGATTGTCGATTTTGTTGGCGGAGTTTCTTGTGGGGATTCTCCTCCGTCGGAATGACAAACATTGCTTTTAAACTCTAGTGTGGTTGCTTCGTTCCTCGCAATGACAAACAAGTTTGGAATTTGGTCCCGAGGCTTCGGGATTAATTGGAATTTAATTTTAGTTTTATGGAAAAAGAAGAATTACAAGCAATCGCGGCTCAGTTAAAACATCCAACAGGAGAAAAAGGGATAGAAATGGCCAACATGATGCATGAAACCAACATCAACATGACGCATCATTCTATTCAAAATTTAAATATAAAAAGTGGAAATTCTATTTTAGAATTAGGTCATGGAAATGCGGGACATGTCGAATTTATATTCGAACAAGCTGAAAACTTAAAATACTACGGACTCGAAATGTCTGAATTAATGTTTCAGGAAGCGCGCCAGATCAACAGAAATTTTGTCTCTCAAAAACAAGCTTTCTTTTCGGTTTATGACGGAAACGCAGTTCCGTTTCAGGATGCCTTTTTAGACAAAATATTCACGGTTAATACTATTTATTTTTGGCAGGAACCAGAAAAATTGCTTTCAGAAATATACAGGGTTTTAAAACCAAATGGCGTTTTCTGTATCACTTTTGCAGAAGAAAGTTTCATGAAACAGCTTCCGTTTACGAAATATGAATTTGAACTTTACAGCACTGAAAAAGTAGAGCAATTAGTCCAAAAAACAGCTTTCAAAATCTTATACAAAGAGACTTTAACCGAAAAAGTAAAAACCAGAACAGGAGAATTAGTTGATCGGGACTTTACTACGATTGTTTTAGAAAAGGAGTAGCTTGTTAAATTCGTTCATGATTTTTTGCTACTGATTTACTTCCTCTATTCGCTATCGCTCAGGTCACAGATTTTCAAAGATTCAGGAAATCATTTAAAATTATTTTAATCTGTGGCATTAAAAAAAAATCAGATAGTTTTTGAACTCTTTTTTTGAGTAATTTAATTGATTCTTATTTCACGTTTCCATTTCCGAAAATCCTAATACTTTAAAAAATTATGGAGGTTAAAAAAATCAATTTTCTCAAAAGTTATAGCAGCATTTTATTACTTCTAGGCGGTATTATTCTCGGAAGTATTTTAGGGTTATTTTATGGTAAAGATGTCTTGGTTATAAAACCACTCGGAGATATTTTCCTAAACTTACTTTTTACAGCCATTATTCCACTTATATTTTTTACAATTGCTTCTTCAATTGCCAATTTAGAACGTACAGAAAAATTAGGCAAGTTATTCCTTGTAATGATTGTTGTTTTTTTAGCAACGATTCTGATTTCTGCCATCGTAATGATTTTGGCCGTTTATCTTTTTCCAATTCATCAAAATATCATCATTTCTAAAGTTCCGATAGAAAATATAAAATCGGGAACTATTGGAGATCAAATAGCGCAATTGCTTACGGTAAATGATTTCTTCGAATTATTGTCCCGAAAAAGTATGCTCGCTTTGATTATATTTTCTTTTTTAATTGGATTTGCAAGTTTGCATTCGGGAGAAAAAGGAAGTGCTTTTAGAAGTTTTCTGGATTCAGGAAATGAAGTCATGAAACAGCTTTTGAATATGATTATGAAATTGGCACCAATTGGTTTGGGTGCTTATTTTGCGTATCAGGTTGGGGTTTTTGGACCGCAGTTATTCGGTGTTTATGCCAAGCCTTTGGGAGTTTATTATGCCGCTTGTGTATTTTACTTCATAGTGTTTTTTAGTTTATACGCTTTGGTTGCCGGAGGAAAAAGAGCTCTTATAGTATTTTGGAGCAACAATATTACGCCCGCTTTAACCGCAGTTGGAACCTGCAGCAGTATTGCAACGATTCCAGCAAATCTTGAAGCGGCTGAAAAAATGAACATACCAAAACATGTTCGGAATCTGGTTATTCCACTTGGAGCGCCTTTGCATAAAGACGGATCGAGCATGTCTTCGATTTTAAAAATAACCGTTCTTTTTGCCATGTTTGGAAAAGATTTTACAGCACCTTCAACCATACTATTGGCATTAGGAATTACCGTAATCGTTTCAATAGTCGAAGGCGGAATTCTGAACGGAGGTTATATCGGAGAAGTTTTGGCCATAACCGTTTATGGATTGCCAATGGAGCAAGCTTTGCCAGTCGCCATGATTTTAGGAACATTAGTAGATCCAATTGCGACTTTATTGAACGTAAATGGCGATTTGATTTGTTCGATGATGATTTCGCGGTTTTCTGAAAAGACTAAATGGTAAAATAAGATTTATAACTATTTCAAAATAAAATAATGAATTCAGTATTACAACACGATCTAAACGATTTCGAAAATATCTTAGAAAAGACAAAACAACAAGGAATAGCTTTTTTGAATAATCTCGAAAACGTTCCCACTTCTACTAAAAATTCAATTGATCCAACCAGAGAGTTAAACGAATTAGGTTTGGGTTCATTGGCTGCATTAGAAGAATTTAATGAAAGGTTAGCGCCTTTATTGGTAAGTTCGCCAGGTCCTAGATATTGGGGATTTGTAACAGGAGGATCAACGCCGGCTTCCATTGTGGGTGATTGGCTGGCTTCCGTTTACGATCAAAATACACAGGCTGTGAAAGCTCAGGGCGGAGTCTCTGCTTTAATAGAATTTGAAACTATTAATTTAGTACTTCAGTTATTAAAACTGCCAGATACTTTTTTAGGCGGATTTGTAACCGGAGCAACGATGTCAAATTTCACTTGCCTGGGAGTGGCAAGACAATGGTTTGGAAAGCAATTTGGAAAAGATTTTGCTAAAAACGGAATATCAGAAACAATCAATATTCTGACTGCGACGCCGCATTCGTCATCGATTAAATCATTGGCGATGTTAGGAATTGGGAGTAATAATTATACCACATTAAAAACAATTGAAGGCAATCGCGAAGCAATTGATATTGCCGATTTAGAGAAAAACATTGAAAGTTTAAACAGAAAGCCTTTTATCTTAATTTCAAGTGCCGGAACTGTAAACACAGCAGATTTTGATGATTTTAAAGCAATTTCAAAGTTAAAAGAAAAATATAGTTTTTGGTGGCATATTGATGCTGCTTTTGGAGGATTTGCTGCCGTTTCAGATAAGTTTAAACATTTTGTAGACGGTTGGGAAGGAGCGGACAGCATTACAATTGATTGTCATAAATGGTTGAATGTACCTTATGAAAGTGCTTTTTATTTAATCAAAAAAGAACATGCAAGTTTGCAAATAGAAACCTTTCAGAATTCGAATGCACCGTATTTAGGAAATCCGTTAGAGAATTTTAATTACCTGAATGTATTGCCCGAAAATTCCAGACGTTTAAGAGCGTTGCCTGTTTGGTTTTCTTTATTGGCGTATGGTAAAGAAGGGTTTTGTGATATTGTTGAAAATAGCGCTTCAATGGCGCTTCAATTTGGCAATGAATTGATTGAAGATGGAAATTTTGAATTGCTGGCCCCAATCCGTTTAAATAATGTTTGTTTTACTTTGAAGGGGAGTCACAATCAGGAAAAAGTAAATGAATTTTTGACACTTTTAAATGACAAAGGAAAAGTTTTTATGACGCCAACGGTTTATCAAAATCGTAAAGGAATAAGAGCCTCATTTGTGAACTGGCGTACAACAGAGGAAGATATAAAAATAGTAATTGAAGAAATGAAAGAAACTATTTTGGATTTAGAGATCTAATAAAAAAAGAGCCTGTTGAACAGACAGGCTCTTTACTAACATCAAAAAAAAACAAAAAAACAAGGATTAAAAAAACAAAAAAAAAGTATTTCTGACTTGTGTTTTATAATTAAAGACAATTAAAAAATTGACTTGCTTTATAAATTAATATTAAAATTAGGAGAACAATTATATTCGTCATTGTACTTTTAATTTGATTACGATGAGGCAAATATAATACTATTTGTAATAAGTCTAAATAAAAACAATAAAAAATTGATTAAAAAATACTTAACCAATTGGATGTTAATGGTTTTACTTTTAAAATAATTTTATATCATTTTAAGGTTTGAAAATATAAACATCTGATAAGGTATAAAAGCAAAAAGACGCTCTGTAAAAGAGCGTCTTTTTATGTTAACTGAGATTGAGAACTGAGACTGAGACTGAAAACTTATTTAGTAATCTCTCTAAAAACAGCTTCTAAGTTTTTATTCTTCTGATTCAATTGTAATGTTTTTAAACCATTTTCGTTAGCGAAATCAAAAATAGCAGGACGCATATCTTTTTCTGCTACAAAGGTTAATTCCCAGGTCATATCGTGGGTATTTTTGTAAGAAATAATATTTGGGAGTTTTGATAAAAGCTGTTCTTCAACCTGATAATCAAATTCAACTTCGATAACTTGTTCCTTATTTTCAGAAACCAGATGATCTAATTTTTTATCAGCCACGATTTGTCCTTTGTCAATAATAATGACCCGATCACAAATAGCTTCTACTTCCTGCATGATGTGAGTAGATAAAAAAACCGTTTTATCTTTTCCAACGTTTTTAATCACATTTCGAATTTCCATTAACTGATTCGGGTCCAAACCAGTAGTGGGTTCATCCAAAATTAAAACGTCGGGATTATGTAATAAAGCGTTGGCAAGTCCCACACGCTGGCGGTATCCTTTTGATAATTGCCCTATTTTTTTATGACTTTCAGCTGACAGTCCTGTCAGTTGAATTACTTCTTCAATCCTTGATTTTGCTACCTTGTAAACATCGGCATTAAAAGCCAAATACTCACGAACATACAAGTCCATATATAGCGGATTATGCTCTGGTAAATAACCAATAGAACGTTGCACCGCTTTTGCATCCGTCATGACATCGTGACTGTTTACAAGGGCTGAGCCTTCATCTGCCAATAAATAAGTCGTTAAAATTTTCATTAAAGTAGATTTTCCTGCACCGTTTGGCCCAAGAAATCCAACAATTTCTCCTTTTTGAATGGAGAACGAAATTTCGTTTAAGGCTTTTTGAGATCCGTAACTTTTTGATATGTTGTTTACTTCTATCGACATGACTTTTTATTTGCTACAAAAGTAAACAGAAATAGTTTTGATTGCTAAATTTTGTCTTTCAAAGAATTTATTTAAAAATGTAAGGAGTAAAAATTGTGGCATCTTTATTGTTAAAGGAGTATTAAAATTTAACAAATATCACACATGAAAAAAATGTTAGTTGTTGTTGCATTAGCTATTGTTAGCTTTGCAAATGCTCAAAAAAAAGGTTCTATTTTAGTTATGGGAAGTATTGAGTACAATTCTCAAAACGTATCTAATTCTGGTTCAGAAGACACGTACAATAATTTTGCTTTTTCACCTAAAGTTGGATATCAATTTCACGAAAACTGGACTGCAGGTATCGAGGCTGGATTTGGTACTTCAAAACAAGAGACAAATAATAATAACGAGTATAAAACAGACACTTTCTCTTTAGGAGGTTTTTTACGTTATGCTAAACCATTAAACCAAACATTCTCTGCTTATGCTGATTTAGGTGTTGGATATCAAAGCAGAAAAGTAACACAAGATGTGGGGCCGATCGATGCAATAAATAAAGGAGACGGTTTTTATATTGGAATTACTCCGGCAATTTTAGTTAATGTTGGTAAAGGATTTGGTTTGAACTTCAACGTAGGAGGTTTAGGTTACAATACTTTAAATTATGACGGAAATGATGGAAATGGAGACAATGTGAAAAATTTCAATTTCTCTTTTGGAAAACAATTTTCTGTAGGGATTTCAAAGAATTTCTAATTTTAGAATATATTTCAATTTCAGAAAAGCATCCGCTGCGGCGGATGCTTTTTTTGTTTTCTCAAATCTTGTAAAAACTAAAATTTCTCATTTAGCCCCGATAGGAGCGATATCCTTTTGTGTCCGCCGCGGCGGACACAAAAGATATAGCGGATAGCGGGACTGAAGGTGTTTTGAAAATAAAATCTTCTGCTTCAAAAAAATATAATTATCTTTTTTCTTATAAACAATAATGCCAACAGAAGTGAAATCGAAACTAAATCATAACTACAAGAATTTTCGATTCCACTTGTTGACACTAAAAAACAAAAATATAATAAGATAAAATTAGGCAGTCACTCCATTTTCAACGGCAGCTCGCATTTCCTGAGCGGCGGCAACCATTTCGATTAAAGCTTTTTTTGTTTCATCCCAATGACGTGTTTTTAAACCACAATCCGGATTTACCCATAATTGATCAACCGGAATAACAGCTGAAGCTTTTTCGAGCAAACGGATCATTTCGGGCTTGAAGGCACACGTAGCGAGTGAATATCATAAACTCCTGGACCAATTTCGTTTGGATATTTAAAGTTGGCAAACGCATCTAAAAGTTCCATTTGCGAACGCGAACATTCAATCGTAATTACGTCAGCATCCATATCAGCAATATTCTGAATGATATCGTTGAATTCGCTGTAGCACAAATGCGTGTGAATTTGTGTGTCGTCCTGAACGCCAGAGGCAGAAATTCGAAATGCTTTTACAGCCCAATCCAGATAATTTACCCATTCTTCTTTTCTCAACGGTAAAGCTTCACGAATTGCAGGTTCATCAATTTGAATGATTTTGATTCCGGCTTTTTCAAGATCTACAACTTCATCACGAATGGCCAATGCAATTTGCAGCACGGCATTGGAGTTTTAAATATTTTGCCACAGATTACACAGATTATAATGATTTTTATGTGCTTGATGTTTAAATTTCCGCCACGAATTCACGAATTATTTTAAATCCAATGATTTAAAATAATTCGTGAATTCGTGGCGATAAAACTTAAATCAAATTAATCTCGGGCCTATTTTTATTCGATATTATCATAAAATAAAATGTAATTTTGATTCTCAATCTAAAATTATAAATGAAAGAGGAAGATTTTAAAATTGAAAATTATTTAGTAGCATCAAAACAGAAGCGAATTTTAAATTTTATTATTGATAGTCTAATAAAGGTTATTATTGTTAGATTGCTACTAGCTTTTCTAATTAACTTGGAAATTTCAAAAGGAATAAATCTTTCAGATATGATTGAGCGTTATTTGTTTTGGAGCATAATCAGTTTTGTGTATTTCGGAATTACAGAAGGGTTTCTTGCTCGATCACCAGCTAAATATTTAACCAAAACAATTGTTGTAATGGAGGACGGTTCAAAGCCAACCGCAAGAATTATCTTAACCCGAACTATTTTGCGTATTTTGCCTTTTGAGCCATGGACTTTTTTAAGAGGGCGTGATTTAGGTTTACATGATGAAAATTCAGGGACTTTTGTTGTTGTGAAATCTAAACTTGAAGAAAAAATGAAAGATCATTTTGAATTAATATCTTTAGAAAAAGCATAAAATAAATGTACTTTTGAGGTTAGTAAATCTAAAATGTAAAATCACAAATCTAAAATAAGAAATGAACTGGGAACAACTTTTATCATTAAAACGCCAAGGAGATACTAGCAAAAGATTACGTGTAGAACAAGATGATACGCGATTGGGTTTTGAGGTAGATTATGACCGAATTATTTTCTCGGCTGCGTTTCGATCTTTGCAGGATAAAACTCAGGTTATTCCACTTTCTAAAACAGATTTCGTACACACAAGGTTAACGCATAGTCTAGAAGTATCAGTTGTTGGGCGTTCTTTAGGGCGTTTGGTTGGAAAAAAAATTCTTGAAAAATATCCTCATTTAAAAGAAATTCATGGTTATCATATGAATGATTTTGGAGCAATAGTTGCGGCGGCTTCATTGGCGCATGATATTGGGAATCCTCCTTTTGGACATTCAGGTGAAAAAGCAATTGGAGAGTATTTTTCAATTGGAAATGGATTAAAGTACAAAGATAAACTGACGGCAAAACAATGGCAGGATTTAATTGATTTTGAAGGAAATGCCAATGGATTTTCGGTTCTTACGGCAAGTCGTCCGGGAATTGAAGGAGGACTTCGAATTTCATACGCTACTTTGGGTGCTTTTATGAAATATCCAAAAGAAAGCCTTCCTAAAAAACCAACCAATAATATTGCAGATAAAAAATACGGCTTCTTTCAGACGGATAAATCATTCTTTGAAGAAGTAGCCAATGATATGGGAATGATCGCCAATAAAGAAGATGGTGATATTGGTTTTGAAAGACACCCTTTGGCCTATTTGGTTGAAGCTGCAGATGATATTTGTTATACTATTATTGACTTTGAAGACGGAATAAATCTGGGATTAGTTTCTGAAGATTATGCTTTAGAGTATCTTATAAAATTGGTAAAAGATAATATTGGAGTTGCTAAATATAAATTATTGGAAACCAAAGAAGACCGTATCAGTTATTTGCGTGCTTTAGCAATTGGTGCTTTGATCAGTGATGCCGTAGATGTTTTTGTGGAGAATGAAGAAGCAATTCTGCGTGGAGAATTTCCATATGCCTTAACCGATAAAAGCAAGTATAAAGCGCAAATGAATGATATTATCAACTTAAGTGTCGAGAAAATCTATCAAAGCCGAGAAGTAATCGAGAAAGAAATTGTGGGGTATCAGATTATTCAAACCCTGCTGGATAAATTTATAACCGCTTTTAATAATAAATATGACGGAACGGCTTCCAACTATGATAAATTGATTTTGAAAATGTTGCCTGAAAAACATCATTTAGACAAAGGTAATTTATACGAGCGTTTATTACATATCTGTCATTATGTTTCATTGCTAACCGATGGAAATGCGTTGGAATTATTTGAAACAATTAACGGAAGAAAAAATAATTAAATAGAATTTTCTACCAGGTTTAAAATAAAAACACCCTATAANNTTATAGGGTGTTTTTATTTTCTCAATATTGAGAAATATGTTTTTTATTGAAAAGCATATACCAGACCAACACCTAAGACTTGTCTTAATTGCGCTCTTGGACCATCATTAACCTGAGATGTTGTTCCGGTAGTTGGATCAACAACATCTTTTTTAGTTTTGATATCATCATCATATACTAAATGTACGCCAATATTTGCTTTAACATAAGCATTTACCACAAGATCTAAACGAGTATCATAATCGACATCGACGTTTCCGAATTTGTTTAAATAATCAGTATAAAGGCTTAATCTGTTTTCGTAGAATATATTTTTATAAATCTCGTTTTTCATGTAGGCTGTTAACAAAATACCGAATTCGGCTTTTACTTTTTGTCCTTCCTGAACTAATATCTGCGCTGTAGGATCCAGAGGATCTGGTGCGTAAACTGCTTTTCTAACACCAAAAGATCCTTGATTGGCCAAGTAGTCGTCGAGTACCAAAGTCGTCTTTAAAGTAATTGGAGAGAAATAAAAAGTTCTGTTTTTCTGCTTGTTTGAATTTTCAGCTCCGGCTCCTAAAAAGATATAAGCTGGTGCAAAAGGTTTCGAAATGGCGATATCTCTGTTTGGATAATTGTAACCGTTTGAAAATTGTGTGTTGAAATTAAATTTCGCTGAATAATACCAATTTGAAACGGTGTCTTTTCTGAAACCATAAGTTGAATTAATTAAAAGGGCATCATCAGTTTTTCTTAGCTCGGTACCATCCTGTTTGTTTAAACCGTATTTTACAATGAGTTCGTTTACCCATTTATGATTTCCTTTAACGTAAGTTCTTCCAAATTCACCTTTAAATAAACCTGAAATAGAACTTGTTCCCCCTGCACTCCAGTTCACAAAGGCAATTTCGGAAATGTCAAAACCTACTTGATTTTTCTTAGTCCAGTTAGAGGGCAATTTTGGTAATTGATTTGGATCTAAAGTGGTTTGGATAATTTGAGCAAAGTTATTTGAAGTACACAAAAGCAGTAACAGCAAAAGGGTAGCACGCAATAATTTCATTAGGTTGGTTTTAATATTTCGGTTGTGCAAAATAATTATTTTGAATCATTAGAAAAAAGATTTACCAAACTTTTAACGTCAATTTTACACAATTGTTGTAACTGATTTACGGTTCCATGCTCAATAAATACGTCTGGAATACCCAAAATTTGAATATCATTTTTATAATTATTTGCAGCAGCAAACTCTAAAACAGCACTTCCAAATCCTCCATTTATTGTCGCTTCTTCTATAGTAATTATACTGCTGAAGTTAGAAAAAATAAAGTGTAATGTGTTGTTGTCTAAAGGTTTAATAAAAGAAAAGTCATAATGTGCAATTTCATTAGAATTGGAACTCTCCTTCAGTGCGTCTATAACATTATTCCCAATGCTTCCTGTCGACAGAACCGCAATTTTTGTGCCGTTTTTCAGGCAGTTTGCCTCGCCAATTTTAATTTTATGATAATGTCCGAAATTTTCTACTTCCCATTTTGGTAAAACGCCCCGACCTCTCGGATATCGAATTGCGATAGGATGATTTAGCCCCAGTTGAGCGGTATATAAAATGTTTTGAAGCGCAATTTCGTTGATTGGTGCGTAAATAATCATGTTCGGAATTGCTCTTAAATAAGCGATATCAAAAACCCCATGATGCGTTGCGCCATCTTCACCAACCAAACCGGCTCTGTCTAAACAAAAAATAACGGGAAGATTTTGTAAAGCCACATCGTGAATAACCTGATCATAAGCACGCTGTAAAAATGTCGAATAAATGTTACAGTACACGATCATACCCTGGGTCGCCATTCCGGCCGCAAGGGTTACGGCGTGTTGTTCTGCAATTCCAACATCAAAAGCACGTTCCGGAATTTCATCCATCATAAATTTTAAAGAACTTCCTGAAGGCATTGCAGGCGTAATTCCGATGATTTTTTCATTCTTTCTGGCTAAATCTAAAATCGTCAAGCCAAAAACATCCTGATATTTTGGTGGAAGATTTTCTTCTGATTTTAAAAGCAGTTCTCCTGTTGCAGCATCAAATTTTCCAGGAGCATGATATTTTACCTGATTTTCTTCAGCCTGCTGTAAACCTTTTCCTTTTGTGGTTACAATATGAAGGAATTTAGGCCCTTTTATGTTTTTTAATCTGTTTAATTCTTTTATTAAATTCGGAAGATCATGACCGTCAATTGGACCAGAATAATCAAAATTCAGTGACTTAATCATATTATTTTTCTTCGGATTTTTCCCTTCCTTAACCGCAGTAAGATATTGTTTAAGTGCACCAACACTCGGATCAATTCCGATAGCATTGTCATTCAGAATAACCAGTAAATTAGCATCTGTAACTCCAGCGTGATTCAAACCTTCAAAAGCCATTCCGGATGCAATGGAAGCATCGCCAATAACTGCAATGTGCTGTTTGTTGAGATCCCCTTTTAATTGGGAAGCAATCGCCATTCCCAGTGCAGCAGAGATTGAAGTTGAAGAATGTCCAACACCAAAAGTATCATAAACACTTTCACTTCTTTTCGGGAAACCTGAAATACCTCCAATTTGTCTGTTGGTGTGAAAGTTTTCTCTTCTTTCGGTCAAAATTTTATGTCCGTAAGCCTGATGGCCAACATCCCAAACCAATAAATCTTCAGGTGTATTGAAAACATAATGTAAAGCAATGGTCAATTCAACAACGCCTAAACTCGCTCCCAAATGACCTTCTTTCACAGAAACAACATCAATTATAAATTGACGCAATTCTTTCGCAACCTCTGGAAGTTGTGCTTCAGAAAGTAAACGTAAATCGGCAGGATTGACTATGTTGGAGAGTAAGTTGCTTTTCATTATAAGGTAAAAAGCAAATTTACGGTTTTAAATTTAATTTTTAGACTGAGATCTCATTCCAATACAATGGGTAAGGAATATTGTATTCTTGTTTTTTTTCCATTAGATGTTGCAGGTTGCCATTTAGGGCATAAACTTAGAACTCTATTAATTTCTGTTTCTAAAGTTTTGTCAATAACTGGATCAGATTGCAAAAAAGATGCAGAGCCGTTTCTTTCTACTACAAACGAAAGCTTGATCTTGAGATTTGTAGTAGTAATGTTTTCGGGTTTTTTAAATTCCTTTTCAAAAAAATTATAGAATTGTTCAATACCACCAGGGAATTCTGCATTGGTTTCAATTGCTACACCACCGTTATAAACTTCATCTTCGACGCTAGTTTTATGCTTTATTGTTTCGCTACAATTATTCGCTTTTGATTTAAGGTTTTTTGTGTTTTTTATTTCTGTTTTTCCTTTTACAAATTTAACCTGGTCAATTTTTGGAGGTGGTGGTGGAGGTAAAATGGTATCGTGTAAATTAGTAATTTTTGCGTCACCAACGGAAATATGTTCTACCGGAACATCCTCTTGAACAACTTCAATTTTATCAATTTTTTGCTTGTTTCCACTTTTATCCTGGCAACTAAACAAGGTTGTTCCCATGGCGATAAACAAAGCCAGTAAAAATATTTTAGGATAATGTGTTTGAGTGTGTAAAACACGACTCGGAATTTGAATTGTTATTGTATCTAATTGAGATTTCTTAAATCTTCCGCAAATTTTATTATTTTGATTTTGGATGAAAAAATGCTGTATTTCATGGGGTAACATCGTTGTAAAGTCAACAACAGTTTTAGAACAACTCAGACAGAAACGACCATTTTCGTTTGGAGTCATTTTATCCCAATTTTCATGGCAGGGTTCAGGAATGGTTATTTTATGTTTCATTCTTTATTACTTAAATGGAATTTGCAAAGTGTAAGTGGAGCGAACAATTCTATTTTTTCGTTTGCCCGGAATCCACTTTGGCGTTTTTTCTAAAATTCCGATGATATCTTTTTCACTTGCTGCTGTTGTATTTTCAAGTATATTAAAATTACTAAGACTTCCGTCGCCTTCAATCACAAATAAAACGGATATTTCTCCTTGTTTTGCCGTGATAAGATTTTTTGAAAAATTAGAATTGAATTTTTTTATTCCATTTTTTGGAACAGCTGCAACGTCTAAATCATGTGAATTATAAATAATTCCGTATTGTCCGGATTGAGGTTCCTCTTGTCCAGATTGAGAATGTTCTTGGGTGTTAAGTTTTTCTACAGGCATCAAAATAATTCCAGTAGTAGCGTGTTGTTCTGGTTTGATATCTTCTACGACTTCAATTGTATCTATTTTTTTCTTATTGCCGTCTTTGTCCTGACAACTAAATAATGTAGTGCCCATAGCTATAAAAAGCGCCAATAAAAACATTTTTCGATAATGGATTTGGCTGTATAATATTTGAGATGGAATCTGAATATTTATTTCACTTAGCTGCTCACTTTTAAGTCTTCCACAGACATTTTTATGTGAAATAAAATAGTGCTGAATTTCCTCCGGAAGCATTGATGTAAAATCAACAACTGTTTTAGAACAGCTCATACAAAAACGGCCATTGTCTTTAGGAGCCATTTCGTCCCAATTTTCATGGCAGGGTTCAGGAATTGTTATTTTGTATTTTCTTTCCATGGTTGAAATTTCAATATTTAAATATAATAAAAAATCAATACGAAAATCATATCCAAAAATGATGAGGCGATTAATTTTGATAAAGTAATTGAAAAGAGATAAAATATAAGGTTTTAATCAATGCTTTTTAGATATTTAATTCAGAAATAATTATTTCAAAAATGTACTTTTGCAACTATGATAAATCCTTTCACCGACGAATACTTTATGAAGAAAGCTTTGCAGGAAGCTGAAATGGCCTTTGATAAAGGTGAAATTCCTGTTGGAGCTGTTATTGTAGTGGCTAATAAAGTAATTGCAAGCAGTCATAATTTAACCGAATTGTTGAACGACGTTACAGCTCATGCCGAAATGCAATCGATAACCGCTGCAGCAAATTTTCTTGGCGGAAAATATCTTAAAGATTGTACCTTATATGTGACCCTCGAACCATGCCAAATGTGTGCAGGGGCTTTGTACTGGAGTCAGATTTCGAAAATCGTTTTTGGTGCCCGTGATGAACAACGTGGTTTTATGGTTATGGGAACAAAACTGCATCCTAAAACGACCGTCGTTTCTGGAATTATGGCCAATGAAGCAGCTGATTTAATGAAACGTTTTTTTCTGGAAAGGAGAAAATAATTTTTAAAAACTTCAACAAAAGTTAAATAGTTAGAGTAGCGAATTTTCCTCTTAAAATATTTCAGAAAATACTTTATATTTACTACAATATAATTGGCATTTGGCTAGTTATGGTTTTAATAGTAAAATGTTAAAACGTTCTGTCATTTTTTAAAATTCGTAACCCATTAACTCTAAATAAAAGTGAAAGCAAAAGGATTAGTTCTCGTGTTTTGTGTGTTTTTTATTTTTCAATCTTGCGGTAGAAAATCAGCTGCCGATTTCAATTCCGATTTTTCATTATTTAAAGAGTATATAGTCAGTTTCACGGGGGGAATAGTCTCGTCGGAATCTGATATTCGGGTGGTTTTGGCTTTCGATAAAAAAGAATGGAAAGCCGGTCAGGTTTTAGACAATGATTTGTTTGATATTTCTCCAAGTGTCGACGGTAAAGTCGTAGCACTTTCTCCTAATACAATTGCTTTTATTCCGGAAAAAAAACTGAAACCGGGAACAGAATATCAGGTTACTTTAAACTTAGATAAAATCATCACGCTTCCAAAAGAGAAAGAGGCGGCACTCTCTGATTTTAATTTTACGGTTAAAACCATCAAGCAGGATTTTACAATCAATACGGCTGATATTCAATCGTACAGCAAAGAATATCAATACCTAAACTGCGTTCTTAAAACAGCAGATAATATTGATATAGAAACCGCTAAAAAGTTAGTTGAAGCCAGGCAAAAAGGGAATAATCTTAAAATTAAATTTGATGCAAAATCGGGTTCTGCAAAAGAGTTCCATTTTATAATTGACAGTATTCAGCGTTATTCTGAAGCAACAAATCTGGAGATTATTTACGATGGAAGCGATTTTGATATTGATCAAAAAGGGCAGATCGATGTTCCGATTACGAATATAAACGAATTTAAAATCGTTAAAGTCGAAGTTCCCGACGGAAGCAATCAATCGGTTTTGATTAACTTCTCTGAACCTTTAGAAAAAGGACAGAATTTCGCAGGTTTGGTTTCAATTCAGAATACCAATAATCTAAAATTCTCCACTCAGGGGAATTTACTGAAAGTGTATTTCAACAATGAAAAAACACCCGTTAAAAAAGAAGCTGAGGTTTCAGTACCTGTAGAGGAATCAGCAGTTTCGTTAGTAGATTCGGCTGCAGTTGTAGTTGATAGTGCTGCGGCGGTAGTTGATGATGTGGTAGAAGTGGTTCAAAACGAAGAAGCAGAACCGGAACAAATTTTGGCCGGAGATTTATTGATTGAAGTTTTTCAGGGAATCGAAAGTCAGTATGGCAAAAAAATGGACTCCAATTACACCGGGAAAATCTCTTTTGACCAAATAAAACCAAGCATCAAATTCATTAAAAACGGAACTATTCTTCCAAGTTCCAATAATTTAAAATTGAATTTTGAAGCGGTAAACTTAAGTGCTGTAGATGTAAAAGTGTATAAAATTTACAAGAATAATATACTGCAATTTCTTCAGTACAATGAATTAAACGGGGCTCAAAATCTCAAGAAAGTAGCTCAGCCCATCGCCAAAACAACGCTGAATTTAATTGAAAGTAAATTAATAAATCCGGCTAAATGGAACACTTTTGCTTTGGATTTATCTAAAATAATCACGCCGGAGCCAGGAGCAATTTATAGAGTAGAATTTGTTTACAAAAAGAAATATTCTTTGTATAAATGTGAAACTTCAGAAGCAGATTCAAATGACGAAGAAGAGGAGGAAGCGGATGAAAATGATGTGAATTATAGCGAGAACTCTTACGATGATTATTATTACGATGATTACGAATGGAGAGAAAGTCAGGATCCATGTACCAGCTCTTATTTTTACAATGCTAAAATTGCAACTAATATTCTGGCTACAGATTTGGGCGTAATTGCAAAAAGAGGCGAAAATAAATCGTATGTATTTGCTGTAAACAACATTGTAACAACAGAACCGGTTTCGAATGCAAGAGTAGATTTGTATACGTATCAGCAGCAAAAAATAGCTACTGCGGCGACAAGCAGTGAAGGAATTGCTTCTTTTCAGCTGAATAAATTTGCTTATTTTGCTATTGTTACTTTAGGAAATCAGTCCACTTACGTGAAGCTGGATGACGGACTTTCTTTGTCTGTCAGTAATTTTGATGTTGCCGGCGAAACTTTGCAAAAAGGTTTAAAGGGCTTTATTTATGGAGAACGTGGCGTTTGGCGTCCGGGCGATAATCTGTATTTGTCTTTTATTTTGAATGATGCATCAAACAAACTTCCAAAATCACACCCAATCAAATTTAGACTGAATGATCCAAATGGTAAGACTGTTTATCAGACTGTTCAAAAAACAAATGAATTAAACCATTACGCTTTTACCGTTCCAACAAGCCAGGATGCACCAACAGGAAATTGGGAAGCGATGGTAAGCGTTGGTGGAGCTAAATTTTATAAAAGTATCAAAATTGAAACGATCAAACCGAACCGCTTAAAAATTAAAAACAATTTCTCCAGAAAAACACTTTCATCTTATTATCCAAACACGAGCAATCTCGAAGTGACCTGGCTTCACGGTGCCATTGCTAAAAATTTGAATGTAGAAATGCAGGCAAAATTTTCTCAGCAAACAACCACTTTTAAAGGGTATGAGAAATTTAGTTTTGATGATTTAGTGCGTCAATTCAGCACAGAAGAAATTAATGTTTTCTCCGGAAAATTAAATGAAAACGGAAAAGCATCGGTAAATATTCAGCCAAAATTACAAGGTCAGGCACCGGGAATGCTTCGTGCTTCATTCATCACAAAAGTGTATGAAGAAGGTGGAGATTTTAGTACCGATGTAATTTCGACAACTTATTCTCCATACAAAACCTATGTCGGAATTAAATCTCCGGAACCTAACAAATACGGAATGCTGGAAACCAGAACCAATAACCGTTTTGATATTGTGACGGTGGATGAAAATGGAAGGCCAAAATCAGTCAGAAATCTTGAAGTAAAAGTGTATAAAGTAGAATGGCGCTGGTGGTGGGATGCTTCAAGTGATAATTTATCGAATTATAATTCTTCGAATGCGACTACTTCATACAAAACATTTGTAATCAATACGGACTCAGGTGGAAAAGGAAGTGTTCAGTTTTCATTAACTGATGAAGAATGGGGACGTTATTTGATCCGTGTTTCGGACAATGCAGATGGTCATGCAACAGCTTTAACGGTAAACATAGACTGGCCAATTTGGTCTGGAAAAACGCGTAACAGAGATGCTTCAACAGCCAATATGTTGGTTTTTTCTACAGATAAGAAAAACTATGCTGTAGGCGAAAAAGCACAGATTTCTTTCCCTTCGAGTGAAGGCGGAAGAGCTTTAATCTCTATTGAAAATGGATCAAAAGTAGTACAGACCATATGGGCAAAAACACAAAAAGGAGAAACAAAAGTGGAGGTTCCAATAACTTCGGCAATGGCTCCAAATGTGTATTTTAATATCACCTTATTACAGCCTCACGCTTCAACGAAAAATGATTCGCCAATTCGTATGTACGGAATCGTTCCGATTGAAGTAGTGGATAAAAATACCATTTTGGCACCAACACTTTCAATGCCGGATGTTTTAAAACCAGAGCAAACCTTTACGGTAAAAGTGGGAGAAAAAACCGGAAAAGAAATGACCTATACCATTGCAGTTGTCGATGAAGGTTTACTGGATTTAACCCGTTTTAAAACACCAAATGCGTGGGATAGTTTTTACGTTCGTGAAGCTTTAGGCGTTAAAACCTGGGATATTTACGATGATGTAATTGGAGCGTATGGCGGAAAAATAAATCAGATTTTCAGTATTGGTGGAGATCAGGATTTAGGCGGTGGAAAAGCTAAGAAAGCAAATCGATTTAAACCTGTGGTGCTTTATTACGGTCCGTTTAAATTAGAAAAAGGACAAACGAAATCACACCAACTAAAATTACCAAAATATATTGGTTCAGTTCGAACTATGGTAGTTGCAGGAGATGCAAATACAAGTGCGTACGGAAGTGTTGAAAAAGCAACTCCGGTTAAAAGTCCGTTGATGGTTTTGGCTTCGTTGCCGAGAAAAATTTCACCATCAGAAAAAGTAACAATTCCGGTTACTGTTTTTGCAACGGAAAATAATATCAAAAATGTCTCAATTCAGATTAAAACAAGCAACGGTTTAAAAGTGATGGGAAGCGCAACGCAGTCCCTGACTTTTGCTTCGCCTGACGAAAAGATGGCCAATTTCAATTTGGTTGTAGGTGCTACTACCGGAATTGCAAAAGTTCAGGTTATTGCGACTTCCGGAAAAGAGAAATCGGTTTATGATGTCGAAATCGATATGACGAATCCAAATCCGGTTACGAATACTTTTACCGATGTGATACTGCCTCCAAACAGTACCAAAACGATTTCATGGAAAACCTTTGGAGTTTCAGGAAGCAATAAAGCAAGATTGGAAGTTTCGTCAATGCCAACAATGAATCTGAACGGAAGATTGCAATATCTTATTCAGTATCCTCATGGTTGTGTGGAGCAAACAACTTCTTCGGTTTTTCCACAATTGTATTTAAATGATGTTGTTGATTTGGATGCAACTCGTAAAGCACTTATTCAAAAAAATATTACGGCTGGAATTACAAGATTGGGAAGTTTTCAATTATCAAATGGAGGTGTGGCTTACTGGCAAGGCAATACAATTGCAGATGATTGGGGAACTTCATATGCAGGACATTTCCTGATTGAAGCAGAGAAAAAAGGATATGTGTTGCCAATTAATTTCAAATCAAAATGGATTTCGTATCAACAACGCGAAGCAAAACAATGGCGTTTTGAACCGAAATACGGAAATGATTTAGCGCAGGCTTATAGATTATACACTTTGGCCTTAGCCGGAAATGCCGATTTATCGTCGATGAACAGATTAAGAGAAACCAAAGGAATTTCAAACGAAAGTAAGCTGCGTTTAGCGGCGGCATATGTTTTGGCGGGTCAAAAATCGGCAGGACTGAATTTGTTTTTACATAGCAAAATTGAAGACGAATCAAGTAATTATAATTATTACTATTACGGTTCAAGCGAGAGAAACAGAGCAATGGCTTTGGAGACAATGCTGCTTTTAGGACAAAAACAAAAAGCATTTGATATGGCTTCAAAATTAGCCAAACAAATGTCTAACAATCAGTGGATGAGCACCCAGACTACAGCGTATTGTTTGTATGCAATGTCGAAATTTGCTGTAAATAATGCTCCAAAAGGAATCAATATTCAGTTTAACAAAAATGGAAAAGGCGAGACGATAAACACTCAAAAAACAATCGCAGACAGAAGTTTGGTTGCTCAAACGGGTGCTAATAGCATAACGTTGAAAAACATTAAAAATAACACGGTTTACGTTCGTGTTTTGAACACTGGAATATTGCCAATCGGACAAGAGAAGGCAATTGAGAGTGATGTTTCGGCATCTATTGTTTTCAAAAACAGAAAAGGAAGTGTTATTAATGTTTCAAAAATCAGTCAGGGAACAGAATTTGTTGCTGAAGTAACGATAAGAAATCAAAGAAATGAGCATGTAGAAAATGTAGCATTATCGCAAATTCTGCCTTCAGGATTCGAAATTGTAAATACTCGTTTTACTGATTATGGAGATGCAACAAACAACATTGCAGATTACATTGATATTCGTGATGACCGAACTAATTTCTACTTTGGAATGAAAGCCGGAGAAACAAAAGTCTTTAGAATTTTGTTGAATGCTTCTTATCTGGGGAATTATTATTTACCAGGTTTACAATGTGAAGCCATGTATGATAATACTTTCTTAGCCAGAACAAAAGGATTCTGGGTTGAGGTGGTGAAATAAACGTATCCTAACAGGTTTCTAAAACCTGTTAGGTATTATTGGAGTTAGTTAAAGAAAGAAAAACATACCTAACAGGTTTTAAAAATCTGTTAGGATAATAAAATTAGAGAAGGTGAAGAAGGATTTTTTCGAAGAAGGACAATATTATCACATTTATAATAGAGGAAATAACAAAGAGAATATTTTTATTGAAGAAAAGAATTATAATTATTTTCTGGAAAAATTAAAAAAATATATTATTCCAATTGCTGATATTTATGCCTATTGTTTACTTAAGAATCATTTTCATATAGTTTTACGAATTAAGGATAGAAAAGATATACCGGAAAAATTTAAAGAAAAAATTCATTTACCATTTTCGAATTTGTTTAATGCCTATTCTAAAAGTATCAATAAAGCATATAATAGAACTGGGAGCCTATTTCAAGAACATCTGCAACGCAATAGAATTGAAAATGAAAATTATTTAAAGCAATTAATCATTTATGTTCATTTGAATCCGATTAAACATAAATTTACTGAACACTTCGATAATTATTTACATTCATCGTATCGTTCCTATTTATCAGTTAAACAAAGTAGTATTGATAGACAATTTATTCTTGAATTATTTGATGACTTAGAAAACTTTAAATTTTGTCATGATGAAAGAAGAATTGTTTATGAAGGAATACTAAATGACGTAAGTTTAAGTGACGATTAAAAGAGCCGTTTTATTATTTAGTTTTCTCTCCTAACAGGTTTTCAAAACCTGTTAGGTATGGTATTAAGAGAAAGTTGATTTTCTTATAGTTATTATTAAAAAGATACCTAACAGGTTTTGAAAACCTGTTAGGATACTAAAAAAACTTTCGAATTACTTTGAAAAATAAATTAATAGCGTTTTCACAACGCATTATAAATTGGATAAAAAAGAATAAAATAAAATCAGCAATTGCATTTCTGCTTTTGCTGATTTATTATTTCTCTATACCACGAACATTATTTCAGGAACCTTATTCAACGGTAATTGAAAGTAAAGAAGGAGAACTGCTTGGCGCAAAAATAGCCGATGACGGACAGTGGCGTTTTCCTGCGCAGGATAGTGTGCCTAATAAATTCAAAAAATGTATCGTTTATTTTGAAGACGAATATTTCTACAAGCACCCCGGATTTAATCCGGTGTCGATGTTAAACGCAATTAAACAAAACAAAAAGGCAGGCAAAGTGGTTCGAGGTGGAAGTACGTTAACACAGCAGGTTATTCGTTTATCCCGAAAAGGAAAAGGAAGAACCTATTTTGAAAAATTAATCGAAATCATTCTCGCAACCCGATTAGAATTGGGATATTCTAAAAATGAAATTCTTGAATTATATGCAGCTCATGCACCTTTTGGAGGAAATGTGGTTGGACTTGAAATGGCTTCGTGGCGTTATTTTGGAGTGCAATCGAGTCAATTATCATGGGCTGAGAATGCTGTATTGGCTGTTTTGCCTAATGCACCAAGTTTGATTTATCCGGGTAAAAATCAGATCAAGTTATTGAATAAACGTAACCAATTATTGTTGAAATTACATCAGGAAGGAATTATTGATCAACAGACTTACGAATTGTCAATTGATGAACCATTGCCGCAAAAACCTTATGATTTGCCTCAGATTGCGCCTCATTTGTTGCAGCGAGTTGCTAAAAGTGAAGAAGGAACCCGTGTAAAAACTACGATTGATTATGCTTTGCAAAACAGAGTCAATCAAATTGCAAGGTATTATTACAATCAGTACAAACAGAATGAAGTGAATAATCTGGCTATTTTAGTTATTGATGTTGAGAATCGAAACGTAATGAGTTATGTTGGTAATGCTCCAACAGATAAAGATCACCAAAAAGATGTTGACATTATTGATGCACCAAGAAGCACCGGTAGTATTTTGAAACCGCTTTTATACGCTGGAATGCTGGACGACGGCGAATTATTGCCGAATACTTTAGTAGCTGATGTACCAACGCAAATAGCAGGATATACACCGCAGAATTTTAATCTCACATTTGACGGAGCAGTTCCGGCACATCGCGCCTTGTCGCGATCGCTGAACATTCCTGCAGTTTTAATGCTTCAGGATTTTGGTGTGAATAAATTTTATGAAGAATTGCAAAAATTCAAATTAAGAGATATTAATAAAACACCAGATCATTACGGATTGTCGCTTATTTTGGGCGGTGCCGAAAGTAATTTATGGGATTTATGTCGAACGTATGCAGGATTGTCTTCAACTGTAAATTATTATACTAAAAAGCAAGCGAAGTATCGAACGAAGGAATTTATAGAGCTGAATTTTAAAAATGATTTTGAACCCGATTTTGGTTCAGAAACAGACCAAAAGAATATAATAGGCGCCGGAGCAATTTGGTTAACGTATAATGCAATGGAACAAGTAAACCGTCCGGAAGGAGATGAAGCCTGGAAGTTTTATGATAGCTCATTAAAAATTGCCTGGAAAACCGGAACCAGTTTTGGAAATAGAGATGCCTGGGCCATTGGTACCAATTCAAAATATGTAGTAGGGATTTGGGTGGGAAATGCAACAGGCGAGGGTAGACCAACCTTAACAGGAGTTACGAGTGCAGCACCTATTTTATTTGATGTTTTTAATTTATTGCCAAGACAAAAGTGGTTCGCAACACCTTATAAGGATTTAGAAGAAGTTGAGGTTTGTCGTTTAAGCGGTTATCTGGCAAAAGAAGATTGTCCTAAAATCAAACAATGGGTTTCTAAAAAAGGAAAATCTACGGCAGTTTGCCCGTATCATAAAAAGGTTCATTTAGATAAATCGGAGCGATTCCAGGTTAATAGCAGTTGCGAAAGTGTTGATAATATTATCACTAAAAGCTGGTTTGTTTTGCCTCCGGTTATGGCGTGGTATTACAAAAGTCAGCATATTGAATATTTGCCTTTGCCGCCATTTAAGGAAGATTGCCAGGGAACACAAACGACAACAATGGATTTTATTTATCCGAAAACGAATAGTAAAATTTATTTAACGAAGAATTTTAATAGCGAAGTGCAGCCTGTAATTCTGAAAGTCGCTTATTCAGAAAGAGATAAAGAATTGTTTTGGTATGTTGATGATGTTTATAAAGCGACCACCAAAACGTTTCATGAATTACCTATTACGCCAACTTCAGGAACGCATTATATCACAGTTGTTGATGCTTTTGGAAATGAAATTAGACGGAAAATTGAAATTGTGAGGGAATAAAGATTAAAAATTCCAAAATTAAGCACACTCAAAAGTTTTTTCCGCCACGAATTCACGAATTATTTTGTGAGTTTGTGGTTGTGTTTTTACCGCAAATTGCACAAATTGCCACAAATTTAATTAGTGAAAATTTGTGTAATTTGTGGCAAACCTTTTAAATCTGCGTGAAAAAATAATTCGTGAATTGCTTTACCATTTCGCTATCGGCTCGGGTCTAAATTTCAAATCAGGAAAATTGTAGTAAAAAAAATAGCCACGAATTCACGAATTAGTTTAAAATTAATTCGTGAATTCGTGGCGGAAAAAAAAGTCATAAAAAAACCGCCAATCTTTCGAGAGGCGGTTTTTATTTTATTCTGAAATAACATTTCCTTTTTTATCATAGAAATGGTATTCTAAGTACGTGTAAGCGTCACGAGGTATGATTTTCACCCATTTCTTATGTTCAAAAAACCATTTTGAACGTAATGATGGAAAACCTTTACTGAGGTATGCAGCCACAAACGGATGTACATTAAGCACGACGCCTTTGTGGATTTTTAAAATTCTGTCCAGATCAGATGCGATTTTATCAATGATTAAAATTGGCGCTTCAATTTCGCCATGTTCATTGTTTGGATCTTCTTCTCTAGTCTTAATATTAACTTCTGGTCTCACGCGTTGTCTGGTAATTTGAACTAAACCAAATTTACTAGGCGGTAAGATTTTATGTTTTGCTTTATCGTCGCTCATTTCTTCTCGCAAGAAGTCGAACAAGACTTTCCTGTTTTCAGGATTAGACATATCGATAAAATCAACTACGATTATTCCGCCCATATCACGCAAACGAAGTTGTCTGGCAATTTCAGCGGCAGCAATCATATTCACTTCCATGGCCGTGTCTTCCTGGTTGGTCGCCTTATTTGAACGGTTTCCGCTGTTTACGTCTATAACGTGAAGAGCTTCAGTATGTTCAATAATAAGATAGGCGCCTTTACTCATGGAAACGGTACGTCCAAATGAAGTTTTGATTTGTCTCTCTATATTGTATTTCTCGAAAATTGGAGTGTCATTTGATTGATAAAACTTTACAATCGATTGTTTTGAAGGTGCAATTTCTTGCAGATATTCCTTCGTTTGGTGGAACAACTCTTCGTCATCTATCTGAATACCGCTGAAGGTATCATTAAATACATCTCTTAATATCGAAGAAGCTCTGTTAAGCTCTCCTAATACTTTTGATGGATGATGAGCAGTTGGTAATTTTTTACACATTGCAGTCCATCTGCCAAGCAGGTTCTGCAAATCTTTTTCTAATTCGGCTACGTTTTTGCCTTCGGCTACTGTGCGAACAATAACACCAAATCCTTTAGGTTTGATCGATAGAACAAGTTTTTTTAGACGATCCTTTTCCTTTTTGTCTTCTATTTTTTGAGAAATAGAAACACGGTCAGAAAACGGAACGAGAACAATAAATCTTCCTGCCAATGAAAGCTCAGCGCTTATCCTTGGACCTTTGGTTGATATAGGTTCTTTAACAACTTGAACTAAAACAGATTGATTGGCACTTAAAATATCAGTAATGATGCCATCTTTGTCAATCTCTTTTTCAAACTGAAAGGTTTTTAGGGAGAAATCTTTTATTTTACCTGCGCTTACAAGTTTTATGAATTTCAGTTGGGAAGCTAAGTTAGGTCCTAAATCGTGATAATGTAAAAAGGCATCTTTTTCGAAGCCCACATTTACAAAAGCAGCGTTAAGTCCAGCAACTGGTTTTCGTATTTTGGCAATAAAAATATCACCAACCTGAAAGTTGCTTTTCTCTTCTTCTTTGTGTAATTCAATTAGTTTTCCATCTTTTAATAAGGCAAAATCTACGGCTTCAGAACTAGATCTAATGATTAATTCTTTATTCACACTGTAAATTTTTATCTGTTTTTTCAGAAAATAGAATATAGAGAAAAGAATATAGATTTAAAAAAGCTACAATCTAAAATCTAAGATCTAAAATCTTATCTACAGATGGATTAAACAATATTTTTAACAGGTATTGAACCCGGGGGATTTTAGTTAGCAGTTTTAAGTATCAGTTAGCAGTTTTAAGCTGCAGACTGTGACTGGTCACTGAGACTAAATTCCAATTTCAATGAACGTTTAAAAAGAAAAAAGTAGTTTAAAACTACTTTTTCTTTTTGTGACGGTTAGCTCTCGCTCTTTTTTTACGTTTGTGAGTAGCTACCTTATGTCTCTTTCTTTTTTTACCACTTGGCATATCGTGTCGATTTTATGATTAATTAATATTATTTTGCTTCGTTGTTAGTTTTTACTCCTTCTACAAAAACTTTTGCAGGTTTAAACGCAGGAATATTGTGTGCAGGAATTTTGATAGTGGTGTTTTTTGAAATGTTTCTTCCTGTCTTTTCAGCTCTGGTTTTTACGATAAAACTTCCGAAACCTCTTAGGTAAACATTGTCACCAGTTTCTAAAGAAGTTTTAACTTCTTCCATAAAAGTTTCTACTGTTGCTTGAACATCTCCTTTTTCAAGACCTAGTTTCTCTGAAATTTTCGCTACGATATCTGCTTTCGTCATTTTCTTTCCTATTTTATTTTATAAATGATGTACTATTTTTTTGAGTTTGCAAATATAGGAATTAAAAAAATAATTAATCAAGCTAATTCGTTAAATTTTAATTACATAAACATTTACTTTTGTTTTCTAAGTATTTTATAATGGATTTTCATAACATATTGATAAGTTGGTATTTACAGAACAAGCGCGATTTGCCGTGGCGGAATACGACCGATCCTTACCTAATTTGGCTCTCAGAAATTATCCTGCAGCAAACGCGAGTTGCTCAGGGAATGCCTTATTTTTTCAATTTTACGCAAGAATTTCCTACAGTGTTTGATTTGGCAAATGCCTCAGAAGAGCAGGTTTTGAAACTTTGGCAAGGGTTAGGTTATTATTCTCGCGCCCGAAATCTGCATAAAACAGCTCAATATGTGGCAAATGAGTTAAATGGAGTTTTTCCGGAAAACTATAATGGGTTACTAAAATTAAAAGGTGTTGGTGAATATACCGCCGCTGCGATTGCTTCTTTTTCTTATAATGAAGCGGTTCCTGTTGTTGATGGAAATGTATTTAGAGTACTTTCAAGATATTTTGATATTGAATCGGATATTGGTTTGCCTGCAACAAAAAAAGAATTTACGGCACTGGCTAATGAAATAATGCCAAAAGATGATCCTGCAATCTTTAATCAGGCAATAATGGAATTTGGTGCTTTGCAATGTGTGCCTAAAAGTCCAAACTGTATGATTTGTGTTTTTAATGAAAGTTGTGCGGCTTTGCAAAAAAAGAAAGTTGATAGTTTACCAGTGAAATCAAAAAAAGTAAAAATCACAAATCGTTTCTTTAATTATTTGGTTTTAGAAGATGTTCTGGGTAATACTTTAATTCAAAAAAGGACTGCAAAAGGAATTTGGCACAATCTATATGAATTTCCTCTTTTGGAAACACACGAAATTGTTGGTTTTGATGTTGTCTCAAAAGCGGCCCAATTTAATGTTTTTCCTTCCTATACTATTATAGGTATAGAGGAGTGTGCGGAAACGACTGTTATTCATAAGCTTTCGCATCAACATCTCCATATTCAGTTCTGGAAAGTTAAAATTAAAGAAAAAATAGTGAATGGTGTGAATACCAGTGATTTAAAAACTTTTCCTTTTCCAATTGTGATTTATAATTTTATAGAAAAGCAGGAAATAATTTGCTAAAAAAATGTATCTTTGGGATAAATACCACTAAAAACTATGAACGGAACTTTAAATAAGGTGATGCTGATTGGCCATTTGGGCGATGACGTGAAAATGCATTATTTTGATGGAGGAAACTGCATCGGTCGTTTTCAGTTAGCTACAAATGAAGTATATATCAATAAAACGACCAACGAAAAAATAACTTCAACTGAATGGCATAATTTAGTTGTGCGCAATAAAGCCGCTGAAATCTGCGAGAAATATTTATCTAAAGGGGATAAAATATATGTTGAAGGACGTATAAAATCACGTCAATGGCAAGCCGAAGACGGTATTACAAAATATACGACCGAAATTCAGGTAACTGAGTTTACTTTCTTGACTACCAAAAAAGAAACAGGAAATCATAAGCCACATCAGGATCAGGAATCCGCAAAAAATACTAACTTTGATGCGTCGAACGAAAGCTTGCCTATAAACGACTTGCCTTTCTGATTGTTTAACTAATCTTTTTTAATTTGGACCCGGAGCCCAGTTTATTTTTTACTACAACTTTAGACATCAATTTAATAGTTGGTTTTGTCGGAATATTTATTTTGCTGTTTCTATCAGCAATTGTATCAGGTGCCGAAGTAGCACTTTTTTCTTTATCTCAAAAAGATATTGATGAAACCTTACAGGACAATCTCCCAAAAGGGAAAATTATTTCCAATCTTTTAGATAAGCCCAAAAAACTTTTAGCGACCTTATTAGTAGCCAATAATTTTTTAAATATTGGTGTTGTAATTTTGTTCTCTTTTATAGGGCAAAATATTTTTGATGATATCAGTTCACCAGTTTTAAAATTTATTTTAGAAGTAATTCTCGTTACGTTTCTGATTTTATTGTTTGCAGAAGTTTTACCTAAAGTTTACGCAAGCCGAAACAATATAAAATTTGCTAAATGGGTAGCCTATCCAATTTCTTTTTTAGATAAATTACTGTCCCCAATAAGCTTGCCGATGCGCAGTGTTACGTTATATTTGCAACATAAATTGGGAAAACAGAAAAATAGTTTTTCAATAAACCAGCTTTCTCAGGCTTTGGAACTTACAGATTCAGAAGGGACATCAAAAGATGAGCAAAAAATATTAGAAGGAATTGTTTCCTTTGGAAATACGGATACAAAACAAGTTATGAGTCCGAGGATTGATATTTTTGGTTTGGAAATATCAGAATCCTTTGAAGCTATTTATCCGAAGATAATCGAAAAAGGCTTTTCGAGAATTCCTGTTTATCGTGACAATATTGATCAGATTGAAGGCGTTTTATTTGTTAAAGATTTATTGCCGCATATTGATAAGAAAGAATTTGACTGGACGACTTTAATGAGGAAAGCTTTTTTTGTTCCTGAGAATAAAAAACTGGATAATTTACTTAAGGATTTTCAAAGCCTTAAAAGTCATTTGGCGATTGTGGTTGATGAATACGGAGGGACATCGGGATTGGTTTCTTTAGAAGATGTTATAGAGGAAATAGTAGGGGATATAAGCGATGAGTTTGATGATGAAAATTTAAATTTCTCACAAATTGATGAAAAGAATTTTCTTTTTGAAGGAAAAATTAACTTGAAAGATTTTTACAGAATTATTGATGTCGACGAAGATATTTTTGAGTCACATAAAGGTGAAGCAGAAACATTGGCGGGTTTTATTTTAGAAATCCTTGGTAATTTTCCAAAAAAAGATCAAAAAATAGCTTTCGAAAACTGTGTTTTTACGATAGAAACAGTAGATAAAAAGCGTATAAAGCAAATAAAAGTAACAATAGAATAAAATGTTTAAAAGAATAATTTCAATAACAATCATTTTGCTAACAGTAACATTTGTAAGCTGTAAAGATGATGTTTTGCCTAAGCCATCAGGTTTTTTACGCTTAGACTATCCGGAAGCAAAATATGTTAATTTTGAAAATAATTGCCCTTTTACTTTTGAAATGAATGAGGCTGCCACTATTAAAGGAGAAAAGGATTGTGGTTTTGCAATTACGTATCCAAAAATGAAAGCAACAATTTATTTGACTTACAAACCGGTAAATGGTAATATCGAAAAATTGCTTAAAGATGCTCAGAAATTAACTTACGAACATGTTATTAAAGCGGATGATATTTTGGAGCAACCGTATTTAAATCCTCAGAAAAAAGTTTACGGGATGTTTTATCAGGTAGATGGAAACGCTGCAACAAACTCACAATTTTACGTGACTGACAGTACAAAACACTTTATAACAGGATCGGTTTATTTTTATGCTAAACCTAATTTTGATTCGGTTATGCCTGCTGCGAGTTATATTAAAAATGATATGCAAAGGCTTATGGAGACCTTGAAGTGGAAATAGAAAAATAAAATCATAGAAAAGGCGTTCAATTTGAACGCCTTTTTTGTGTGTTAAAAATTAAATATTACTTTAAGAAAATTCCAAATTGCAACAACAATTGGAATTTATTTAATTACGATTTAATATTCGAAACTTTATACGTTTTTCCGTCTCCTGTCGCTTGAACAGTTTTTGTTAAGTTTTCCTGATTTTGAACCGTTTTGTCAAATACAACAGTAGCTGTTTTTTTATCAAAATCTACAGTAGCTTTTTCTACTCCGTCAAGATTTGTTAGTTCTTTTTCGATTGTTTTTGCACATCCCATAGCGCAAGTCATTCCTTCGATTTCGAAACTAGCAGTCTGAACATTTTCAGCTGCAATTGCTTTATGTTCTTTTGGAGCTGTTTCTATGGCTTTGATATTCGCTAAATTTTTATCTTCTTCTTTTTTGCAGCTTACCAATACTAAACCTGCAATTGCTAATGTTGCTATTATTTTTGTGAATTTCATTATATAAAATTTTAATTTGTCAATAAGTTCATTGCAAAATTAATAAAATTAGGGAGGCTGGTTTGTAAAATTATTACAAATTTGCAGTAAAATACGTTTCATGGATGCAAAACAATTAAAGTGGGCTTATTTATTGCTTCTTTCGCTAATTTGGGGAAGCTCTTTTATTTTAATTAAAAGAGGATTAGTCGGATTAACAGCTGTTCAGGTAGGTTCATTCCGAATTATTTTTGCTGCCTTATTTCTATTGATTGTTGGCTTTAAAAGTTTGAAGAAAATTTCACGTCGCCAATGGAAATTTGTTGCTATAACCTCTTTTTTCGGAACTTTTACTCCGGCCTATCTTTTTGCTATTGCAGAAACTGAAGTCGATAGCTCGATTGTGGCTATTTTAAATTCATTAACACCTTTGAATACTTTGGTTTTGGGAATTCTTGTTTTCGGAATTCAGTTTCAAAAGCGACAAGTTTTAGGTGTTTTTGTTGGATTGGTGGGTTGCTTGCTGTTAGTTTTAAGCGGCGCGTCAGCGCATCCGGGGCAGAATTACTATTATGTTCTTTTGGTTGTCATTGCAACACTTTGTTATGCCATAAATGTCAATTTGATTAAAAAGCATTTATCAGATTTAAATTCGTTAAGTATTACTACCGGAAACTTTGCCGTTTTGTTAATACCGGCATTAATTATTTTAAGTACAACTGATATTCCGCAAAGAATCAATTTTGAAGCTACCCAACATTCGATTTTATTTGTAATGATTCTCGGTGTTTTAGGAACCGGAATTGCGAATGTATTGTTCTTTAAATTGATCCAGATGTCATCGCCGGTTTTCGCAACATCAGTAACGTATTTAATCCCGATAGTCGCTTTTTTCTGGGGATTATTAGATAATGAAATGTTGACGCCCATTCAGTTTTTTGGTGCCTTTATTATTTTGATTGGCGTTTATTTGTCTGCTAAAAAATAGCTTTTTAAGAGTAAAATGATTTTTGTGAGATGTAAAATGTTTCTGCTTTGTCACACCGTAAGTAGAAAAAAGGAGGCAATTGGAATGGACCTTCGACTTCGATCAGCCTGAAAAAAAATATACATAAAAAAAAGTCTTGTCAAAGTTTTAACTTTGACAAGACTTTTAAAAAGAATAATTAATGTTCAAAACCTTTGCTCCTTTGAGCCTTTGTAACTTTGAACCTTCTTAAAGAAAATCTTTCTCAGAAACTCCTTCATTAATCTTAATATCAGACATTTTTATATCCAATTCAAAACCAACATTCTGAATTAAGTTAAAAGGAACTTTTACACCTTTTACTTCTTTATAATCGTTGAAGTTTGTTATTTGCGTTGCTGATTTCCCGCCTTGTTCACGAACTTTAGATTCGGCTACTTTTAGACCTGATTTAACATCATAGAAATAAGTAGTTTTTCCGTCTTTTATAGCATACGCATCGCTACCATTAATTGGCTCGATTGAGTCTACTTTTAAATCAGTTCTTTTTTGTAATTGCAATTCTTCAAATGGAGCTGCATTGGCTTTCATTTCGGCAAGATCAGTACCTTCCAGGTTTTTGCGTTGTCCTTGTTGTTCAATATAAGCACCTTTATCGTTTACAACTTGTTTCATTAAGTTCATGGTTCCCATGGCAAGCGAAATCATCATTTTTCCTTTTGAATCTAATTTAGAGGTAAAAGTCAAAGGGCCTGGAGCCTGTGGAATAGTTGTTGTTCCGTTCATATAAAGTGTTTTTACAGCTGAAACTGCTTTTTCGCCTCCAATTGCCTTGATGTAATTTTCAAAAACAGTTTTTGCTGTAATTCCCGTTGGAGCTTCTTTTTTGGTAATAGGTTTTTCAACAGGATTTCCGTATTTGTCAAAATAGTAAATCGGAATTTGAAGTTTCTCTAAACCAGTAATCACATCAGAACCTTTTCCTGCAATTATGATTCGCATATTATCCAAAAGGAAATATTTATTAGCGACACGATAAATGTCATCTGCAGTAACGTTATTTATAGTCTGAATGTATTTTTCGTAGAAATCCGCAGGCAATTTTTCAGTTTCAATATTCAGTGCGTATCGGGCAACTGCCTGTGGTTTTTCAACCTGCATTACAAAACGCCCAATATAACCTGCTTTTACATTTTTCAAGACATCTTCAGAAACTTTTTGAGTTCTGATTCTTTTAATTTCTTCAACAAATTGCACCACTGCACTATCTGTTACGGTATTTCTAACGGCAGATGAAGCTTTGAATTTAGTTACATATTTCCCGCTTCCAATGCTTGAGTTTGCACCGTAAGTCCAGGCGTGCTTTTCGCGTAAATTCATGTTTAAATAACTATTGAAATCGCCACCTAAAATTTGATTTGCAATTACGGCAGGGAAAAAATCAGGATCGCTCATTTTTAAATTTACCGTATTTACCAATGAAATTTCAGATTGAACTGCATTTGGAACATCAACAAAATCAATTTGAAGTTTAGAAACATTTACAGGATCCGGGTAAGTATTTTTTGGAGCGGCTTGTTTTTTCCAGCCCCCAAAAAGCTTTTCGACGGCTTCTTTTGTTTCTTTAAATTTAATGTCTCCAATAATTACTAAATAGGCATTTTCAGGAACGAAATAAGTAGCGTAGTTTGCCTGAACATCTGCAAGAGAAACATTTTTAACTGTTTCTTCAGAAAGATATTCGCCGGCAGGATGATTTTTTCCAAAAGCTAAAACATCAACAACACGATTGGCAATAGCAGGAACGCTTTTTTCGTCGGCTTTAAGTCCTTCAAGTAATTTTTCTTTTTCTTTATCAAATTCTGTTTGTGTAAAATTTGGCTGTAAAGCTCCTTCGGCCAAAAGTTCTAAAACACGTCCGGAATATTTAGATAGCGAACTTGCATAAGCACCCGATGAAGTAAAGTTAATGCTGGCACCGTAAAAATCAATTTCTTCATTAAAAGCTTCTTTTGCTGTTTTTTTAGTACCATTTCCAATTAAGCTGCTGGTTAATTCATCAACACCTTTTTTACTTCCTTCTGTAAAAGGAGCATTGTCTAAAGTAAGATTGAAACTTACTCTTGGTAGCTTGTGATTTTCAACCACCAGAACTTTCATGCCGTTTGCCAAAACAAAAGTTTGTGGTTTTTTGATATTGACTACTGGTGAATTACCTGGTTTTGGTTGTGGACGATCTTGTGCTTGCATAATTCCAGTTAGGAATAAAAGGATTAAAACTGTATGTATTTTTCTCATGACTTGGCGCTCTTAATTTTGAACTTTTGTTGAAGGAACGTACTCTAGAACCAAACGTTGATTCGGATTTAGATACTTTTTAGCAACGGCTCTGATTTCTTCTCTTGTGATAGAGTGATACAGGTCAATTTCTGTATTGATAAGATTTACATCTCCGTAAAGTAAATAATAAGAAGCGAGATTTTCAGCAATTCCCTCCACAGTCGCATTTGCGTTTACAAAGTTATTATCGAATTTATTCTGCAATTTCTCATAATCTTTTTCAGAAATCAAATCGGTTTGGATCTTTACAATTTCTTCATCCATTTCTTTTAAGATGTCGGCCATGGTATAAGTTCCCATTGGTAAACCGTATAAAATGTACATTCCGTAATCTTCCTGACTAAAACCTACCGCGCCAATTTGGAGTGCCATTTTTTTATCGTCGACTATTTTTTTATACAATTTTGAACTTTTTCCATCACTCAAATAAGAAGAAATCAGATCTAAAACTCTTGCATCTCTGGTTTTCATTGATGGTGTTCTGTAAGAGGCAATAACCATCGGAATCTGAATATTTGGATCTTCGTATGTTGCTTTTATTGTCTTAGTAATAGGTTCTTCAACAAAAGTTTGTTTTTTAACCACTTCACCTTTCGGAATTGGACCAAAATATTTCTGAATCCATTCTTTTGTTTTGGTTTTGTCAAAATCTCCGGCAACTACTAAAACAGCATTATTTGGTGTATAGAATTTTTTATTAAAAGCCTGAAATTCTTCTAAAGTTGCAGCATCCAAATCTTTCATAGAACCAATAGTAGTCCAGCGATAAGGATGGTTTTTGAACATATTCTCTTTAACAACAGGCAAAATGTTTCCATAAGGCTGATTATCATAACGCATTCTTTTCTCTTCTTTAACAACTTCGTTCTGAGTATCAACACCAATTTTATTGATAATAGGATGCATTAACCGCTCAGATTCCATCCACAAACCCAATTCTAAACTGTTTGATGGGAAAACTTCGTAATAATAGGTTCTGTCGTCTGATGTATTGGCATTGTTAACTCCGCCATTTGCGGTAACAATTTTCATCCATTCGCCACGTTTTATATTTTGAGTTCCTTCAAATAATAAATGTTCAAAGAAGTGTGCGAAACCGGTTCGGTCAGGTCGTTCGTCTTTTGAACCAACATGATACATTACAGACGTAATGACAACAGGAGCAGAAGGATCGTTATGCAAAATTACATGCATACCATTATCCAGATTGTATTCTTCAAAAGCTACTTTTTGAGCATGAGCAACTCCGCCGAGCATTAGTGCAGCACTTAACATCATTATCGAATTTTTCATAGAGATTAATAATTTATATTTACCTTAGTAATAGGTAGCCAAGACTTGTTTATAGTTACATCAAAAATAAGTTTTTTTAATTACGAATAAGGAATCTGTCTCGGTTTTCATAATACTTTAACAGTCTTTTACTTTAAAAATGCTTTTTTATGTGGCTAAAACACCTTGAAAAACAGACTTTAAGGTTAAATAAATATTTTTGAAATAAGAGATTGCACAGTAAATTATTAATTGTATATTTGCAACCTTAAAAATCAATAAATCAATTTGGTATGTATGCAATCGTAGAGATAGCAGGGCAACAATTTAAAGTAAGCAAAGACTTAAAGGTTTATGTTAACCGTTTGGCTAACGAAGAAGGTTCAAGTATTTCATTTGACAAAGTTCTTTTATTAGACGATAATGGTAACGTAACTTTAGGCGCCCCAGCTATAGAAGGTGCTTCAGTAGAAGCTAAAGTGTTACAACACTTAAAAGGAGATAAAGTAATCGTTTTCAAAAAGAAAAGAAGAAAAGGTTACAAAAAGAGAAATGGTCACAGACAATATCTTACTCAAATTGTAATTGAAGGTATTACTGCAGCAGGTGGAACTAAAAAAGCAGCAGCTAAAAAAGCGGTTGTAGCAGAAGATGCTCCGGCAACTGAAGTTGAAGCAGCTCCAAAAGCAAAAAAAGCAGCAGCTCCAAAGGCAAAAAAAGAAGCTACTAAAGAATAATAACAATATTTAAACTCATACGTCATGGCTCACAAGAAAGGTGTCGGTAGTTCGAAGAATGGTAGAGAATCAGAATCAAAACGTCTAGGCGTTAAGATTTTTGGTGGACAAGCTGCTATTGCTGGGAACATCATCGTTAGACAAAGAGGTTCAAAACATAATCCAGGTGAGAACGTTTACATCAGTAAAGATCACACACTACACGCAAGAGTAGCTGGAGTTGTTAAGTTCCAAAAGAAAAAAGATAACAAATCTTATGTATCTATTCTTCCATTCGAAGCATAATCATTAGACTACTTATTACAAAACCCGTTCTGAAAAGAACGGGTTTTTTTATGCTTACCATATAAGTTATATAAAAGAATTAAAGTTTGCTATGGCTTATGGTTTAGTTCCTATTAGATTATGTTCATTTTTGTCATCGCGAGGAAGACGGAACCCCCGCGAGTAGATCGACAAAGATTTGTAAGTTTATATGTGAAGTTTCTAGTGCCATCTTTCCTTCGTTAGGATTGACAAGATTGCCCATAATTGGAATTTGGATTTTTTTTATTGGGATTTCTAATAAAAAAAAACCTTTGTCAAGTCTTTTACTTTGACAAAGGTCAATAATGTTTTCAAATGAAACAGTGCAAAAATTGGAATTTGGAATTTAAAAGAATTGGAATTTAATCTTTTATTCCTCAGTATCCTTTGTCTCTTCCAGATCATTAGATTTTCTTCCCACTTTTATCTTTGGATTATCCTGCGTTCCGGTAACCGTTAGCGGAATACCAAAAATCCCCAATGGAGGAAGTCCTAGACGCATTTTTAGATTTAATTTTCCATCTAAACTTGTTGTGCCTTCAATTCTTGGTCTAAAGCCTGCAAACTTAAATTTAAAACGTTCAACCGTCATGATGTTGTTTTTGATCGTCGTTTTAATGTCAACTTTAGAAAGATCCGGATTTTTCATTGCCTCAGAACTTGTTTCCTTGCTCACGGCATTAAACATTTTCAATCCTCTAACTTTTACGTCTTTCACAGAAAGTGTTCCGCCACCAGTTAATGAAGGATAAACGGGTTCCATATTTCCATTTAATCTTCCTTTTAATTGATAATCTAAAGAAACAATTCCTTGTGCTTTTTCAGCAGCGCTCGCCATTTTTCTGAAAACTTCAATTTCATTGTAAGCTCTTTTAATATCAAAATCAGAAGCTTTGATGTTGTAGTCGAAATTTGCTTTTTTAGGTGTTACAGCTTGATAATTGGCATTCATAACGACATTGCATCCAATTAAATTAAAACCTGTATTCTGCATAGTCAATTTGCCTTTGTTCATGCTTAGATTACCAACGGCATTTTGAAGATTCAGTTTGTCAAAATTTACTTTTTGAGCATTTGCTGTAAATTGTAGATTTAAATTTGTTGGAATAATAATAACGCCAGTGCCTTTTGCTTCAGCTGGTTTTGTTTCCGTTTGTGGAACAGGATTTTTTGTTACAGAAGCATCAGCATTTGTGTTTGACATAAACTCATCAACGTTAATATATCGTGAAGTGGAAGTGAAAGAGCCTCTTAAAACTCCGGTATTTGTTGTTGCATAATTGAAAACATTTTGCAAGTAACCGTTCATTCTAAAATCAGATTGACCGTAAGCAGCCAAAAAGTTATTGAACGACATTTTATCCTGATTAATTTTGAAAACACCTTCTTTAATGATGAATTTCTTCGGAAGATATTCTGATGTAATACCAATATTTCTCAGCTCAAGAGTTCCTTTATTGTTTAATTTGCTGTAATTTCCTTTCTCAGCATCGCTTTGCTTTCCTTTTAAAACTAAATCAGCTTTTACAAAACCATCTAAATCCAATCCTTTTTGAGAGAAAACTTTGTAGATTTTGTTGATGTCTAATTCTCCTTTTGCTTTGATGTCATAAGTCAAATCATTAAAATTACTTAAATCAGCTTCTACAAAAACAGGTTTTCCTTCAAACGTAAATTGAGTAGGTTTCAGGCTTACTTTTAAATCATCAAAAGTTCCTTTGTTGTTTTCAATTTTTGCTTTAATAGTAATATTGGTAATTGGATTTGGATAATAGGGCGTTTTTAAATAACCGTTTTCTAAGTCAATATTTCCTTTTGTAACGGGGAAAAGTCTGTTCTTTGGGTCAAATTTTCCGTTTGTTTTTACGTCACCAACTAAATTTCCTTTTAATTCAACATCCGGAATTCCAAGTGCTTTCATTAATTTTCCGAGATCAATTTTAGCTTTAAATTCACCATTGATATCCGGAGTATTTACACCTTGTACGTGAAATTGAGATTTTAAATAATCTTTATTTATGTTTAAAGACAAATTTTTGGCGTCAACGATCACAAGATCCGGATTTAAAGACGGAACTTTAGTTTTTACATCCAGATATAAATTTGAAACCGGAAAAGGACTTTTATTATAATTCACAAATCCACTATCAATTTTGATGTCTAAATTAAGGTCTGGCGCGATACTTTTTGACGCGATATAGTCTCCTTTTAGCGTTAAAAGTAAATTAGTGTTCCCTTTTAATTCGGTTTTTGATAGCCAGGTAACATATTTTGGTGGAAAAGCTGTAAAAACATCTTTCAAATTGCTATTATCTGATTTAATAACAAAATTCATTTTGTATCCTTCCTTCAAAAAGTCGAAATTTCCTTTAAAATCGACTAGTAGCTGATTGATTTTCAGGTTATTTTGCTGGAAGAAAAAAGATAAAGAGTTGACGTTTACTTTTGTAATTAAATCGGCATCAACTTTTTTATTCATTAAATACGGCTCGCCTTCGTAAATAACATTCAATTTTTCAATTTTAGCAACAGAATATAAATCGAAAACGGCTTTGTCCAGATTCCCTTTTCCTTTGTAATTAAATCCGAAGGCATCAAAATGAACTTTGGTTGATTGATCGTCGTAAATGATTTTACTGTTTAGAATCTCTATTCGCTCTAATTTTAAGGCTGTTTCGGTTGTGTCTTTTGGATTTGAAGGTTTAGTTGATTTGTAGATATTGTAATTAGCTTCACCGTTTGCATTTACTTTTACATTAATAAAGGAATCAGATAAATAAATCTGGTCGATTTTTACTGTTTTGCTAAAAACTAAACTGGCAACATTTATTCCGAAAGAAACTTCTTTTGCAGTAATGAATTTTTCAGTTTTATAGGGAGCAGAGCCATTAAGACTCAAATCGTTTAAGGTTAAAGTTAAAGACGGAAAATGATGAAAAAACGAAAGTGAAACATCAGAATAATTTAATTCTGCACTTAGTTTTTCGTTGGCTGTTTTTTTAATTTGTTCCTTAATTGTATCCGCAAAAATGATAGGTATCAAGAAAAGTAATCCTAGAATAACGACAAAAGTTATTCCGAAATATTTAGCTATTTTTAATAAAACGGATTTCTTTTTACTTGCTGTCATAACAAATGAAGGTATTTAGGTAATAAGATAAAATAGAGATAAGAAAATATTATCCGTGAACTGTTTCGCTTTTTCCGTAATTTGTAATGATTGAGCCTTCATATTCTATCCATTCTTTCCAACGCTTGTCAACATCAACATTGTCAGCATATTTTCTTGCAAAACCTAAGAAAGTAGTATAATGTCCGGCTTCAGAAATCATTAAGTCACGATAGAATTTGGCTAATTCTTCATCTTTTATATTTTCAGAAAGTACTTTAAAACGTTCACAGCTTCTAGCTTCAATCATTGCCGAAAATAATAAACGATCGCAAAGTGCGTCTTTTCGGCTTCCATCTTTTTTCATGAATTTAAAAAGTTCATTTACATAATGATCTTTTCTTTCTCGCCCTAAGGTCAAACCTTTTTTCTTAATAAGATCATGAACCATTTGCAAATGCTCTAGTTCTTCTCTTGCAATAACAAGCATTTCAGTTACCAATTCCTCCAATTCAGAGTTGTAAGTAACTAAGCTAATGGCATTTGAAGCAGCTTTTTGCTCACACCAGGCATGATCCGTCAAAATTTCTTCGATATTCGATTCGACTATATTTACCCAACGAGGGTCTGTCGCTAATTTTAATCCTAACATAATTTTATAGAAAAAAGTATTATGCAAAATTAGTGTTTTTTTACGACCGAAAGTCAGCAAATATGGTGCAAATCCGCGCAAAATAGTATTATTTTGTAAGTTGAAACAAATAAAATGAATCAGATCAAAAAACTTTTAATTATTGGTTTTGTTTGGCCCGAACCAAATTCGTCTGCGGCTGGTGGCAGAATGATGCAATTGATCTCTATTTTTAAGCAAAATGGATTTCAAATTACATTTGCAAGTCCGGCAATGGATAGTGATTTTATGGTTGATTTATCTGAATTTGGAGTAGATAAAAAATCAATTGAATTAAATAATTCCAGTTTTGATGATTTTGTAATCGAATTAAATCCGGATGTTGTTTTGTTTGATCGTTTTATGATTGAAGAGCAATTTGGCTGGCGTGTGGCCGAAAATTGTCCAAAAGCAATTCGATTATTAGATACTGAAGATTTACATTGTTTAAGAACGGCAAGGCAGAAAGCATTTAAAGAAAACAGAACTTTTGCATTGAATGATTTATTGTCAGAAGAAGTAGCAAAACGTGAAATAGCCAGTATTTTAAGATGCGATTTGTCTTTTATAATTTCCGAATTTGAAATGAAAGTTTTGAAAGAGGTTTTTAAGATTGATTCGGATTTATTGTATTATTTGCCGTTTCTGGTTTATGAAATATCGGATCTCGATCTTTTGAAATTGCCTTTGTTTGAAGAACGCAAGAATTTTGTTTTCATTGGAAATTTTCTTCATGAACCCAATTGGAATACTGTTCAATATTTAAAAGAGTCGATTTGGCCTTTGATTAAAAAGCAATTTCCAGAAGCAGTTTTAGAAGTTTATGGTGCTTATCCTTCGCAAAAAGTGTTGCAATTGCATCAGCCTAAAAACGGTTTTTTTATTATGGGAAGAGCAGCAGATGCAAATGAAGTGGTGAAAAATGCCAGAATAGTTTTGGCACCAATTCGTTTTGGAGCGGGCTTAAAAGGAAAATTATTAGAAGCCATGCAATGTGGTACACCAAGCATAACAACAACAATTGGTTCTGAGGCAATGTATGCAAATTTACCCTGGAATGGTTTTATTTCAGATGATATAGAAACATTTGCTAAAAAAGCAGTTGAATTCTACCATGATGAAAATTTGTGGAAACAAGCTCAAAAAAATGGAGTTGCTGTTGTGAATGAGTGTTATCAGTTAAGCAAATATTCGACTGCTTTGATAACAAAGATTAATTCGCTGATGAGTGATTATGAAAGTCATCGTCTGCAAAATTTCATGGGAAGTTTGTTGCAGCATCACACCTTAAAAAGCACCAAATACATGGCAAAATGGATAGAAGCTAAAAATAAAAATTAAGCTTCCATTTTTCCAAATCCTACCGTTTCCCGATACAACTGCGGAGAAACATCGGCATTCGTTTTAAAAAATCGACTGAAATAATGTTCATCATCATAACCTAATTCGTAAGCGATTTCTTTAACGGTTTTGTTCGTCATATATAATTCTCTTTTGGCTTCAATAATGATTCTCTCAGCAATTAGATCGGTTAGCGTTTTGTTGAAATAATTTTTGGATAATTTGGCTAAGGCTTTCGCCGAAATATTCAGCATATCTGCATAATTTCCAGCAGAATGTTTGGTTTTGAAATTGTCTTCGATAGCGTCTTTTAAATTTTGAAGAATGAAGGGTTCTTTAGAATTCGGAACCGATTTCATTTCTTCTAATTGCTGATTTTTTAATCTTGAAGCTGTAATCAAAAAGATTTTTAAATAAGAAACCAGAGATTCATATTGCGCCAAATCAGTGTTTTGAATCTCCGTTTTCATTTGATCCAAAACCATTTTAAAAGTGGCAGAAGCTTCGTCTGTAATTTTAACAAATGGCGGTTGATAAACATTATTAAATAAAACACCGCTGCAGGAAACCTCTTTTTGATGCATGTGAATGCAGTAAAAATCGGGATGAAAGTGAATTGCAATTCCTTCGATTGGTTCGCTTACACAAAGCATAAAAGGCTGATAAGGAGAAAAGGCAAGAAGTGAATTTTCTTCAAAATGATGTTCAGCAAAATCAGCTTTTACTTTCCCTTTTCCTTTGGTAACCCAAATAAGAGAGAAAAAATTATTGCGTTGTAAATGATCAAAATGACTGTTGTCACCAAACGGAAGCAGTTTGAAAGCCAGATTGCCTGTTTGCGGATTTATTAGTGTAAAAACATTCTGATTACTCATAATTGACATTTAATAATATAAAGATAGTCATGAATGAATTCACCACTATCTTTATAAATTGTTTTTTTGCTGAATTAGTTTTGTAGTTCTAAACTTGGAACTGCTGGAAAATCAATTTCAGTATTGGCTGTATTGTTGAAATAGTTGGTTAAAACATTCAAAGCAACATGAGCAACAGTTTCTGCAATTTCAGCATCTGAGACTCCTGCATTTTTTACTGCATTTACATCTTCGTTGTTTACTAAACCATTTTTACTAACTAATGTTTTAGCAAATTGAAGAATCGCTTCTGTTTTTGCATCAGTTGAGTTTCCTGTTCTCGCCGCTTGTAAAACTTGTGGGTCGGTTTTCAATAATTTTTCTCCAATAAAAGTATGAGCCGCAACACAGTAGTCGCATGAGTTTTTTTCTGAAATTGTTAAAGCTAATAATTCTCCGGTTTTGGCACTTAGTTTTCCGTGACTCAGAGCGCCGCTTAAGTTTAAATATCCTTCTAATACTGCCGGAGAATTTCCCATTGTTCTCATCATGTTCGGAACAACACCTAGTTTAGCTTGTACAGCGTTGAATAAATCTTTAGTTTTTCCTGTTACTTCTTCCGGGTTTAATGCTGTTAATCGTGCCATTTTATTTAATTTTTATGTTGTTATTTATTTGTTGTCTTTTGACATTACAAAGGTGCGACGATTACAGATCTTAGAACATGGAGAATTAACGCTATGTGATGGACAATTTTCCCGAGTTGTTTTTTTGAATAAAAGAGTAACCGATTGTAATTTATCCCGTAGGGATTACATGTTGGTATAAATTGTCAAGTATTATAGCTATTTGTCCCGTTAGGGACTANNTAGTCCCTAACGGGACAAATGATCAAAATGGATGTTATTTTTTCTACCAACATGTAATCCCTACGGGATAAAAAAAATCCCCGAATTATCTATCTGATAATCGGGGATGTAAAGTGTAAAAATGCAAACTGTTTATTGTTACTGTTTACTGCGACTGAAAACTGTGACTGAAAACTATTTCAATAGCCCATCAACAGCCTGTACAGTTGTGGCATGATAACCTGATTTTGCTTTTTCGAAAATTTGTTTTGCCCAGGTTTTTCCTTCTGGAGTTTTTACTAATTCCTTATACAGTGACATCAATGATCCGGTTCTGCTTGTTGCAATCATAAATTGCTCTATTGCCGGATAAGCAGTTTTGTATTGATGACGAATTGCCTGAATGAACCATTGACGTTTAATAACGAAGTTTCCGTTTTTAGTAAAACTGAATTCGTTATCGATTGTCGTCATTTCTTCAACAGTAATATCGGCAGGTAAATAGTCTATAAAATGCTGTTTTTCTGTAGTTGATTTTATTTTCTCACTTAATCCTTTAACACCAGTCGTTCTCCAATTTTTCTGAATATTATCTATTGTTGTAAAATCTTCAGAGGAAACAGCAGTAATATTTGATGGAACTCCTGGTTTGTAAATCCAATCGTCTAATTTGATTTTGTCAGCTAGCGCTTTGTCATCTTTGATCAGATTTTCTTTTAGATATTTTACAAAATCTTCTGTTGTGATCGATTGAAAAGCATGCGCATCAAAATAGTTTTTAATAAACGGATCGAATTTTTCACGACCAACAGCCGCTTCGATTACTTTTAAAAAGTTATATCCTTTTACATAAGGAATTTGACTGATTCCATCGTCAGGATTTCTATTTGTAAGGCTCACTTTTAATCTTGTATCAGGATTTGTAGCGCCATATTCTGCTATATTATCGTCTAAGTCTTTGCGAGTTAAAACATCCTGCATTTCAGCTTCTTTTTTGCCGAAAATTTCTTCTCCAATTCTGTGTTCAACATAAGTGGTGAAACCTTCGTTTAACCAAATATCATCCCAGGTTGCATTGGTAACTAAATTTCCGCTCCAGCTGTGGCCTAATTCGTGCGCTAATAAGCTTGTTAATGAACGATCACCCGCAATAACGCCCGGAGTTAAAAAAGTTAAGTTTGGATTCTCCATTCCGCCATAAGGAAAACTTGGAGGTAAAACCAATACATCATAACGTCCCCAACGGTATGGGCCGTATAGTTTTTCAGCAGCGCCAACCATTTTTCCTAATTCAGCAAATTCCCAGGCAGCTTTTTTTAGTAAAGAAGGTTCTGCGTACACACCAGTCCTGTTATCTATAGCCTGAAATTCAATATCTCCAACTGCAATAGCCATTAAGTAAGACGGAATTGCTTTGTCTTGTTTAAAAGTATAAACTCCGGTATCGTTCTTTTTCTGAGGATTTACTGAAGCACTCATTACGGCCATTAAATCTTTAGGAACGGTAACTTTTGCATTATAAGTAAAACGAATTCCCGGTGAATCCTGACACGGAATCCAGGTACGTGACCAAATGCTTTCTCCCTGAGAGAAAACAAAAGGTTTCTTTTTGTCGGCTGTCTGTTGTGGATTCAGCCATTGTAGTGCTACAGCATCTTTTGTGCTGCTATAGTAGATATTAACTTTGGTGGTATTTGGTTCGATTGTAACATGAAGCGGTTTTCCGTGGAATTCTACTGCTGTACCCAATTCAAATTTGGTTTCTTTTTCTTCGTCTCCTAAAGTTACTTTGGTAATATTTAACGTGTTTTCGTCGAAGATAATTTCATTTCCTTTACTCACATTGTCAATTGTCCAGGAAGCTTTTCCTGAGATAGTCTGCGTATCAAAATCAACTTTGATGTCGAGATCCAAATGTTTTACTACAGCAAGTGCTGGTTTAGAGAAACTGTGTTCGTCTGTAACAACTGCTGGTTTTTCGGTTTGCTCTTTTTTCTGGCAGGCGATGGCTGTCAGGAATAAAGTTACAAGGATTAGTTTTTTCATTTTATGAAGTATTGAATTTTGAGGATGAAATTAAATAAAAAATCCCGTTTTGAATAAACAAAACGGGATTTTATTAAATATAACCTTCGATTTCGATCAGGCTGACAAAAAAATTATGCCAACATTGTAACCGGGCTTTCGATGTATTGTTTTAATGTTTGTAAGAACTGAGCACCAGTTGCACCATCAATTGTTCTGTGGTCACACGCTAATGATAACATCATTGTGTTTCCAGCTACAATCTGACCGTTTTTAACTACTGGTTTTTCAACAATTGCACCTACAGAAAGAATAGCAGAGTTTGGTTGGTTGATAATTGAATTGAATTCAGTGATACCAAACATTCCAAGGTTAGATACTGTAAAAGTACTTCCTTCCATTTCTTGTGGTCCTAATTTTTTGTTTTTAGCTCTTCCTGCAAGATCTCTTACTGAAGCGCCAATTTGAGATAAACTCATAGCGTCAGTGAATTTCAATACAGGAACTACTAATCCGTCTTCAACAGCTACAGCAACTCCAATGTTAACGTGGTGGTTGATGATGATAGCATCTTCTTTCCATTGTGAGTTAATTTTTGGATGCTTTTTCAAGGCTAGAGCACAAGCTTTAATTACCATATCGTTGAAAGATACTTTTGTATCCGGAACAGTATTAATTGTCGCTCTTGCTGCCATTGCATCGTCCATGCTTACTTCGATCACTAAGTTATAGTGAGGTGCAGTAAATAATGACTCAGCAAGACGTTTTGCGATAATTTTACGCATTTGAGAGTTTTTGATCTCTTCTGTAAAAACTTCTCCAGCAGGAACAAATACTTTTGGTGCAGCAGGAGCGGCAGCTTCTTGTGGTTTAGCAGCAGAAGTTGCAGCAGGTTGTGCTTGCGCAGATGGAGTAAAGTTTTCGATATCGCTTTTTACGATACGTCCGTTTTCTCCAGAACCTTTAACCTGAGTTAATTGGATTCCTTTGTCAGAAGCGATTTTCTTCGCTAAGGGCGAAGCTAAAATTCTTCCTCCATTTGATGAAGTATCAGCAGTTGCTTCAGTTGCTTTTTCTTCAGTTGCAGGAGCTGCTTTTTCTTCAGTTGCAGGAGCGCTTGCAGTTGTAGTACCTCCGGCAGTATAGTTATCAGCAATTCCAGTAATATCAGTTCCGGCAGGCCCGATGATAGCTAATAGACTATCAACAGGAGCTGTATTTCCTTCCTGAATTCCGATGTATAATAATGTTCCTTCATTGAAAGACTCAAACTCCATAGTAGCTTTGTCTGTTTCAATTTCTGCTAAGATATCACCTTCAGCAACAGCATCACCTACTTTTTTCAACCAGGTTGCAACTGTTCCTTCAGTCATAGTGTCGCTCAAACGAGGCATAGTTACAACTACAACACCTTTTGGTAATGCAGATGCAGCTTTTGCAGGAGCAGCAGTTTCTGTTTTTGCTTCAGCAGCCGGAGCAGCTTCCGCTTTTGGAGCTTCTGCAGCAGGAGCGTCACCACCAGCCAATAAAGCTGAAATGTCTTCTCCTTCGTTTCCAATAATTGCTAATAAGGAATCAACAGGAGCAGTTTCTCCAGCCTGAATTCCAATATGTAAAAGAGTTCCTTCGTTAAAAGATTCGAACTCCATTGTCGCTTTGTCTGTTTCAATTTCAGCAAGGATATCTCCTTCGCTAATTTTGTCGCCTACTTTTTTTAACCAAGTCGCTACCGTTCCTTCCGTCATAGTATCGCTCAAACGAGGCATTGTTACTTTTATCGCCATAATATATTATAGTTTATGAGGTGTAAATGGATAGTCTTCTTGTGCGTATACTACGTCGTATAATTGTTGTAATTCAGGATATGGAGATTCTTCAGCGAATTTCACACATTCTTCAACCAAGTCTTTAACCTTTTGGTCAATTGCATCAATTTCTTCTTGTGTAGCATATTTTTGATCCATAATTACATCTAAAACTTGTGTAATAGGGTCAATTTTTTTGTATTCTTCAACCTCTTCTTTAGAGCGGTATAGTTGTGCATCAGACATAGAGTGTCCTCTGTAACGGTATGTTTTCATTTCAAGGAAAGTTGGTCCGTCTCCACGACGAGCTCTTTCGATAGCTTCTGTCATTGCTTCGGCAACTTTTACAGGATTCATTCCGTCAACTGGTCCGCAAGGCATTTCGTATCCTAAACCAAGTTTCCAGATGTCAGTGTGATTTGCAGTTCTTTCAACAGAAGTTCCCATTGCATAACCATTGTTTTCAACGATAAATACAACTGGAAGTTTCCATAGCATTGCCATGTTGAAAGCTTCGTGTAATGAACCTTGTCTTGCAGCTCCGTCACCAAAGTAAGTCATAGTAACTCCACCAGTTTCAAAATATTTATCAGCAAAAGCTAAACCAGCTCCTACCGGAATTTGTCCACCTACGATTCCGTGACCTCCGTAAAAACGGTGTTCTTTAGAGAAAATGTGCATAGAACCTCCCATACCTTTAGAAGTTCCTGTTGCTTTTCCTAAAAGTTCAGCCATAACGCGTCTGGGATCAACTCCCATACCAATTGGCTGCACGTGGTTTCTGTAAGCAGTAATCATTTTGTCTTTGGTCAAATCCATAGCGTGCAAAGCGCCCGCTAAAACAGCTTCCTGACCATTATATAAGTGTAGAAAACCTCTAACTTTTTGTTGAATGTATAATGCTGCAAGTTTGTCTTCAAACTTTCTCCAAAGCAGCATGTCTTCGTACCACTTTAAATATACTTCTTTTGTAACTTCTTTCATCTGAATTCTTTCTTTTGCTAAAGTTGTTTGTGTTATCAATTGTTGCCTATAACGCAAAATAGTTTCCTCCCACAAATTTGCGCCCGAAAGGTCGGGATGCAAAAATAAGACATTAGATTTAAGAACTAAAATTTAAACGCTACTTTTTGGCTTTTTTTTATAAGAACTTTTTATCAAACATAAAAGGAAGTAAGTTTTTTAGGGAAGCTGATTGATAAACTTCACCAATTTCGCCCATAAAATAGATTTCGATAGGAGTATCCTGCTTAATTTCGTATTCTGCAATTGACTGTCGGCAAGAACCGCAAGGAGGAATTGGAGCTGTTGTCTTATTAGTATCTGAAGCGGCAGTAATTGCCATTTTTAGAATTTTAGCTTCCGGATAAACACTTCCTGCATGAAAAATTGCTACACGTTCTGCGCATAATCCTGACGGATAGGCAGCGTTTTCCTGGTTTGATCCTAAAACTATTTTTCCGTTATCTAAAAGTAAGGCAGCGCCAACTCTAAACTGAGAATAAGGAGCGTATGCTTTTTTGCGAATTTCAACAGCCTGATTCATTAAGTCCTGAATTTCTGGTGAAAGCTCTTTTAAGTTGTCATATACTACAAATGATGATGTAACGCTTATTTCTTTCATTGTTTTTATGGGAAAAAAAATCCAAATTTCTAAAAAAATAGAAATTTGGATTGTTATTGTTTTTTATTTTGTCTCTTTAATAAGTTTCATATTTGTCGCCAAAGTTAAACGTTAAAGAAAAACGAAGTGTGTTTTCTAACGGATTTTTAACTTTTGAAGTCGAGAATAAATAGGAAACATCAACTTTTACGATATTATATTTGAAACCTGCTCCTAATGAAAAGAACTGTCTGGCTCCTTTTTCCGGACTTTCATGAAAATAACCTGCACGAACTGCAAAAGCATCCTGATACATATATTCTCCGGCAACACTATAGGTAACTTCTTTTAATTCTTCGCTAAAACCGTCTGGAGCGTCTCCAAATGATTTGAAAATTCCTTCAACCCAACCTATGTCATGATAATTGTTGTAATTGTTGGCATTGGCTTGTTCTTGCGAAATATCTCCCGGATCGGTAAAATCACCATCGCCGTTAGCGTCAACAGGTGTTCCGGGTCCCGGAGGAGTTGGAACTAATAACTTAGTAAATTCAACACTAAGATTAACTTTGTTGTAATCATCTAATATGAAATCGAAACCTCCACCTAGTCTTAAATTGGCTGGTAAAAAGTTAGAGCTTAAATCATCATTGTCATAATGGATTTTTGGTCCTAGATTTTGAATGTTAAAACCTGCTCTCCATCTTCCATTGAAATCAGTATAGGCAATTTCTTCTGATTGATAGAATCCGGCTACATCTACCGCAAAAGATCCTGCAGCAGAAGCATCAATATCTTCTGAAGCAATTTTTAAATTGGAGCGAATATACCTTCCTGCAACAGCCATTGAGAATTTCTCGCTTAACTTTAAAGAATAGGATCCATCTAACGCAAATTCGTTTGGTGATACTATTCTTGCAGCTTCGTTTGGATCGCCCGTAGTTCTTAGTTCAATATCTCCAAAACCAAAATAACGAAAGCTTGTTGCAAAAGCACTTTTTTCGTTGATCTTATTATAATATGTTAATTGGCCAAGTGAGATGTCATTGGCTAAATCAGTAAGATATGGAGTATAACTGATTGAGAAACCTTGTTTGTCTTCTGAAAAAGCATATTTTGCTGGATTCCATTGTTGGGAAAATACATCGGCAGAAGTTGCTACACCCTGATCTGCGAGACCTGCTGCTCTTGCATCAGCGGCTACTAATAAAAATGGAACTCCAGTTGTAATAGGTCGATCTTGGGCTTTGACGTACGTAACAATTAAAAAACAAATTAATAAAAGTGATATTTTTTTCATTTATAGAAATAATGGTATTTATTGTACAAATATATATATTATTATAGGATGACAAGCTTTTCGTATTTTTCTGCCTTTTTATTTGTCAAATTAGATTTGACTGTAAGTTTGTAAATGTAAACTCCTTTTCCAATTCTGTCTCCAAAATCGTCTCTGCCATCCCAGGTTATTTCTCTTGATAAAAAACCTTCTGTAGTAATGATTTGATTTTTTGTCCATACTACTTTTCCTGTGATTGTCATTACCTGAACCTGGACGTCCAAAGGTTCGTAAGGTCTGTTATGCGAAAACCAGAACTGAGTATAGGTCGAAAACGGATTTGGATAATTAAGAACGTGTGTTAATGTCAAAGATTCATCTCCTACTACAACAAATTGGATTTCACTTGTTACCGGATTGTTGTAAACATCCCAGGCTGTAAAACTTATTGTATGCATTCCTGCTGCTAAATCTCGTAATGGGAAACGTAAATTTCCATTAGTATAATCATCTAATTTTGTTTGATAATAATCATTCAAAACATACGGATTACTTACATCACCGTCTAAAATTGCAACAATATCGTGGCCAATTCCGCTGGCGGTATTTATACCATTTTCATCTTCTAAAAGAGCCAGTAGAAATGGAGAACTATTTGTAATGCCACCTGAAACAAAAGTTTCGTCGTTCATATATAACTTCACTTTTGGACTAATATTGTCCTGAGGTGCATTTTCGTTTATTCCGCCAATTTTAATAATAGTACTATAGCCGGATTGGTTTTCTATTGGTTGATTTTTTTTAGAATAAAAACTAATTCTTCCATAATCAACAGCAATTCGTATGTCTCTCGGAACAACAAAACTAAATTCAAATTGACCGTTGGTTACGCTTGCGTTTCCTCTGAAAATAGTTTCTCCAAGGGTTTTGAATGACATTGCAGGGCTATATCCATCATTATTTAAAGTTGAAGCTGTAATTAATTTGTCAAAAATAGCAGTGGCTAATTCGCCATTATAATTACTTAATAAAGTGTTGTTTTCGTCTGTGATTTCTCCGGAAATTTTAATTTTTGACAGTGATTTAAGATCTGGAATTGGTTGTGAGATCACAACATCGTTTACTTTTGTTAAATTTATTCGTGGTTTAGGAATGGCTAACATCAAAGCGGGGTCTCCAATGTAAAAAATAACATTACTTGAGTAACTTGGGTTTTCATTTTTTGAAATTCGGAGTGCTTCTGCAATTGTTGTGTATTGGTTTGATCCGTATGAAAATAGATTTTTGCTTAAACTATCATTGAAGTTTTCAGCATTAAATTGACCAATTGCCCGAATGGTTGTTAGCATAGAAATGGCGCCCCCCTTTGGATTCCAAAAAGTATATTCACCGGCCGTTGGTCTTGTTGGATCGTCAAATCTCGAAAACTCACATGTGATAGTGATGAATAACGGATATTTATATTGATTATTTAAGTTTTGACCATCTGATTTTTCCCAAATTCTTTCACTTGCGAGACCATCTTCACCACCATGTCCTAAATAATTAAAAACCAACGCTCCTTTTTCAAAAGCATCAAAAAAATCGCTTCTTGCTTTTGGGTATCTCGAACCACCAGCAGAAGCTTCCTGTGTATAAGAGTCGAGAATAATTTTGTCAATATTGAAAAAGGGTTTTTCAGTAGCAATCCCATCGGCTAAACTATTTTGCCTGGACTGTAAAGAAGCATCTGAACTTTGATCTGAATCATCACTAACTAAAACAAAGTTATTTCTCCAGTTTCCGTAAGATTTTGCGTCATGATATTCTAGTACTTTATTAACCATTTCTCCGGCCTGAGCATTGTCTGAAACCAGCATTCTTCCAACTGCAATGTCAATTCCTCCAAAAAACGAAATTACATTTCCCTCATCTGGATCCATAAGTCCGTAAAAATCATCAGAAGCAAATGAAGATTCTCCAATTGTATTACTATTTAAGGAATGGTATATAGGTACAATATTGGTGTTGTTTGAAATTCGATCTTTGTAATCGAATGAAGCGTCTCCAAATAGATTGATGTATTTTACTCTTTTCTCTGGAGAAGAAGCATTTTCGTAAATGTATTTAATGCAATTTCTTATAGCTGCAATATCTTGTTTTCCGGAAGAAAATTCCTGATAGATATTTTCTAATGCAATTACTTTTGTGCTTAAATTAGAGTAAGAACGATGAAAACTAGCTAGTTTTTCAGCTTGAGAAACTAAAGACTTTGGCGTAATAATGATGTAATCGATATCCTGAAAGCTGTTCTGAGCGTTCTTAAAAAGAGTTCCTTTCAGGTTTTGATTGGTAATTTTTGACTGACTTTCTTTTAAAGGACTGAAATAATCGGCGGGATCTATGGCAATGTATTTTCGAATTTCTCCTAAAGAAGCTTTAAAGCTAAAAGTAGTCTGATTGGAGTTTTCCACTTTTGATACATTATATAGGTCTGTAATATCCCAAATTTGAGAAATTCCTGCTGCATTTCCAATAGTGTAATTTGCGATTCCTGCCGTAGAACCCGCTAAGTCATACTGGAATTTAAATTGTTTTCCGATTCCAAGAAGCTTTCTTTTTGCGGTTATATTGATATAGTCCAAGTATCCTTTTGATCCCGGAACACCGTTATTATTATAGGTAAGTTTTATTTTTACACTTTCGGATCCGTTAAATGTAGTGTTTGCAGGCAGTTTTCCTGTGTAAAACCTGACTTCTGAACTTTGTACTAAGGCATTAAAATTTATAGTACCAATACTTTGTCCATTGGCAGTAATTACAAACGAAGTAGGAGTGTAGGCAGCTGAAGCACTGTTAACTTCAATTTTTAATGGTACTGCTGTTTCAAGATTCGGAAATGTAAATGTAAATTCCTGTTCCTGATTGATGTCAAATGATTCGCCGAACCATTGACGTCCTAAGTGAGCAATGTTTGTCTGGTCGATTTCGTGAAATTGATAGTCATCAAACGTGTTTAGCTCGAGTGTGGTGTTTGCAGAAGGTTGATTCAGGTTTAAAATCCTTTTACCATCGCCACCATTTACAGTTATATAATAATAAGATTTGTTGTCGAATAAATTGAGATTTGTCTGACTCTCCGTGTTCCAGTTATCAGTTCCTTCAGCATAAAAAAGAATGTAATCATCATTGTTAAAAACCCCGTCAGATTCGCCAATAATCTGAATAGCATTCTCAGTTAAATCATTCGGGTAATAAGTGCTGTTCATTAAAGGTAGCATTTTTCCTCCGTTTCCGTAGATTTTAATTCTTTTTGGATCAACCTTAGAAGCGTCAAATCCCAAACTCTGTAAAAATGCTTTTGAAATTTTATAAACACCTGATTTTTCAATGTAAAAGCGATACCAATCTCCAGTCGCTAAAATAGAATTTTGAATGCTATTTGATTTTTGCGCGAAAGAAATGTTACTGTTTTTGGATGTATTGTTGTTTAAATTATAAGAGAATGACCGAATACGTTTAAAGCTGTTTCCTTCCTTTATAATAGGTGAAAGTGATATGAAAATTTGTTTTTTATCTCTTGAAAAAGCAATTTTTAACGTTTCATTTGGTTTTGCCGGAATATTTTCGAGCGATAAATCACCTAAATCAGATATTGAGACTGTTTCATAAATAATATTGGAAATTTGTACAGAAGAGTCGTTGGAGTAATTAGATTGGTTCAAATTAAGCAATAATATTATGCTTTTTTTTGTACTATCATACCTAAAACTATTGCCGGAAAAGTAAGGGATGACTGTTTTGAAATCGCCAAAACTCATTTCTTTTTTAGTTTGCCAATCTATTGTAAAGTCCCCATTTATTTGGGAAAATGCCAAAATTGGAAGCATAAAAAAATATAAGATTAGGGACTGTTTCATAAGTTGAAAAGTAGAAATTATTTTTAAATTATTTTAGTAAGTAAAAATATAGTATTTCATGTTACAGTAAATAATAAAAAGTATATTTTTGCGTTCGTAACTATAGGTTATTTTCTGGTAAAAAACAGTGAAATAAAATTATTAGAACAGATGTTGCTAATTAAATGTTAATTATTATATTGCAGCACCTAAATTTATCACCTAAGAATGAGTATGAAAGTAAACAAAATTGTAGTCTTGCAATTAATGATGTCAATGGTATTGATGTTAGGCACGGCTAGTTGTAGCAAAAAATCGAGTTCCACTCACGCTTCTCGAGCAACAGGTTGGGACGTGGATAGTCAGAATGGAACTTCTGCCAGAAATGCAGGAAAAAAACAACAGGCTGGTCCTGGTTTAGTTTTTGTTGAAGGAGGTACATTTACTATGGGTAAAGTACAGGATGATGTTATGCACGATTGGAATAACACACCAACTCAACAACACGTTCAATCATTCTATATGGATGAAACCGAAGTTACGAACGGTATGTACTTAGAATACCTGGAGTGGTTGAAGAAAGTTTTTCCTCCAACAGAAGAAAATTACAAGAATATTTACGAAGGAGCATCACCAGATACTTTAGTTTGGAGAAATCGTTTAGGATACAATGAAACGATGACTAACAACTACTTAAGACATCCTTCCTATGCAAACTATCCTGTAGTTGGTGTAAACTGGATTCAGGCAGTTGAATTTAGTAAATGGAGAACAGACCGTGTGAATGAAGCTGTTCTTGAAAAAGACGGATACATTAAAAAAGGTGCAAAAACACAAGATGTTAGCGCTGAAAGTTTGTTTAATACAGAAGCTTATCTTGCATCTCCATCTACAACTTATGGTGGTAATGAAGAAATTGTATTAAAGAAAAATCCATCAGGAAGAAGACCTAAAGCTGGAAAAGACGGAGTAGTACCAGAAGAGAAAAATGTATATGCACAACGTTCTTCAGGAGTTATTTTGCCAGAGTACAGACTTCCAACCGAAGCAGAATGGGAATATGCAGCTGCAGCCGATGTTGGACAAAGAGAATATAACATCTACAAAGGACAAAAGAAATACCCTTGGTCTGGAGATTATACACGTTCATCAAAACGTAAAAACAAAGGGGATCAATTGGCTAACTTTAAACAAGGAAACGGTGATTACGGTGGAATTGCAGGTTGGTCTGATGATGGAGCTGATATTACAAACTCTGTAAAAAGTTATGCTCCAAATGATTTCGGATTGTACGATATGGCTGGTAACGTTGCAGAATGGGTTGCCGATGTTTACAGACCTATTATTGACAATGAGGCAAATGATTTTAACTACTATAGAGGAAATCAATATGCTAAAAACAAAATTGGTAAAGACGGTAAAATTGAAATCGTTTCAACAGCGAGTATTAAATATGATACTTTAAGTAATGGTAAAGTTGTAGCAAGAAATCTTCCTGGAGAAATTGCTCAGGTACCGGTTGATGAACAAGAAACATACTTGAGAACAAATTTCAGTACAAGCGACAATATCAATTATAGAGATGGTGACAAACAATCTTCCAGATATTTTGATTTTGGAGATTCTGAGTCAGGACCAAAAACAGATCAGGCAATGTACAATTCTCCTAAACATAATATCACTACTGATAGTTTAGGTAAGATGATTAGAAAATATGACAACTCTAGTAAACGTACAACTTTAATCGACGATAAAGTAAGAGTTTACAAAGGAGGTTCTTGGAGAGACAGAGCATATTGGTTAGATCCGGCTCAAAGAAGATATTTCCCTCAGGATATGGCAACTGATTACATCGGATTCAGATGTGCAATGTCTAGAGTAGGTTCAAAAGCGGAAAAAAGAAAATCGCCTAGAAACTAAGATTTAAAAATTTAATAACAAAAATTCCAAATTCCAAAAGCTGAACATTTCAGTGTGGAATTTGGAATTTTTTGTATTAATTTTTTTCTACTTTTACGATCTATTAAAAATTTTATAAATGAATATTCAAGAAATTCATAACCTGTTTTTACAATGTAAATCGCTTTCAATTGATACAAGAAAAATTGAAAAAGATTCTATTTTTTTTGCTATTAAAGGTGAAAACTTTGATGCAAATACTTTTGCTAAACAAGCACTGGAGTTAGGAGCTTTATTCGTTATTATTGATAATGAATCTTATCTAATTGATGAAAGAACGATTCTGGTTCAAAATAGTTTAGAAACTTTACAGGAGTTGGCAAAATTTCATCGTGCTTATTTAAAATTACCAATTATTGCCCTGACAGGCAGTAATGGTAAAACAACTACGAAAGAGCTTATTAATGTAGTTTTGTCTAAAAAATATAAAACGAAAGCTACGGTTGGAAATCTGAATAATCATATTGGAGTTCCATTAACATTATTAAGTTTTAATACTGAAACTGAAATTGGAATTGTAGAGATGGGGGCGAATCATAAAAAAGAAATTGCATTTTTATGTGAAATTGCCCAGCCAGATTATGGATATATTACCAATTTTGGAAAAGCTCATTTAGAAGGTTTTGGTGGTGTGGAAGGTGTAATTGAAGGTAAAAGCGAAATGTATCAGTATTTAGCCAGGAAGGATAAATTGGCTTTTGTTAATCTTGAAGATCCAATTCAGATTGAAAAAGCTGCAGGTATAAAATCATTTACTTTTGGTATAAACGATAACAAAGCCGATGTGAAAATTAAAAAAATTACTGCAAATCCTTTTGTAGTAATAGCGTATGAAAACTTCAACGTTGAATCACATTTAATTGGCTTGTATAACTCAAATAATATAAATGCGGCAGTTTCAATTGGTCGTTATTTTAAAGTAGATAATGAAGCTGTAAAAGAGGCAATCGAAAATTATATTCCGGAAAATAACAGGTCTCAATTACTGAAAAAAGGATCAAACCAAATTATTTTGGATGCCTATAATGCGAATCCGAGCAGTATGGCTGTTGCTATTACAAATTTTCTTCAGTTGGATAGCCCAAATAAAGTTATGGTTTTAGGAGATATGTTCGAATTAGGAAAAGAAAGTCAGCAAGAACATAAAATCATCGTTGAGTCTTTATTGAATCAAAATAAATCAATTTGTTATTTGATTGGCAAATCATTTTATGATAATAAAGTTTCAGACGAAAATATTCGATTTTTTGAGACTTTTGAAGATTTTTCAAATCATCTCAAAGCTATACATTTTGAAAATAACAGTATTTTAATAAAAGGATCCAGAGGAATGGCGCTCGAACGTACTTTGGAATATATATCATAATAGAAAGCCATTCGTCGCAACGAATGGCTTTTTAATTTTTAGATACTCATTAGAAAACCTATTAGGTTTTCTTTTTTATTTAAACCTAATTTTTTTCTTAGACGGTATCTTGCCAGCTCAACTCCACCAGTCGAAATGTTCATGATTTCGGCAATTTCTTTGGTAGACATATTCATTAACAGATAAGTCGATAAATCAAGTTCCCTAGGTGATATGGTTGGAAATTTTTCCTTTAAACGCTTTAAAAATTCAAAGTGAACGTTCTTGATGTGTTTTTCAAGGTCCTTCCAGCTTTTATCTGTATTTACCTCTTTTACAATGCTTTTATTCAGTTTGCTGACTTGAAATTTTGTTGAATCATCAAGGGCTTCAACGTCAATTTCTTTTAGTTTGTGAATAATGCCATTTAAGATTTTGTTTTTCTTTACAACCTGTAAAGAGTTATTTACTAATTCTTTGTCTTTTGCTAATATTTTAATTTGAAGTTTATCATTTTTTAATTTTTCAATTTCTTTTTCAAGATCATACTGCTCTTGCCTGATTCTTGATTCTTTTTCAAGATACAGTCTTCTTTGTTCGATTGTTTCGTAATATTTATTTTTTCTAATCTTCATTTTTATCCTATTAGAAATAACATAGATTCCAACTATAATTAGAACAAAATAAAGGATCAATGCTAAAAAGTGCCTGTACCAAGGCGGAGAAACGGTGAATAAAAGTGTAGATGTTTCAGATTGAATTCCGTAACTGTTTCTAACTTTTACATTCATTTTGTAATCTCCTTCACGAAGATTTGTGTATTCTTTGATTGCGATAGTGGACCAATTGCTCCATTTATCGTCAAAAGGTTCTAATTGATAAGAGAATTCAACATTTTCCAGATTTTCATAAGTTGGGGATGAGAAAGTAAAACGAACGTGATTGGAAGAATATGGGATACGAACATTTTCAATTTTATTCTGATTGTTTCCTAAAACAATTGTATCGCCCGGAAACGAAAAGCTTCGGATAAAAGCTTTTGGTTTCGTTACAAAATTGTTGAGTAATTCAGAGTCGTAATGAGCTAATCCATCGGTTAATCCTATAAAAATATTTTTAGAATCAATGGTGTTTACTGATAGATAATTACTAACAAGATTGCCGGTTAAATTTGAAAAAGGAGCAACAATATTAGTATAATACTTATTTCGTTTCATTAATACACCTATAGATTCGTCAAAGGCATACCATAAATTCGATTGGGAATCTTCTGATAAGGCGTTTATAATCGGTATATTTTTGAATAATTTAGATAAATTCTTGTCTTCATAAAACAAATCCTGTTCCTGAGAATATTTATAGAAATGATTATTTGTCTGGAAGTATAATTGGTTGTCAATTTTCTGAATACTTCCAATATTTTTGTATTTAGCATCTAATCGATCAATTTTTTTAATGGATGAAAATCTCGTCAAATCATTGCTAAGAGACATTCTATATATTGATTCATCTTTTTTAAGCCATAAAAAGGATTCGTCAAGCTCAAAACTATTTGATGATTTATCAAAGCCAATCACTTGATTTTTGTAGACTAATCCGCCAGCTGTTTTCTGAAAAATGGCAAATCCATCATAATTAGAGCCAATATAAAAACCTGGTCGGTTGGGAATATTTTTAAAACCAAAATAACCTTTGGAATCTATTGTTTGAATTACTCTTCCACCTTTTATAATTAAAGCCCCTCTGTTGTTCGAACAAATCAATTCGTTATCAACCACCTGAACATTCCACGATTGTGCGGTAGTTCCTTCGACAAGCTTAAAAGTATCCTCCTTAAAACTGTTGTTCCATGCGTGATAAAAAACACCCTGATTTGTTGCTACATATAAATTCCCTTCATGAATCACAGAAGCATAAACGGTACTAATGTCATAACTGAAACCAAAGTAGGTAAAAGGAGACCCTTCATTTACAAAAGCAATACCATTGTCAAGGCCCAGCCAAAGGTTGTTTTTATTGTCAATAAAGGAGGTTAAGACAGTATTGTTCTGTAAGCCTTTTTTTCGATTGAGATGTTGGATTATTTTGCCGTCAAAATCACAAATTGCAATTCCGTCTAATACTGAGTTTAGTACAATAAAATTGTTTTTAATTGTTACTCCGCCTAAAGAGTTGTTTTTTTTGACAAAATTATTGGCTTCCGTATTCCAGGGTTTTACTATGTTATTTTCATATAGGAATAGTCCTTTTTCAAGCGTTATAATTAAGGTTTTATTTTTATCAAGCGCATACATTCCCCAAACCTCTGTATTATTGAGGCTAGTTGTATTGGGTAAGGAATATAGTTTTCCGTTTCTATATTCAAGAATACCTTTTTCTATATCCTGGAAATAAAGTTTATTGTTAACTACGAATGAAAATTGAAATCGTTTGGGGGCTTTTAGAATAGTAAGTTTTCCATTTTTGAAGATGTATGCTCTTGCAAAAGACTGAAAAATGGTTTGATTATTTAGGGTATGAATTTTCCAGATAAAGTCAATTATTTTGATTTTATTTTTGTCAATATTTTTTGCCAGTGATGTGTATTTGAGTTTTCCTTTTGCATTTGGTTGAAAATAGCCAAATTCATTATATCCGCCTACGAAAATTTTACCAGAGTCGTCAATTTTTAGACATCTTACAGAAGTTAGATTAGGTAAAGGATATTTTCTCCATGATGAGCCATCAAATTGTAAAAGGCCATTGTTATTAGCAAAATATAGGTTTCCATTCTTATCCTGTCCGATATTCCAATTTTGCGTTCCTCCCTTATATTCGTTTCGTTTGTAATTTCTTACATCAGGCAAACCAATGCTTTTAACTTGCCCAAAAAATGAAGTTGAGAATAATGTAAAAAAAGTAATAATAAAATATGATTTTATCAATTTCATAAATTTTTTAATTTATTTCTATTTATGTTATGTAAGGTGTTTATTTTCAGTGTTTTGATGTGTTTTTGTAGTTACTACAACGAGGTAGTTGGCTGTTTTATTGATAAAAATAAGCATTCTAATACAACTGTAGTGTTTATTTTTGCAATTAACATTTTGATAACATCTTAATTTTTATTTTTAAATTATTTAAAATCAGTAATTTATAAAAAAAATGATGTGTTTTTGTAATGTATAAAATTTTACTTTGATGTGTTTTTGTAATGAATTTTAATTGTTGATAGTAAAAAAATAACATTATTATTGCATCAAATTACTAATTAATTAACCAAAATTTTTAGAAAAATGAAATTAACAAAATTACTTATTTTTTGTATTTCGTCTTTGTTATTCTCGGTTATAGCTGTGGCTCAGGATGTCACGGTAAGCGGGGTTGTAAATGATGAGAGTGGAATGCCAGTTCCAGGTGCAACAATTGTATTAAAAGGAACAACGAAATCAACGGCATCAGATTTTGATGGAAAATTCCAAATTCAAGTACCGTCAAATGGTGTTTTGACAGTTACTTTTATTGGTTACGCTACAGTTTCTGAAGCTGTAAACGGAAGAACAAAAATTACATTTCAATTAAAACCAGAATCACAGTCATTAAATGAAGTGGTGGTTGTTGGATACGGTACACAAAAGAAAGCAGTAGTAACTGGAGCTATTTCCAGCGTAAAAGCTGCCGATCTTGAAAAAGTACCAAACGGACGTGTTGAACAATCTCTACAAGGTCGTGCAGCAGGTGTTTCTGTAGCGTCTACTTCAGGGCAGCCAGGAGCAGCTTCAAAAGTTCGTATTAGAGGTATAACTACTTTTAGAGAAGGTGGAAATGATCCTTTATGGGTTGTTGATGGTATTGCTGTAGATGCCAATGCAATTGGTTTCATTAATCAAAGTGATATCGAATCTATCGAAGTTCTTAAAGATGCTGCTTCTGCTGCAATTTATGGTACTCGTGCAGCAACTGGGGTTATCTTGGTAACTACTAAAAAAGGAAAATCTGGTAAAATTTCTGTAAACTACAACGGTTTTGCTGGTATCTCTGGTCCGGCTAAGAAATTAGATATGCTTAATGCTACACAGTATGGTGCAATTATGAATGAGAAATCATTAGCAGATGGTGGCGGAGTTAAATACGCAAATCCTTCAGCTTTAGGTCAAGGTACCAATTGGCAAGATGCAATTTTTAACGACTCAGCTTTTAGATATACTCACGAATTGAGTATTAGCGGTGGTGGTGATAAATCTACTTTTTATGCTTCTTTTGGAATACAAGATCAGGAAGGTATTGTTGCAACAGAAATTTCAAACTATACAAAGAAAAATTTCCGTTTAAATTCAACTCATAAAATTTCTGATTATTTTACGTTTGGACAAACTTTTGGATATACACACCAAAAAACTAAAGGTATTGGAAATGTAAACAGTGAATTTGGAGGACCTTTGAGTTCTGCTATTAACTTAGATCCACTTACTCCATTGGTTGTTACAGATCCTGCAGTAATTGGTACTGGTTTTTACGCAAATCCAAATATTGTTAGAGATCCAAACGGAAATCCTTACGGAATTTCTACTTTGGTACAACAAGAAATGTCTAATCCATTAGCTTATACGCAAACAAGATTAGGTGGATATAGCTGGTCAGATGACTTTGTTGGTAACGCTTATTTAGAAGCTAACATAACTCCGCATTTAAAATTCAGAACTACAATTGGTGGTAAATTAGCTTATTGGGGAGAGCAAGGTTTTACTCCGGTTTTCTTCCTAAATCCGAATGTTAAGGCGGATAGAAATAATTACAATCAAAAGAATAATAAATCATTTGCATGGACTCTTGAGAACATCTTGACTTATGCAAATAAATTTGGAGATCATAACTTAAACATTTTAGCAGGACAAGGTGCTTATGTTGAAAACATAGGTGGTAAAATTGAAGTTACTATGTTTGGTTTGCCAATCACAAGTTATAAAGATGCTTCTTTTAATTTTGATATTCCTCAAACTGACAGAGTAAACGTTTCAGAGGATTTCGTAGAGCACAAATTAGCTTCATTGTTCTTGCGTGCTAATTATGATTACAAAGAGAAATATCTTTTTACAGGAATCGTTCGTCGTGATGGATCAACTCGTTTTGGAGAAAATAACAAATGGGGAGTTTTCCCTTCATTCTCTTTAGGATGGGTAATTTCGAAAGAAGGATTCTGGAAAGAAAATAACGTAGTAAATACTTTAAAACTACGTGGAGGATACGGAGTTGTTGGTAATGATAATATCGACGATTTTAAATACAGAGCTTTAGTTGTAGGAGGATATAACTATTCTGTTGGAAATACAGGTGCAATTACAACAGGTTACGGAAACTCTACATTACCAAACGCAAATTTAGGATGGGAAGAAACTTCTCAAACGACTGTAGGTCTTGATGCTAAACTTTTTAATGATTTTACTCTTGCGGTAGATTATTACAAAAAGAGAACTACTGGAATTTTAAGAGATGTTGTTATTCCTGGATATGTTGGAGTTGTTAACGCACCTTCTGCGAATATTGCCGATATGGATAACAGTGGTTTTGAAGTTGAATTAGGTTTCAAGAAAAGACTTGGAGAATTTAATTTAGGTATTAATGGAAACGTTGCTTATCTAAAAAATGAAATTACATATGTTGGATCATCTACAAACTACATCGTTGGTGATGCTACTTTCCAATCTATGGGGCCAGTTACAAGAACAGAAGTTGGTCACTCATTTAATGAATTCTACGGATATAAAACAGCAGGTATTTTTCAAAATGAAGCAGAAGTTGCTGCTTATAAAAATGCTTCAGGAGGTTTAATTCAACCAAATGCTAAACCTGGAGATTTCCGTTGGACAGATACAAATGGAGATGGTGCTATTTCAGATGATGATAAACAATATTTAGGTACTAACATTCCAAAATATACTTTCGGTCTTACTTTAAACTTAGACTATAAAAACTTTGATTTTATGGCATTTACTCAAGGATCAGCAGGAAGTAAAATTTTCCAGGGTCTAAGAAGACTTGATATCTTGAATGCTAACTATCAAACTAAAGCGTTAGATCGTTGGGTTGGAGAAGGAACTTCAAACGATTATCCTAGATTGTCAAATAATGATCCGAATAAAAATTTCACTAATATGTCTGATTTTTATCTTGAAAATGGAAACTACTTACGTTTGAAAATTGTTCAGGTTGGATACACAATGCCAACTAATTTATCATCTAAAATTGGTGCAGACAAAGTTCGTTTCTACGTAACAGGAGAAAATCTAATCACTTTTACTAAATACACTGGATTTGATCCAGAAATTGGAGGTCAAGTATTCGGTGTAGATAAAGGAGTTTATCCACAAGCCAGATCTATTCTGTTTGGAGCTAACGTTCAATTTTAATAAATTAAAGAATTATGAAAACTATAAAATTTAAATACATATATATTGCTGTGGCATTAGCGGCTTTGGGCGGATCGTGCTCGGAAGATTTTGTGACCATAGATCCGAAAGGAAAATTTGATACAAGTACTTACTTTTCTAACGAACAACAATGTTATTCTGCTTTAATTGGGGTTTACGATCCACTTAGAAAGAATACTGGTGGTTTCGAAAATTTGGTTGCCATGCTAAATGCTGGTTCAGATGATTTTTATGCAGGTGGTGGTGGACCAACAGATGGAACAGGAATTCAAAATTTCTCTACGCATTCACTTACTTCGATTATCGTACCGGGAAGTTACTGGGGTGATCATTACCAAGGTGTTTCGAGAGCAAATATCTTATTGGCTAAACTTCCTGCCGCCACTATGGACAATGGAGTAAGAGCTAGATTTGCTGCAGAAAGCAAAGCATTACGTGCATTTTACTATTTTAATTTAGTGCGATTGTTTAAAAACATTCCTTTGATTTTAGAGCCATTAACTACAGGGACTATTTATGATCCTGAACAAGTGGCACCAGAAGTAATTTACGCACAAATTGAGAAGGATTTATTAGAAGCTATTCCTGCTTTGCCTAATACTGTTGTTGCAGATACTGAGGCTGGAAGGTTTAATAAAGGTGCAGCGCAAGCGTTACTGGGAAAAGTATATTTATTTGAAGGTAAAAAAACTGAGGCGGCTACCGTTTTAGCTCAGGTAAATGGTACACCAGGACAAACAAATCAATACGGAAATAAATTGCTAGCTAATTTTAGTGATTTATGGGTAACATCAAATAAATTTAATACAGAGTCATTAATAGAAGTTTCTCATACTAGTGCAGGTAACTCTGACTGGACATTTTGGGGATCTGGTAAAGATGAAGGAAACTCTTTAAATGTAATGGTTGGACCAAGAGGTTATTCAAGACCTACAAATTCTACTGCACCGGATCTTCCTGCAGGATGGAGTTTTAGTGTACCTACTCAAAAATTATATGATGCAATGAAGACCGATCCAAGGTTTGCAGCTACAATTTTAGATGTAAAAGCGTTAAAAGCTGCCGGACAAGCTGATTATATTGGTGGTTACCAAGATACAGGATATTTCCTGAACAAATACTTACCAAGACAATCGGATGTTCGTACAGGTGGAGGTAATGCAGAATTAAACTACAAACAAAATTCTTATGTTATCAGACTTGCTGATACTTATTTAATGGAAGCTGAGGCTTTAGGTTCAGGACCGAGAGCACAAGCTTTGCTTGATGCAGTTAGAGCCAGAGTTGGTTTGGCTTCTGTTCCAGTAACATTAGCAGCTATTAAAAATGAGAGAAGAATGGAGTTAGCTGGTGAAGGTCATAGATTTTTTGATTTAGTAAGATGGGGAGATGCTGCAACAGCATTGGCAGACAGAGGTTTCAATGCAGGTACAGATGAGATTTTCCCAATACCATATACTGAGCTTAATGGTACTAAATTGAAACAAAATCCTAATTATCAGTAATACTAAATAACCAAAAACCAAAAACCAAAAACAATGAATCTAAATATAAATTTAAGAAGAAGTGTATACCTAATGCTATTTATAGCATTAGGCACACTAAATAGTTGTGATGACGAAGTTAACGGAAATGTCTTAGTTGCTTCTAGTGTAGATGCTGCATTTACTCTGGTACCGGTTACTGGCGTTACAAATACGTATCTGGCAACAGCACAACCAAATGGTGTTATTTCATCAAGATGGGATACTGGTGACGGTGCTTATCCTGGTAAAATGAATGAAACAATTGTACTACCAGATGCAGGTACATATACTATTACACATACAGCTATTGGTGCTGGTGGTGCAATGGGAACTGCAAATACACAAGTTGTCGTTGCAACTTCTGATCCTGTAAAAGGGAATCTTGTAAAAGGAGGTTCATTCGCAACAGCTACTGATCAGGCAAACTGGAAAAAAGTAATTTACACTGCTCCTGGAGATTGGACTTATAGTTCTAAAGGAGCTACAATTAGTGGATCAGGTGGACATGCAGGTATTTATCAGGCAATTGATGTTGTAAAAGACAAAGAATACAGCATTGATATGGTTGTTTCAGGAGGTGCTTCAGCAGATATGTGGTTTGAAGTTTATGCTGGAAAAAAAGACCCGGCTACTGTTTCTGGCGATTATAGCGACGGAGGTAAAGTAATGGGACTTAATACTTGGGATGGTTGTGGTAATTCAGTTGTTTCAGGTAAATTATCTGCTATTGGATGTACTAAAAACGAAAGAGTAGGTATGATTAGCAATGTCGTTAAATTTGATATTACGGGTAAAATTTACCTAATGATCAGATGTGGCGGAAAAATCGCTGCAGGTGGTATAACTATCAAAAGTGTAGAATTACGCGGAAAATAAAAAGATTAAGTTAAGTTTAAGTTTGGTTGTAAATAGCCCATAATCATTATGAGTATGGGCTATTTTTTAAATCCTTAAACACTGGAAATTGTCTTGTGATAAGCAACTTCTGTAAAACTTCAATTTGGAATTTAAATAATAAGGAAAGAATGAAAAAAAATAGTTTCAAAGTTCTATGCTTTTTGTTTTCGTTGACTGCTTTTGCTCAACAACCAAAAACAAAAAAAGAGTTTACAACCAATGGAAAAAAGATAACGGTTTATACTACTGCTGAAAATTCAAATCTAAGAATTACTGCTACAGATAATTTAAGTTTTTCAGCATCAAAACAACCTCTTGAAATTGAAACATCCGTTTTTGTAGAACCATCAAAAAAGTTCCAGACTTTCATTGGAATTGGTGGCGCAATAACTGACGCAAGTGCCGAAATTTTTGCTAAACTTTCAAAAGAAAAACAAACAGAATTCTTAAATGCCTACTACGATAAAAATAAAGGAATTGGCTATTCTTTGCTAAGAACAACGATACAAAGTTCTGATTTTAGCAGTGAAAGTTACTCTTATATCAAAGAAGGCGATAAAGATTTAAAAACGTTTTCTATTGATCATGACAGACAATATCGCATTCCGCTAATAAAACAAGCCATTCAGACTGCCGGCGGGAAATTGTTAACTTATGTTGCTCCATGGTCGCCAAATGCTTTTATGAAGAGCAACAAAAATGTATTGAAAGGCGGAACATTATTACCGGAATATTACCAGACCTGGGCAAATTTTTATGCCAAATTTATAAAAGCATATGAGAAAGAAGGAATCCCAATTTGGGGAACTTCAACTCAAAATGAGCCAATGGCGGTACAAACTTGGGAATCTTGTATTTATACTGCTGAAGCAGAAAGAGATTTTATTAAAAATTTCCTTGGACCAACATTAAAAAAAGAAAAATTAGGTGATGTAAAAATTATTGCATGGGATCATAACCGTGATTTAATGAATTACAGAGCTAATGTTATTTACTCTGATCCTGAAGCTTCAAAATATGTTTGGGGAATGGGTTTTCACTGGTATGAAACGTGGTCAGGTGGCTCATCAATGTTTGAAAATGTTGCCAAAGTAAAAGAAGCTTATCCTGATAAAGGTTTAATGTTTACAGAAGGTTGTGTTGAAAAGTTTGATGCTTCTAAATTTCAATTTTGGGGTAATGGAGAACGATATGGTATCTCTATGATTAATGATTTTAATAATGGTACAGCAGGTTGGACAGACTGGAATATTCTTTTAGACCAAAACGGTGGACCTAATCATGTTGGCAATTTTTGTTTTTCGCCAATTCACGCTGACACTACAACAGGACAGTTAATTTATACACCATCTTACTATTATATCGGACATTTTTCAAAATTCATTCATTTAAATGCTGTAAGAGTTAGCTCTGCAGTAAGCAGAAGTGCTTTATTAAGTACTTCATTTCTGAATACTGACGGAACAATGGCAACCATTGTTATGAATCAAACCGACAAAGAGGTTACCTATAATTTAATTATAGCTGCTGAAAAAACAGTAGTTAAAATTCCTGCTCATGCGATACAAACGCTTGTATATTAATATTTTATAGAAGAGTACGAGGGTTGATCTGAATCATCCGTTTTGACCCTCGATTACTTGAATTTGAATTTAATCGTTTTTTGAAAAGTAACAATGAAAGTCATAAATAGAATTTTAATAGCTCCAATACTAGTTCTACAATTAAGTTGTTCTTCATCAAAGGTTGTGGATAATACTACTGTTTCTACATCCAAATCAAACCAAAAAATCCAGGTTTATACTACAGCCGAAAATACTAATTTGAGATTATCATTATCTAATAATTTAATTTCGAATTCAACTTCACAACAAACAAATTCAAGCGTATCTATTGTTATAGATACCAAAAAAACAGATCAGACTTTTTTAGGAATTGGCGGTGCCATTACAGATGCAAGTGCCGAAGTTTTTGCCAAATTATCACCTAAAAAACAACAGGAATTCCTGATTGCTTATTACGACAAAAACAAAGGGATTGGTTATTCTCTGGCCAGAACTAATATTCATAGTTGCGATTTTAGCAGCGACAGTTATACATATGTTGCTGAAGGTGACAAAGAATTAAAAACCTTCAATATTGATCACGATAGAAAATATCGAATTCCACTACTCAAAAGAGCAATTGAAACAGCCGGCGGGAAATTAACTTTATTTGTTAGCCCATGGAGTCCCCCAGCTTTCATGAAAGACAATAATGATATTTTGCACGGCGGCGTTTTATTGCCTGAGTTCGCGCAATCATGGGCAAATTATTATGGCAAATTTATAAAAGCATACGAAAAAGAAGGTATACCAGTTTGGGGGTTGACGATTCAAAACGAACCAATGGCGAAACAAAGATGGGAATCTTGTATTTATACTCCGGAAGCGGAAAGAGATTTTCTGAAAAATTTCCTTGGACCAACTTTAGAAAAAGAAGGATTGGCGTCTAAAAATATTATTATTTGGGATCATAACCGTGGTGATCAGTTAGAAGCAAGAGCCAATCTTGTTTTCTCAGATCCTGAAGTTTCAAAATACGCCTGGGGAATTGGATTTCACTGGTACGAAACCTGGAGAGGCGGACCTCCGCAGTTTCAATCTGTAGCAAATATACACAAGGCCTTTCCAGACAAAAACTTACTTTTTACAGAAGGTTGTATTGAAAAATTTGATGCCACAAAATTTCAATTTTGGGGAAATGCAGAACGTTATGGCCTTAATATGATTAACGATTTTAATAACGGAACTGTTGGCTGGACAGACTGGAACATACTTTTAGATCAAAATGGAGGACCTAACCATGTCGGGAATTTTTGTTTTGCTCCAATCCATGCTGATACCGCAAAAGATGAATTGATTTTTACGCCAATGTATTTCTATATTGGTCATCTTTCAAAATTTATTCAGCCAAATGCTAAAAGAATAACTCAAACCATTAGTGAAGAAACCCTTTTAAGTACGTCTTTCAAAAATCCAGACGGAAAAATTGTCACTATTGTTATGAACCAATCAGATAAGGAAGTTGTGTATAGCCTAACCAGCGACACGTTAAAAAATACTATAACAATTCCGCCGCACGCGATACAAACTCTTGTATACTAGTTGCGCTATTAACTAAAAACTATGAAAATGAAACTGAATTTAAATAATAGCATAAAAGTATTATTTTGTGCACTAGCAATATTTGCTCAGATAAAATGCTCTTCATCAAACGATGCTACTGATCCTGTACTACCGCCAGTAACGCCTCCCGTAACACCTCCCGTTGTAACAAATGATGTTGATTTCTGGTTAACCAAAGGAGATCAAAGTGTTTTATTAGCAAAGCAAACCGTAACCCTGGGATTTAATACAACTTATAATATTAATCAAAATATTGAAGTTAGTGAGTCTCAAAAATTCCAGACTGTAGACGGTTTTGGATATACTTTAACAGGCGGAAGTGCTGATGTAATAAATCAGTTGAATGCTTCAAAAAAGAGCGCTCTATTGCAGGAATTATTTGGTTCTGGCGAAAATTCAATCGGAATTAGTTATTTAAGAATTAGTATTGGGGCGTCAGATTTAAATGCAACTCCTTTTACTTATGATGACCTTTCAACTGGAGAAACGGATTTAGATTTGGCAAAATTTAGTTTAGATAAGGATAAAGCGGGTGTAATTTCGCTTTTAAAAGAAATTCTGGCAATCAATCCAAAGATTTTAATTTTGGCAACACCTTGGTCGGCACCAATTTGGATGAAGGATAATGACAGTTTTAAAGGTGGAAAATTACAGCCAAAATATTATGATGTTTATGCAAAATACTTTGTAAAATACATTCAGCAAATGAAGGCTGAAGGAATTACAATTGATGCTATAACACCTCAAAACGAACCTCTTCATGACGGTAATAATCCTAGTATGTATATGTCTGCTACAGATCAGGCTACTTTTATTAAAAACAACTTAGGACCCGCTTTTAAAACTGCAGGAATTAAAGTGAAAATTATTGCCTACGATCACAATTGCGATAATCCAAATTATCCTAAAGCAATTTTGGCTGACGCCGATGCTTATCCTTTTGTAGATGGATCAGCTTTTCATCTTTATGCAGGAGATATTAGTGCTCTTACTAATGTCTATAATTCTTATCCTGCTAAAAGTGTATATTTTACAGAACAATGGACTTCATCTACGGCAAGTTTTAATGGTGATTTGAAGTGGCATCTCCGTAACGTGATTATAGGTTCAATGAGAAATTACAGCAAAAATGCATTAGAATGGAATTTAGCCAATAATACAGCATTTGGACCACATACAGACGGAGGATGTACGATGTGCAAAGGAGCATTGACAGTTACTGGGAATGATAGTTTTCAACGCAATGTTGCGTATTATATTATTGCTCATGCTTCAAAATTTGTTCCGGCTGGTTCTGTGAGAATTGGAAGTAATACAAGCGGAAATCTTCAAAATGTAGCATTTATTACACCATCAGGATCAAAAGTATTGATTGTTGAAAATGATGGAGATGGATTAGAAGTCTTCAATATCAAGTTCAATGATAAATGGGTTACAACATCTCTGGAAGCTGGAGCAGTTGGTACTTATACATGGAAATAATAATATAATTTATAACGAAAAATAAATCATTTTTCAGATGAAAAAAATAATTATAACAGTACAACTTTTACTTTCGATTACAGCTTTTGGACAAGGTTTTTTGCATAGAGAAGGACAAAATATCGTTGATGGAAAGGGTAAAAATGTAATATTAAGAGGTCTTGGTTTAGGTGGCTGGATGGTTCAGGAAGGCTATATGTTGCAAACGCAGCCTTTTGCGAGTCCACAATATAAAATAAAGGAAAAAATTCAGGAAGTTGCCGGAGAAAAAGGTACAAAGGAATTTTATGCCGCTTATAAAGCAAACGGAATCACAAAACGTGATGTCGATTCGCTAGCAGCCTGGGGTTTCAATTCGATTCGCTTGCCAATGCATTATAACTTGTATACACCATCAATTCAGGAAGAAAAAAATGGTGAAATTACCTGGATTGAAGAAGGTTTTACCATGACAGATAATTTACTGAAATGGTGTGCCGAAAACAAAATGTACCTGATTTTAGATCTACATGCAGCTCCTGGTGGACAAGGAAACGATGCCGCAATTTCTGATTATGATACAACAAAACCATCACTTTGGGATAGTGAGGCCAATCAGAAAAAAATGATTGCTTTATGGAAAAAACTGGCTTCTCGCTACAGAGATAATCCCTGGATTGGAGCTTACGACATAATCAACGAACCAAACTGGAATTTTACAGGAACCAATAAAAATGGTTGTGATGAAAATTCAAACGGTCCTTTAAGAGATTTACTCGTTAAGGTTACAAAAGCAATTCGTGAAGTCGATACCAATCATATGGTTATTATCGAAGGAAATTGCTGGGGAAATAATTACAACGGAGTTTTTCCTTTATGGGATGAAAATATGGCATTGAGTTTCCATAAATATTGGAATTACAATGACAAAGCCTCTATCCAAAAAATGTTGGATTACAGAACGCAATACAATGTTCCGATCTGGTTAGGCGAAAGTGGAGAAAATTCTAATGTTTGGTTCAAAGATGCCCTTACATTAATGGAAACCAACAATATTGGATGGGCATTTTGGCCGATGAAAAAAATCGAAAATATTGCAGGGGTAACTTCGGTAACAAAAATTCCGGAGTATGACATTCTATTGAAATATTGGAAAGACGGCGGAGAAAAACCATCAGAAGAGTTCGCCAAAAAAACGTTGATGAAAATGGCGGATAATTACAAAATGCAAAATGTAACCGTTAAGCCGGATGTTGTTGATGCAATGTTCAGACAAGTTCAGACAAATGACACAAAACCATATAAAAAAAATGTAATTCCGGGAAAAATTATTGCAACGCAATATGATTTGGGAACAAATGGATATGCCTATTCTGATAAAGATTTTGTGAATTACAGAGTAGCGACAGGAAATTTTGATCAATGGAATAAAGGAAATACTATGAGAAATGATGGTGTTGATATTTTGCCTTGTGAAGATTCAGGGTCAAATGGTTATCAGGTTTCTTTTATTGAAGATGGAGAATGGTTGCAATTTACTTCTCAGGTTAAAAAGCAAAATACATACAAAGTAGCGATTCGTTATTCAAGTGAAAGTTCAGAAGGCAAGCTTTATTTAGAAACAGAAAACGGAAATAAATCAGAAACAATTACACTTCTGGCAACTGGAGATAATAAAAAATGGAAAACAGTTATTCTATCGGAGGTAAAACTAAATGCCGGAATAAATAAAATTAAAGTGGTTTTTGAAAAAGGAGGTTTTAGTCTGAATTATTTGGATTTTTCAGAAGCTAAAAAGTAAGTTTAAAGGTTGGGATTTTTTAAATGTAAATCAAAAAAAAGGTCATGATTAATTTGATTTTGATTATAGAAGAATATTTAATTAACATTCTTTTTGGAGTTAATTTTTTTCAGTAAAGTCACGGAAAACCTAGCTTTACGAGATTAAAATTTTTTAAGATGAAAAAGATAAATAAAGTTGTTTTTGTAGTAATGGTGCTTTTGGTGAGTAGTTCATTTTATGGTCAGAACTTAAAAATTATGACCTACAATATTCGTCTGGATGTTGCCTCTGATGGAGAAAATGCATGGCCAAACCGAAAGGATTATTTTACCGCTCAAATACATTTTTACAGTCCGGATATTTTTGGAGTTCAGGAAGCAACTCCAAATCAGGTCATTGATATTGCTTCGGCTTTTCCAAAATACAACAGGTTTGGAATAGGAAGGGAAGAAAAAGGAACAGGAGAAGCCTGTACGATTTATTATAAAAAAGATCGTTTTACAATTCAGGATGCTACTACCTTTTGGTTGTCAGAAATACCAAATGTAGTTTCAAGAGGATGGGATGCTGCTTGTAACAGGGTTTGTACCTATGGGCTTTTTACAGATTTGAAAACCAAAAAAACATTTTGGGTTTTTAATCTGCATTTAGATCATATGGGCGAAGTGGCAAGGATAAAAGGAGTGCAGGTAGTACTTTCTAAAATAAAGGAAGTCAATAGCAAAAAATACCCTGTTTTTTTAATGGGTGATTTTAATTCGGAGCCTGATACCAAACAAATTATGGAGATTAAAAAAGTGATGGATGATACCAGCGATATTTCTAAAGAAAAACCTTTTGGGCCATCAGGAACTTTCAACGGTTTTAAACATGATCAACCGGTAACATTATTAATAGATTACATTTTTGTTTCTAAAAATAGTGGACTAAAAATCGAAAAACACGCAGTGTTAAGTGACTCTAAAGATTTAAAATATCCTTCAGATCATTTACCTGTTTTAATAGAAATAGATTAAATATGAAAAACAGCATCAAAAAACTCCAGATTTTACTTTTACTGCCTCTTATTGCAGTTCAGGTAAAATGTGGGTCTTCAAAAAATGCAGCTTCCAGTTCTGGTAAAGCTGAATCCTGGATCACAACTACAGACGAGTCATCAAAATTGCAAAAACAGAACGATTTGGTTTTTAATTCAGAAACGAATTCAAACCAAACCATTTCAGTTGAAGCTTCTCAGAAATTTCAAACCATTGAAGGTTTTGGATTTTCATTAACCGGAGGAAGTGCACAAACAATTTTAAAATTGGATAAAGCTAAAAAAGAAGCTTTGCTTCAGGAACTTTTTTCGAGAAAAGAGGATGCCATCGGTTTGAGTTATTTAAGAATTAGTATTGGTGCTTCAGATTTGAATGAAAGCGTTTTCTCGTATGATGATATGCCGGAAGGGCAAACCGATTTAAAGCTGGAAAAATTTAATCTGGGACCGGATTTAAAAGATGTTGTACCAGTTTTAAAAGAGATTTTAGCGATAAATCCAAAGATAAAAATTATGGGTTCACCATGGTCGCCACCAGTTTGGATGAAAGACAATGGAAGCTCAAAAGGAGGAAGTTTACAGCCTAAATATTATCAGGTTTATGCAGAGTACTTCGTGAAATATATTCAGGCAATGAAAGCACAGGGAATTATAATTGATGCGATCACACCTCAAAACGAGCCATTACATCCTGGAAACAATCCGAGTTTATTAATGCTTGCAGAACAAGAGGCAGAATTTATTAAAACCAATTTGGGTCCTGCTTTCGCGAAAGCAAATATTAAAACTAAAATTGTGGTTTACGATCACAATTGTAACAAACCGGAATATCCTTTAACCATTTTAAATGATCCAAAAGCATTGCCTTTTGTAGCAGGTTCAGCTTTCCACTTATATGAAGGAGATATCAGCGCTTTAAGCAAAGTTCATGATGCTTACCCAAACAAAGATTTATATTTTACAGAGCAATATACAGGATCAAAAAGCAGTTTTGAATCGGATTTGAAATGGAGTGTAAAAAATGTAGTAATTGGTTCAATGCGTAATTGGAGTGTAAATGCACTTTCATGGGGATTAGCAAATGATGAATTCTATAAACCATTTACACCAGGTGGATGTTCTACTTGTAAAGGCGCGTTAATGATTGATCAGGCCCAGAATATTAAAAGAGAAGTTGGATATTACATTATCGGACACGCGTCAAAATTTGTTCCGGAAGGATCCGTAAGAATCGGAAGTAATATTAGCGGAAATCTTTATAATGTCGCTTTTAAAACGCCAGCAGGAAAAATTGTTCTCATTGTAGAAAACGACGGAACAGCGGTAGAAACATTCAATATCAAATACAATCAAAAACAAATTTCAACTACTTTAAATGCAGGTGCAGTTGCAACTTACGTTTGGTAATCAAAATTAAATTCATGAAGAAAATAACCACTTTTACGTTGTTGATGGTATCCCTTTTTGCGGTCGCTCAGCAACAAACAATTGATCAGAAAGTAAATGATCTCTTGAAAAAAATGACGATTGAGGAAAAAATTGGACAACTTAATCAATACACAGGGGATAATTCTGCAACAGGACCAATAACAATAAATCCAAACAAACAAGCCGAAATTAAGGCAGGTTTAGTAGGTTCGATGTTAAATATAATCGGAACAAAATATACCAGACAATATCAGGAACTGGCAATGCAGTCACGTCTTAAAATTCCATTGTTGTTTGGTCAGGACGTTATTCACGGTTATAAAACAACATTTCCAATTCCGTTAGCCGAAGCAGCAAGTTGGGATTTAGCAGCTATTGAACTGGCAGCCAGAGTTGCGGCTACAGAAGCTTCTGCAAGTGGTATTCACTGGACATTTGCTCCAATGGTAGATATTGGTCGTGACCCAAGATGGGGAAGAGTAATGGAAGGTGCCGGAGAAGATACTTATTTGGGATCTAAAATTGCCTATGCAAGAGTAAAAGGTTTTCAAGGGAATAAATTAGGAGATTTAAACTCCGTTATGGCTTGCGTAAAACACTTTGCTGCTTACGGTGCAGGTGTTGGAGGAAGAGATTATAACTCTGTTGATATGAGTGAAAGAATGTTGTTAGAAACGTATTTACCTCCTTTTAAAGCAGCTTTAGATGCTGGAGCAGCAACATTTATGAATTCATTTAATGATTTAAATGGAATTCCGGCAACTGGAAATGCTCATTTGCAGCGTGATATTTTGAAAGGAAAATGGAACTTTCAGGGATTCGTAGTTTCGGATTGGGGTTCGATTGGAGAAATGGTTGCACACGGTTACTCAAAAGATCTTAAAGAAGCAGCTTATTCAGCAATTACTGCCGGAAGCGATATGGATATGGAAAGTAATGCCTACCGTTATAATCTAGCCGAATTGATTAAAGAAGGCAGAGTTTCTGTTGATCTGGTTGATGATGCCGTAAGGCGTATTCTTCGCAAGAAATTCGAATTAGGTTTATTTGAGGACCCTTACCGATATTCTGATGAAAAGAGAGCTGAAAAAGCGTTGAGCAATCCGGAAAACAGAAAAGCAGCACTTGAAGTAGCGGAAAAAAGTATTGTTTTATTGAAGAATGAAAACCAGATTTTACCACTTTCTAAAAGCGTAAAAACAATTGCATTTATTGGACCAATGGTAAAAGAATACAAAGCCAATATGGGATTTTGGTCAGTTGAATTGCCAGATGTAAATTATGATAAATGGGTAGTTTCGCAATGGGATGGTTTGCAAAATAAAGTAGGTAAAAACACTAAATTATTGTATGCTAAAGGTTGTGAAGTTGACGGAGATAATAAAGATGGTTTTGCTGAAGCGGTTGCAATTGCTCAACAAGCTGATGTTGTTATTTTGAGTATTGGTGAAAGACGTGATATGAGCGGTGAAGCAAAAAGTAGAAGTGATCTTCATTTGCCAGGTGTTCAGGAAGATTTAGTAAAAGCGATTCAGGCAACAGGAAAACCAGTTGTGGTTTTGGTAAATGCAGGAAGACCTCTTATTTTTAACTGGACTGCAGATAATGTTCCTGCAATTGTATATACCTGGTGGTTAGGAACTGAAGCAGGAAATGCAATCGCTAATGTTTTATTTGGAGATTACAATCCTTCAGGAAAATTGCCTATGACTTTTCCAAGAGAAGTAGGGCAGGTGCCCATTTATTACAATCATTTCAGCACAGGAAGACCAGCGAAAGATGAGGATTCAAAAAATTATGTTTCGGCTTATATCGATTTGAAAAACTCGCCTAAATTTCCTTTTGGATATGGTTTGAGTTATACAAAATTTGATTATTCAGGCTTGAAATTATCTGCAACAAAAATTAAAAGTAACGAAACAATTACCGTTTCTTTTCAATTGTCAAATGTTGGAAAAGTGGCTGGAGAAGAAGTGGTGCAGTTGTATTTGAAAGATAAATTCGGATCTGTTGTAAGACCAGTTTTAGAATTGAGAGATTTTCAAAAAGTGAAATTGAATGCAGGAGAATCTAAAACTATCGAGTTTACAATTGATAAAGAGAAGCTTTCTTTCTACAATAATAAATTAGAATGGGTTGCTGAACCAGGAGATTTCGAAGTAATGATTGGAGCTTCGTCAGCAGATAGTAAACTAAGATCTGACTTTGAATTAGTACAATAACGTAAAGTCAATTAAAATTGGCGTTATGGATTTTATAAAGGTTCTGAATTATTTCAAAACTGTATTTATAAAATCCATAGCGCCAATTCCTTTATACGACGCATATAATGCTTTGTCAAAAGCTTCACGTTTTGCTTTTTTATCTTTCGCCTCAGTTTCAACAATCATTTGGTTGAAAATCTTTTCTTGTTGCTGGCTATATTTTATTGATTCTTCTAAAAGATATGTTTTAGAAACAAACCCGAATGACGTCCAGATTTTGGTTCTAATTTTTTGATTTATATTTTTTAACGGATTGGTATTCATTGTCTCTCGCATTGACATTTTTACTTTCATTCTTTAAATAAGTATTACAGAATTAATCAATTATGTAATATTATTCTTTCTTTAATTTACAATAATAATAAATATTATTGCAAATGTGTTATTATGACGCAATGTAATTAATTTTTCAATTCGTTTTTCATTTTAAGTAAAAATTGTGATTTACACACTTTTTACTTTTTACTACTAAGCACTTGATTTTTAAATTTTAATAAAGACTCATTTTTAAGAAAATGTTTGTTATTTCTAAAAATGAATTAAATTGCGTGCTAAATCAGTATCAGAAATCGGGATTTAATAAAACAAAAATGCTAAAGGATATTCTAGAAAATTATGAAAATTATCAGCCTGGTCTTTCAATAGATTGTGTGATTTTTGGTTTTCATGATAATCAGCTTAAGGTTTTATTGATTAAAATTCCACATAGAGAAACATGGTCTTTACCGGGTGGATTTATTCCCGTAAATCAGGATATTGACGTTGCTGCGGTGACCGTTTTAAATGAAAGAACTGGAGTTGATGGTATTTTTTTGAGACAATTTGCCACTTTTGGAAAAGTAAAGAGAAACGATCAACATTTTAGTAAAGAAGCATTAGAATATCTGGAAATATTTGAAGAAAAAGCAAAATGGCTGACGCGTCGTTTTGTAACGATTGGGTATTATGCCTTAGTCGATTTTTTAAAAACTATTCCAAAACCGGCTAATAAAGACGAAATAATTGAATGGATTGATCATAAAGAAGTTCCTGAGCTAATTTTGGATCACAAAGAAATTTTAGGTAAAGCATTGGCTACATTAAGAATGGAATTGAATTTAATGCCAGTTGGATACAATTTGTTGCCAGAGAAATTTACCATTCCGGAACTTCAGAAATTATATGAAACAATCTTAGATAAAAAACTGGATAGAAGAAATTTTCTCCGAAAAATAACCAACATCGGAATCCTGACGAAATTGGACGAAAAGAAAAGCAACGTTGCACACAAAGCGCCAAATTTGTATACTTTTGATAAAGATAAATATAAAGAAGTCTTGAAAAATGGACTGAATCAGGGCTGGTAAAATTAGAATTAATTTTTAAATTTATAGATTATGGTCTCCATTGAAGCATTTAGAAAATTAGCGATGTCATTTCCTAATGCGACAGAAGAGCCCCATTTCGAGAAAACTTCTTTTCGTGTCAATAAGAAAATCTTCGGCACTTTTGATGAGAAAAATAACAGAGCGGTTTTAAAATTAAATGAAATCGATCAATCTGTCTTTTGTGCTTCAAGTGAAAAGATTTTTTATCCAATTCCTAATAAATGGGGGAAACAAGGCTGGACGATAGTCGAACTTTTAGAAGTAAGACCCGAAATGTTTGAAGACGCTTTGATACGATCTTATGAAAATGTAATTTCAAAAAAGAAATAATTTTCTATTTCACAATCGTTCTAAAAGTCAAATTTACTCTTGGTTTTGAAGTCGTTTTGGTTGGTGGTAAACGATGTAACCAATGTGTTTGTGTTTCATCTTTCATTACTAATAAACTTCCGTGTTCCAGAATTAAGGAAACAACTTCTTTGGTTTCTTTATGTTTGAAAGCGAACTTGCGTTCAGCACCAAAACTGACGGAACCAATCGCGCCATTCTTCTTCAAATCTTTTTCAGCGTCGCTGTGCCAGGCCATTCCTTCATCACCGGAATGATATAAATTTAGTAAACAAGAGTTGAATGTTTCACCTGTTTTTTCTTCAATAATGGCTTTTAATTCCAAAAGTTCTTTTGTCCACGGAAGTGCTTTTTTTGTTGTATTGGAGTATGTATATTCAAAACCAGAATCGCCATACCAGGCTACTTTTCGTTTGGTCAAAATTAATTTTCCGAAGATAATCGCTTCATCATTTTTCCATTCGATAGTATCCAAAAGCACTTCTAAATAATGGTTTGAATCTTCACGAGAAAATAATTTTCCGTAATAATTCACCGTTCCCTCTTTCGGGAGTAAATTAGTTGTTTCGTCTGTATGTGGATTAAATAAGTCCATTTTTCCAGTTTTGATATTCGGTTTTCATGCAATGCCCACAAGGTCTGAAACCATTTTGCCTGGCTTCATTTTCAGATAAAAAGAAAACCCGATTCTCGCGTTTCATTCTTTTTCCGGAACTGCATTTTAAGGTTCCGTAGATTTTTAATTTTCGGTTTCCACCGAAGCAAATTTCAGCATTTTTAATTTTATTCCGAAGATCGGAATCGGGAATTTTAGAATGATTGATCATGATGTTTTTTTTATTGCATTTTTTATCGTAGAAGCGCACAGAAGTGCGTGTACGCAAAGAGTGGTTTTTTTACACAGATTAGATTAAATTAATTTTTCACGCAGATTTTGCAGATTTTAATTAAATATAGTTGGAAATAAATCATCTGCGCAAATCTGCTTAAATCCTTTTAAAATCTGCGTGAAATAAAAATTTTACGACTCTGGGACTTTGCGAGACTAAATTTATGACGATAGTGCATCATGAAAAATAATCCCCAAAGTATGCCGTTCACCAGAATGAATCTCGCTCACACCATGTTTCATGTTCACACGATAATATCCTTTTGTACCTTTTACAGGCCTGAAATTGGTTGTAAAAACCAAAACATCACCTTTTTTGGGTTTCAAAACAATTGCTTTCGATTGCGCTCTTGGCGTTTGTTGTGTTAACACAAATTCGCCTCCCGTAAAATCTTCATCGGGTTCGTTTAGGAAAACTACGATTTGAATAGGAAAATAAATATCTCCGTATAAATCCTGATGCAAAGTATTAAAACCACTTTTACCATATTTTAAAATTAAAACAGTTGCTTTTAGTTGATTATTGGCATGACATTGTTCGAGTAATTTTTCGTGTGTTTCCGGGAAAATTGTATTGATGTTTAAGACTTTCATCCATGAGTTTGCAATTGGCACCAGTTTTGGATAAATGGCGGAACGTATGGTTTGAATCAAATCCGGAAGCGGATAATTAAAGTATTTATATTCACCCAAACCAAATCGGTATCGCTCCATGACAACAGTTTTTCGATATAAATTTGGATTATCATAATCGAATTTTAAATCTTCGCATTGTTCGTTATGAAGTAAATTCGGAATGATTGCAAATCCGTTTTTGTGCATAGATTCGCTGATGCTTTCCCAGTTTTGAGAAGCAATTTTTGATTGTATATTTTGCATGGAACTAAGTTTAGAGATCTGAATTTAGTTGTGCGCCTTCCCAGCCAATAATAGCGGTTTTACGCGTGCTTCCCCACATATAACCACCAAATGCTCCAGTGGATTGAATAACGCGATGACATGGAATTAAAAACGCTACAGGATTGCTTCCAATAGCCGTTCCGACAGCTCGAGAAGCATTTGGTTTTTCGATTTGATGCGCAATGGAACCATAAGTAGAAAGTTGTCCCATTGGGATTTTAAGTAACGTTTCCCAAACTTTCAATTGGAAATCGGTGCCTTTTAAATGAAGTTTAATTTCAGATAACTTGCTCCAGTCGTTCTGGAAAATAAATAAGGCATTTTGTTGTACCAAATCCAGTTTTCGGGAAAATGTTGCGTTTGGAAATTTGTTTTTTAAATCGTAAAATCCGATTTCTTCGTTTTCGGCGAAAGCCATAAAACAAACGCCTTTTTGGGTTGAAGAAACTATAATATTCCCAAACGGGCTTTCGGCAAAACTGAAGTTGATTTCTAAATTTTTTCCGCCATTTTTATATTCCGCTGGTGTCATTCCTTCGATATTGACAAACAAATCGTGCAGACGGCTCGTTCCGGAAAGTCCGGTATCAAAAGCGGCATCAAACAAGGTTGCCTGATTGTCTTCTTTCAGAATTTTTTTAGCATGCTCGACACTGATATATTGCAAAAACTTCTTCGGACTTGTGCCGGCCCATTCCGTAAACAAACGCTGAAAATGAAACGGACTCAAATGCACTTTTTCGGCAACCTCATCAAGATTGGGCTGATCTTTAAAATTTGCTTTGATATAATCAATTGCATCTGCAATTCGGTTATAATTAATGTTTTCCTGTGTGTTCATTTCTTTCAATTTTATAATGCAAATATCGACAGGGTTTGGCAGTCATAAAATCCGAAACTTGCTTTGTTTTTTCTTTTGTTTCAAGTTTCAGGTTTCAGGTTTTGTAGTAACATGAAACCTGAAACAAATTTACTCTAGTTCTTTTTCCATTTTATAATTAATCAATTCAACTCCCAATCGCATATTTTTCTGCTTGGCTTTTACAACAAATCCTTTCTTTTCAAAGAATGGCTTTGCAGTTATACTAATGTCGGCTGTTATTGTTTTTGAGTTTTCTTTTATAGCTTCGTGTTCTAATTCAGTAAAAACTTTATCGGCAATTCCCTGACGCTGGAAATCTTTGTGAACGCAAAAGAAATCTATATAATTTCCATTTTTAAGAGTTCCATAACCCACAATTTGATCGTTTATAGTAGCCAGTAAAACATATTGTTCATGAATAAGTTTCAGCCAGCGTTCTGTATTATTGAGCCCTGAAACCCAAGCGTCAATCTGCAAAGGAGTATAATCGTTTTTACAAACCCATTTAATGGTTTCAATGTACATTTCCTGCATTTCCACTAAATCTAAAATAGTCGCTTTTCTAAAATCCATTTTTTTAAGTTTGAGATTAATGTACCGTTGTTTTAGAGAAAACATTGATGACAACCACACCAATCATAATTAAAGCCAATCCAATTATGGCTGGCAAATCTGGAATTTGCTTAAAGAAAACCGCTCCAATAATAGTGATTAAAACGATTCCTACGCCGGACCAAATTGCGTAAGCAATTCCAACCGGAATAGTTCGTATAGCAAAACTTAGAAAGTAAAATGCAGCAAAATAGCCTATAATTGTAATAATGCTGGGGATAAGCTGCGTAAACTGCTCGGATTTTTTTAAGGCTGATGTGGCAATGATTTCAAATAGTATGGCAATTCCTAAAAAGAAGAAGTTTTTCATGTTTCACGTTTTTACAAAGTTAAGATTTGTTTTTGAGAGAGATGTAAAAAGTGAAAATGTAAAACCAAATGGGTTATTTAAGAGTATCTTCTGAGATAGAAACACTTATTAATTTGTAACCATTTTCGGTTCTTAAAAATTCAAAATGATCCTGGCCAAAATCCTCATTGTCTTTTGAAGTGATTACTATGTTTTTAACAGGATATTGCCACTCTTTTGATTCATTACAATTATTAAAATATTCTTCATATTCTTTTGCTTCGAATATAAATTGATTTAAACCATCAGTTGAAATAAAATAGTCCGTTTTTTCAGAATTGAGTTCTTGTAATTTCATTTTTAAAATCTTGTAATTCTGATCGATAAATTTAGCTTTTGGTTCATTGATCCATCCGTTTGGGTTTTTCCAATAGGTAATTTTCTCAAAAGAATTTGTCAATAAATTTTCTTTAGATAGATCTGAAAGCAAAGTGTTTTTGATCCATAATTTAAATTCTTTATCATAATCAATAAAGGAATAATATTGACCGTTAATTCCAGGGAAATTTTCTCTTGTTGGATCTTTGCTTGGATTTTTTGATTTCTGTACAGAATAAAAGTTTAAATCAAAATCGTTTTCATATTCAAAGTTTTCTATTAAGATTTTATTGTTTGTATCAATTAGAAATTCTTTTCCTCCAGTCCAGCCAAAATGTTCGTCGTCAAACTTTTTTTTAATTGCGCCTTTTAATGCGACGACCATTCCGTTTCTGGCTTTTGTTAAATTGCTGTATGCTGCCGGAATCGCAACCTTTCCTTCGCTGTTGAACATGCCCATTTTATACGTCTTTGGATCCCTAAAACGAATGAAACCTTCATTTTCGCAATCTGGTCCGTTGTCAAAAATATACAAACTGTCAAGGCCAACTATTCTTCCGGCTTTGGTTAAGTAATAACTTTTCCAACTCCCCTTTATGTCTTCACTTACAGCAATGATAGCGTCAAATTTATGAGCAGAAGTGATTCTCGTAAATTTTGGCGTTATCTTGATGTTCCCGTTTTGATCTTTAAATCCGATGTGTGTGGTGTCTTTGTCCCAAAATGAAATCCAGGTATCGTTATTTTGAGCAAATACGGAACAGTTTATAGATAAAAACAGGTTGAAGAGAATAAATTGTTTCATAAAAAGTATTTGTAGTAAATATAAGAAGAAGCTTTTGAAAAAAGAATCTCTTGTTTACTGGGCTTTCTTGATTTACGTTTTGCGTGAGGGGATAGGAGCTAACTGCCGAAGCAGTGCGGATAGCCCGACAGCATTTAAGAAAAGGCCTAATGCGCGCAAAGCATATTTAGGCCTTTTTTTAAATGGTGGCACGCCCTTATATTTTAGATTTCTGAGTTTAGATTTTAGATTGAAAAAATTGACTACGGATTGAGTGATAATCCAACGCTAAAAAACAATCGCACTTTATCAATGTTGTTTATCCAGGAAGTGTCAAAATGAATTGGACCCAGAATGGACTGATAAGAAATTGCTGCTCCTCCTGAAAGTAAAAGGCTAGGTTCCATGTTTTCGTCCCACTTTCCTTTTGGACTAAATACATGACCGATATAATCGTCAAAAGTATCAAAACCGACACTGGCAACATTAAAGTGCGGAGTCAGATAAATTTTTCCGATTAAATTTATTTGAGAGCCGAGTTTTAGTCCCATATATTGCGTGACATTGACTTCATCTTCATGCAGGCCAGGAAATGGAAAACGATTACTGCCAGAGCTTGGAATAATGCCTCCTAAAAAATATTTTGCGGCATAACCAAATCCTGAAAACGGAATTTGATCGTCCTTAAGTTTGTCCTGAAAAATAAAATAAGAATCAAATCCTATAAGTCCTGTAATTTTCTTTTTTAAGAGTGCTCTCTTTTCAAAACTAAAACCAAATTTTGTGTAGCCATTTGTTGGGCCGGAAATACCGTTTAAATCAGGATCAGTAAAAGAGGCGTTGATATCGCTAAGAAGTGATCGTGCTACATTTGCTTTTATAATGGTTCCGTTTGTGGCAAAAAAAACTTTATCCATGTCATTATAGGAATAATGCATGTTGAATTCAATATTATTAGAGTCGTAGTTGTTTAGGCTAACAGAGTTTGGATTATATTCCCGGTCGTATTTTGGTTTTAGATTAGAATAGCTATAGTTTAAGCCAAAACCTACATAACTTTTCAGTGAATTTAAATTTTTGTTTACCTCATTATTGAATTCAAAAGTATTATAAAGTATGTTGTCTGATGCTTTGCCATTTATGTAAATTTCTTGTCGCAGAAAGGCTCCATAAGCCTCAGATACCCACCACCATTCCCTGTGTTGTCCGAAATTTTTCTGATAATTGATTCTCGCTTTTGGCTGTTCGGCAATATCTACTGTTACAAGAAGACGGGAGGCAGCAGCAAGAACATTTCGGCCTGTGTAATTAAAAATGATTCCAACACCTCTGTAAGTATCATAATGTATTGAGGTGTTGAGCTGATTTTTGGCGCGTTCAAATCCAAATAATGTAATTCCTAATTTGTCTCCGTCTTTAATGAAATAGCTATACGTAATCTGATCAAAAAGATTAGTACCCATTGCTCTGTTAATTCCGGCTATTAGATCTTTGGTAGTATATTTTACATGTGTTTTAAGATTTGCTCGTCCAACCACCAAAGGCATATTTTCAGGACTTATATTTTTATAAACAATTGTGTCCAGCACAAATTCTTTAGGCATATCTGGCAAAGCGTGCGTGCGTTGCGGAAAAGCTTTTAATTTTTCTGATAAGGCAATTAACGCAGGAAGATTTTGATTTGTTGCTATTTTACCGTCTTTGTAGATTTCATTACTATCTGCAAAATCGGCGGTAGAGAAACGTAAGTTGGGCAAGTGATCAACCAATATTGTACAAAGATCGCGATTTGCAGGATTCTTAATATTACTCGGAAACATACTGGTCTGCATCAAAATGGTCATTAGATTATTCAGCTTATCCATTGGTTCCATTCCTCCACCTACGTCGCTTCCAATAATAATATCGGCACCCATTTGTTTGGCAACATCCGTCGGGAAATTATTTAAAACCCCTCCGTCAACTAATACTGTTTTTTCGTACGGCATTGGCTTAAAAACGGCTGGCAAAGACATGCTGGCTCTCATGGCGTAGGATAAACTTCCCTTACTTAATATAACTTCTTTTCCTTGAACCAAATCGGTAGCCATAGCACGAAAGGGTATTGGGAGACTGTCAAAATCTCTAACGTTATAGACAGGATAGGTTAATTCAGAAAGGTATTCTCTTAGATTTTGATCATTTAAGAGAGAACCAATACTATTAAGTTTTCCATCTTTAACGCCTATACCAATTAAATATCTTTGAAATTCTCGTTTTTCTTCTGCACTTACCGATCGCAATGATTGGCCTCCGCCAAGGAGTTTATCCCAATAAATGTTTTTGGTTAGTTTTTCGATGCTATCTCCGGAATATCCCATGGCATACAAACCTCCAATGACGCTTCCCATACTATTTCCCACAATAAGATCCGGGACAATGTGTAAGGAATCGAGTTTTTGCAAAAGCGGAATATGGGCAATTCCTTTTGCTCCACCACCACTTAATACTACTACGACTTTCGGTTTCTTTTCCTGAGAAAAAATAATTTGTGGGAGACTTAGCAAAAATAAGAAGACGATTAAATAAGTAGTTTTTTTCAAGTTTGTACTGTTTAAGTATTTGAGAAATAGAACCTTATTTTGATTATTAAAAGTAAGTAGATATTTGTAAACGTGCAATCTTTTGAGAGAAATGTTTTTTTAGAAGAGTATAAAAACAGAAAACCCGACAAGTTTTAAGCCTGTCGGGTTTGAATATGTGTTAATTAAGACTCTGAATTAGAATCTAAAATCTAAACTCAGAAATCTAAAATTTACTAGTATCTGTAGTACTCTGGTTTGAATGGACCTTCAACCGGAACACCAATATAAGCAGCCTGATCGTCACGTAAAGTTTCCAATTCAACTCCTAATTTAGCTAAGTGCAAAGCAGCAACTTTTTCATCTAAATGTTTTGGTAACATATAAACGTCATTGTTGTAAGCAGCACTGTTTTTCCATAATTCGATTTGTGCTAAAGTTTGGTTTGTAAATGAGTTACTCATTACAAAACTTGGGTGACCTGTAGCACAACCAAGGTTTACTAAACGACCTTCAGCAAGAATGATGATATCTTTTCCAGCGATTGTATATTTGTCAACCTGAGGTTTGATTTCAATTTTAGATGCACCGTGGTTTTTGTTTAACCAAGCCATATCAATTTCGTTATCAAAGTGTCCGATGTTACAAACAACAGTTTTGTCTTTCATTTGCTCGAAGTGCTCTCCAAGAACGATATCTTTATTTCCCGTAGTTGTAATGATAATATCAGCATTAGCAATTACAGTGTTTAATTTTTTAACTTCATAACCGTCCATTGCAGCTTGTAAAGCACAAATTGGATCGATTTCAGTAACAGTTACAATAGATCCTGCACCTCTGAAAGAAGCAGCAGTTCCTTTTCCAACGTCACCGTATCCACAAACGATAACTCTTTTTCCAGCTAACATTAAGTCAGTTGCACGACGAACTGCATCTACTGCAGATTCTTTACAACCGTATTTGTTATCAAATTTAGATTTAGTAACAGAGTCGTTAATATTGATTGCAGGCATTGGTAATGTTCCCGCTTTTACTCTTTCGTAAAGTCTGTGAACTCCAGTTGTAGTTTCTTCAGATAAACCTTTGATTCCAGGAACCAATTCTGGGAAACGGTCAATAACCATGTTAGTTAAATCTCCACCATCATCCAAGATCATGTTCAATGGTTTTCTGTCTTCACCAAAGAATAAAGTTTGCTCAATACACCAGTCAAATGATTGCTCATCAAGACCTTTCCAGGCGTAAACCTGAATTCCGGCAGCAGCAATAGCAGCAGCAGCCTGATCCTGAGTAGAGAAAATATTACAAGAAGACCAAGTAACTTCAGCACCAAGAGCGATTAAAGTTTCGATCAAAACTGCAGTCTGGATTGTCATGTGTAAACATCCAGCGATACGAGCACCTGCAAGAGGTTGTTCATCTTTATATTCAGCACGAAGCGCCATTAAACCTGGCATTTCAGCTTCAGCTAATTCAATTTCTTTTCTTCCCCAAGCCGCTAGAGAGATGTCTTTTACTTTGAAAGCCACAAAAGGCGTAGTTGTAGTACTCATTTATAGTATATTTGTATATTGTAAAATTTTTGCAAATTTACGGAATACCTTTTGAATTTTTACTATTTCTGTAAGATTTGTGAAATGTTTAATTTCTTAATCTTTAGAAGATTAGTTTGTTAATTGTTTTTTAGAAGCTAATCCTGCTGTCCACTATATCTTTTGTGGTGAACCCCACCACAAAAGGATGCCGTTCCCATCAGGGCTAAAAAGACGAGACATTAAATTACAAGTTTAGTTTTCAAAAGGAAAAATAATTCATAATTAACCATATAATTTACAATTAAATAAGTAATGCCTTTATTTAAAACCATCCAGTGCAACGAAACGACCAAACTTTTAATTTGGGAAATAACCGAATCTTTTGAGGAGTTATTAAGCAAAGTAGTTTTGAAAGAAAAAACACAGTTGAGGTTAAACGGAATGAAATCCCAGTTGCACCAGCGTGCTTTTTTAAGCGTTCGTATGCTGATTCAGGAAATGGGTTTTACTGATAAAGATTTACATTATGATGAATTCGGAAAACCTTATTTCGATTGTCATAATCATATTTCGATTACGCATTCGTATCATTTTGCAGCCATTATTATCAGTCATGAAACGGTTGGAATTGATATGGAATTACAGCGCGAAAAAATCCGCAAAATAGCTGATAAATTTGTTGATACTGAATTTGAATATTTAAATCCGAATGTTTCTGAAGAATACATCAAGAAACTTACGGTTATCTGGGGTGCGAAAGAAGCAATCTTCAAAATCAGAAACGAAAAAGGAATCAGCTTTAAAGATCATATTAGAGTTGGAGATTTCTCTTTGGATAAAAAACAAACCCAGGCCAGTCTACATTTTGATAATCTGATTAAAGATTTTAATGTGTGTTACGAAGAAATCAAATCAGATAATTTTGATGGGAAATTTACTTTGGTTTATGCTTTTGAGAAGTAAGATTTAGTCGCAGTTTACAGTCGCAGTAATCAGAAGAATTAAGTTTCAGTTGAGTTTTCAGCCAATTTTTTACGATGCTCAAACATGCTCACAAACAGAAAAGTTCCCATTTTTCGGGCACGTCGTTTTAGTGTTTCCACATTTTCGCCTTCAAAATGTTCGTCTAAAGTCTGAAACCAATAGTTGAGCCAGATTCCGAATTCGTTTGAAGTAATTTTGCCATCAAAACGAGCGTCAACATCATTGTGCACGGCATTAGGATTGCCTTTGTATTTTTTGACCGCAAATAAATTGGTTTCCCAAAAATCAGTTAGTTTTTCGAGATGTGCATCCCAGTCTTTTATCATTGTATTAAAATAAAAACCAATTTCTTCATCGGCTCTTATTTTAGCATAGAACTGATGTACTAAAAATTCGACATCAGTTCTATTTTCTATTTGCTTTTTCATAGTACAAAACTATTCAGAAATATTAGTAAAACACTTAGTACAGCGCTTAAAATAATAAGGTTAAAAACTACTTTATGTTTCATTTGCGCTAAAATTGAAGTATTAGCAAAAACACAGGCTAATACAATAATGGCCAGTTGAATCATTTGCGTAACAGAGGTTCCGTGTGAAAGAATATACATAGCTGCAGCACCACCTAAGCAGCTTTGACCAATTACAGCCATAGCTGCAGAACCCATGTAGTTTTTATTGAAATTTTCGAATGTTGTTTGATATAGTGTCATGATATTGTGATTTTTATACTACAAAGGTACAAGCACAATCAAACTCCATTTTATGACTTTAATCATAAAACAGCAACTATTTTATCTGTATACTTTTCTGTTTATAATCTTCAAAAGACCTTTTTTCTCCAAAGCTTTTATGGTTCTAATTACCGTTTCGACACGCAAGCCGGTTAAGTCTCCAATTTGTTGTCTGGTAAAATTAATGAGGTAACCGTTGCTGTCTTTTTTAAAATTAAAATAAGCGATTCCGTGATCTATTAATTTCAAAACTCTGTGCTCTGGTTCCTGAGTTGACATTTCAGCCGCCATAACTGATTTATAATACAAGCGCTGTGCTAGATTTTCGATTATTTTAAGGCTTATCACGGGGTTTTCTTCCAGTAATTTCAGGAAATTGTTTTTAGGAAGAAGAAGAATTTCTGAATAATCAACTGCAATAGCATTTGCCGGATACTTTTGATTTAAAAACAGGGGAGGTTCTCCAAAAGATTGTTCTTTATAAAAAATTCCCTGAATAAATTCTCTGCCATCATCATTGTAATTACTCATTTTTACTTCTCCGGAAAGAATCTGATAATAATGAGTAGGCAAATTTCCTTCTTCAAAAATAATTTCATTTTTGTCAAAAGACTTTTTTAAAGCACCATATTTTTCTAATAGTTCAGGAGCAATCATGCCTTCATTTTTTTAGTTATCAAAAGCTATTGCACAAATATAATTCATTCAAAATAGTTCTTCTGCATTAAAAAACTTTTACTTTTACGCCCGTTATGAAACAAAAAATATCCAACATACACCAACAGATTTTAGAAGCTAAAAAGAATGGTCAAAAATTGCTGGCTATACTTTTAGATCCGGATAAGATTGTATGGGAAAATTTAGATCATTTAGTAGTTAAAATAAAGCAATCTCCTGCTACACATATATTTGTCGGAGGCAGTATTGTAAAGGCTACAATTTTAGAAGATTTGTTGGCCGAATTAAAACAAAAAACAAATTTGCCCGTTGTGATATTTCCCGGTGATCCGTCACAGATTTCACCTCAGGCAGATGCTATTTTGTTTTTGTCATTGTTGTCTGGGCGAAATCCGGATTATTTAATTGAATATCAGGTTCAGGCAGCACCAATTTTAAAAAAGACAAATCTTGAGGTTATTTCAACGGGATATATTTTAATAGAAAGTGGTAATGAAACAGCAGTAGCGCGGGTAAGTAAAACAAAACCACTTAATCGTGAAAATCTTGATTTGGTTTTGGCCACAGCTTTGGCTGGAGAAATGTTGGGTAATAAATTGATGTATTTAGAGGCGGGAAGTGGCGCCAAGAATGCAGTGCCACTGGAAATGATACAGTTAATTGCGCAAAATATAGAAATTCCTATAATTGTTGGCGGAGGAATTGTAGATTTGCACGGAATTCAAAAAGCCTATAAAGCTGGCGCTGATTTAGTAGTTATTGGAACTGCTTTTGAAAACGACAGCCACTTTTTTGAATCCTAAATCATAACCATACAACCAAACCAAATGATTGATTTTTTCCTTGAAAGTTACAAAACTGCACCGTTATGGCATATTACGCTAGAGTTTTTAGTTTTTGTTTGTGGAATTTTAAGCGTCTGGTTTGCTAAAAAAGAAAATATCTGGGTTTACCCAACAGGATTAATTGCTACAGTAATTTCAGTATATCTTTTATATATTGCAGGATATATTGGGGATATGATTATCAACGGATATTTCTCGATCATGAGTATTTATGGTTGGTATGTATGGGCAAAAGGAGGAACAACTGAAGATAATTTACCTATTACGCGCACAAGTTTTAATGAAAAAATAATCGGAATCGTATTATTTTTTGTTACTGTTTTTGTAGTTTTCGGCATTTATAAATATTTTGATTACAAAATCAATCCCGACAATTATGTCGATATGATTTCGTCTGGAATATTTTTTGCAGGAATGTGGTACATGGCCAGGAAAAAAATCGAAAACTGGACACTTTGGATTATTGGCGACATTATTGTAGTGCCTCTTTACGCTTATCGTGGCTTGGGGATGTTGTCACTTCAATATTTAATTTTTACAATTTTAGCTATTTCAGCTTATTTAGAATGGAGAAAAATCTTAGACAGCAAAAAACCACTATCATAAAAATAGCTTTATTTGGACCTGAGAGTACAGGAAAAACCACTTTAGCGAAACAACTTGCAGATTATTACGAAACCGAGTGGGTTCCGGAATTTGCACGTGATTATTTACAAGAAAAATGGGAGGAGAATCAGCATATTTGTGTTGCTGATGATATGCTTCCTATCGCTTATGGACAGGTTGCATTAGAAAATGAGAAGCTTTCTTTGGCTAAAAAATATCTTTTTTGTGATACCAACTTAATGGTTACCAAAGTTTTTTCTGAGATGTATTATGATTTTTGTGATCCTTTATTAAATGAAGCAGCACTAAAACATGAATACGATTTATTTTTTCTAACGGATATTGATGTTCCTTGGGAAAAAGATGATATCAGGGATACGCCAGATGGCCGAGAAACAGTATTTTCGGTTTTCAAACAGAGTCTGATTGATACTAATAAACCCTTTATTATTCTTTCAGGGAATAAAAAAAGTCGTCTGGCAAAAGCAACGGCTATTATTGATGATTTAGCTTTTGCTAAAGAGAATGGTTTTTCTTCTGAAGATTTTGTTCAGATCTATAATCATGGAATTTCTTTTAATAAAGTTTTAAAACAATTAGAAATTTTCGAAAACGGAATTACAAAAAGTAATTTAGTTAGTCCGGCAACAATTGATAATGGTATTGTATCATTATCAGAAATTGACTTTGATGAGAAAGCAAATTTCTTTGACAGTCAAAAAGGAAGTCTGAAAATAAAGAAATTCGTTCCGGCTTCTGGTGCAGCTACCAGAATGTTTAAATTTTTGAGGGCTTTTTTGAACGATTTTGATATTGAACAGGAAACTATAAATGCTTACATTAACAGAAAAAAGGACAAGGAATTATCGATTTTTATTGTAGCAATGGATAAGTTTCCTTTCTTTGAAACATTTAACGAAAAACTAAAGTTGGTATACCCCGATTTTGAAACATTAGAGAGAGATTACAAGAATTATTACTTTATAAAACTTCTTCTATCTTCTGACTATTTTGATTTTGCAAACAAGCCAAAAGCAGTTATACCATTTCATAAATATGAAGACCGTATTGCAAATCCTATAGAAGAACATTTAAATGAGTGTTCTCACTATGCTTCATCAAATCAGGTTTCTAATCTTCATTTTACAGTTACCGAGGCACATCAGGAGCTATTTGAAAAAGAAGTTGCAATACTGAAAGAGAAAGTAGAAAAAGTATCTGGAATCCAAATTAATATTGGCTATTCTTATCAGAATAAAAGCACAGATTCTGTAACGGTAGATACAAAAAATAAAATTGTTCGGGATAAAAATGAAAACCTTGTTTTTAGACCAGGCGGACATGGTGCTTTGATTGAAAATTTGAATCAGCTTGATTCTGATATTATTTTTATTAAAAATATTGATAATGTAATTCAGAATCATATTGATAAAATTACATTGTATAAAAAAGCTCTGGCTGGTATTTTAATCGAAATACAACAAAAAGTTTTTGCTTATTTAAGAGCTATTGAAGAACAAAAAATAAATGAGAAGGCTCTAAGTGAAATGACTCTTTTTTTGTCAGAAAAGCTTAATATTAAACTTAATAATGATTTTAATAAATTCACTTTTGAAAATAAAATCGCCAAGCTAAAAGAATTGCTGGATCGGCCAATTCGAGTTTGTGGAATGGTTAAAAATGAAGGAGAACCTGGTGGTGGTCCATTTTGGGTAATGAATAATAAAGGGGCAGTTTCTTTGCAAATTGTAGAAGCTTCTCAGGTTGATAACTCTAATAAAAAACAACAAGGAATTTTAGCTGAAGCTACCCATTTTAATCCGGTAGATTTAGTTTGCGGAATTAAAAATTATAAAAACATTAAGTTTGATTTAATCCAGTTTGTAGATCCGGATGCTGGATTTATTGTAGAGAAAACCCTTGAAGGAAAAACAGTTAAAAGTTATGAATTGCCAGGCTTATGGAATGGTGCGATGGCCAATTGGCTAACCGTTTTTGTAGCAGTTCCTTTAATAACTTTTAATCCGGTAAAAACGGTAAATGATTTATTAAAAGCGCCACATCAGCCACAATAATGGATAGCGAAAAAATCATAGCAGAATTAACTTTTAAAGCAGTCCGCAGCAGTGGAGCTGGCGGACAAAACGTTAATAAAGTATCATCAAAAGTGGTGCTAACTTTTGATTTGAATACATCGCAGGCTTTATCTGAAGAAGAAAAAGCGCTTTTGCTGATTAATACAGCACCACGCTTAACCACTGAAAATATTCTGATTTTAAATTGTGACGAAGATCGAAGTCAACTTAAAAATAAAGATATTGTCGTAAAACGTTTTTTAGAAATCATTAAAAAAGGACTGCATGTTCCAAAAGCTCGAAAAGCAACTAAGATTCCTAAATCTGTAATTAAAAAGCGAATTAAAGACAAAAAGAATATTTCTGAGATAAAGCAATCCAGAAGAAAGCCTAATCTAGAATAAAATCCAATTTATAAAAATTCCAAATTCCAATTGAAAACTAAATAATGAAGTTTTTTGGAATTTGGACTCGAGCGCCAGCGAACAGGCGAAGCAATTTCTTTTTTTTGAATTTGATTTTTGGGTTTTTTAAGTTTACATTTGCACTGTCTCAAAGGGGTGCTCTAAATAACGAGCTGAGATCATACCCAAAGAACCTGAGCGAGTAATGTCGCTAAGGGAAAAAACGACAATTGTTAGCGTGCACACTATATCTTGTCGTAAGAAACACATTTATTAATTTAACAAAAAGAATAATTCCCCCTTTTATTCGTAATTTTTTTACGGATGAAAACTTCTCTTAAAGGTACAAAGTTACAAAGGTTCAAAGGTTCAAAGGTGAACCAAAAGTCTATTCTCTTTACTCTATTTTCTTTACTCTTTACTCTTTACTCTATTGCTCAGGAAAAAGATTCTACCAAAGTAAATTCTCTTGATGAGGTTTTGGTCTCTGCTGTTCGTGTTACTACAAAAACACCGGTTACGTTTAGTAATCTGGATAAAAAAGACATCAAATACAGGAATCTGGGTCAGGACATTCCTATTCTTATGAATTATATGCCTTCTGTAGTTACAACTTCTGATGCTGGAAACGGAATGGGTTATACCGGAATTCGCGTCCGCGGAAGCGATGCTACACGTGTTAATGTTACCATCAACGGAATCCCATATAATGATGCTGAAAGCCAGGGGACTTTTTGGGTAAATATGCCTGATTTTGCTTCTTCTGTAGAGAGTTTACAATTGCAGCGTGGTGTTGGAACATCTACTAATGGTTCCGGAGCTTTTGGTGCCAGTTTAAACATGCTGACAGACAATTATGCTTCAAAAGCAAATGGGGAAATTTCAAGTTCTTATGGAAGTTTTAATTCTCAAAAAAATACAGTAAAATTTAGTACAGGCTTGTTAAATGATCATTTTGAATTGGCCGGACGTTTGTCCAGAATTAAATCTGATGGTTATGTTGACAGAGCAAGTTCTGATTTGAAGTCTTATTTCCTGCAAGGAACTTATGTTGGAAAAACCACTTTAATTAAAGCATTAGTTTTTGGCGGAACAGAAAAAACATACCAGTCCTGGAACGGAATTGATGCTGAAAAGCTAAATGAAAACCGAACTTACAATTCCTCGGGAGAATATACAGATGAAGCCGGGATTACTCGTTATTATGATAATGAAACTGATAACTATCAGCAAGACCACTATCAATTGCATTGGAGTGAATCGTTCTCTGATAAATGGAGCTCAAACCTGGCTGTTCATTATACAAAAGGGAAAGGGTATTACGAAAATTATAAAGAAGATGCTGACATGGCTGACTATGGTTTACTGCCTGTTGATGCTATAAATACAACAGATTTAGTACGTCAAAAATGGTTGGATAATGATTTTTACGGAACCACTTTTTCTGTAAAATACAAAGATGAAAAACTGGATGTTATTTTCGGCGGAGGCTGGAATAAATACGAAGGTGATCATTATGGGAAAGTAATCTGGGCGAGATATGCTTCTCAATCAGAATTGGGAGATCATTATTACGATGATTTCTCTACAAAAACAGACGGGAATATTTTCGCGAAAGCCAATTATCAATTCACGGAAAAATTAAGTTTTTATGGCGATTTACAATATCGAAATGTAAAATACAAAGCCAATAGTGCAGAAACAGGTTTAGTAGATGATAATTTTAATTTTTTTAATCCAAAAGCGGGATTGAACTATGAAATCAATCAAAAAAACACCCTTTACTTTTCATATGCCAGAGCAAATCGTGAACCAAACAGAACAGATTACGAAGGCGGAAATGTAAAGCCTGAAAAACTAAATGATTTTGAATTGGGGTGGAGATTCAATTCTGAGAAATTTCAACTGAATTCGAATTTCTATTATATGGCATACAAAGATCAATTGATCTTAACCGGAACATTAGACGATGTTGGTGCGCCAATTCGTTCCAATACGGATAAAAGTTACCGTTTAGGTTTTGAAGTGGATGCGACAATTAAACTTTCAGATAAATTTTTGATTCGTCCAAACTTCACTTTAAGCAGTAACAAAAATGTAGATTTGGCTGTTGAAGGTCAAAACTACGGAACAACTAAAATTGCCTATTCACCTGAAGTAATCGCAGGAAATATTATTGTTTATAGTCCTCTTCAAAGTTTACACATTTCATTATTACAGAAATATGTAGGGGAGCAATACATGAATAATATCGAATTACCAGCAGCAAAACTGGCCGATTATTTTGTAAATGATTTGAATATATCTTATGAGATTAAACCAAAATCAATTTTCAAATCGATATTGATTACAGGTTTGGTAAATAATGTTTTAGATAAAAAATATGTTTCAAACGGATACATGTATGATGTTTACCCGTACTATTATCCGCAGGCAGGAATTAATTTCTTAGCAGGTCTAACTTTGAAATTCTAAATATCTCATAAAAACAAAAAAGCCTGAATATTTAAACTTTCAGGCTTTTTTGTTTTTAATTATAAACGTGAATCAACGTTCCGTTAACTTCTACTCTATATTGTTTTAGTGGATATTCTTTACCTCCAAGTCCGGTAAATAAACTATAAGAAGTTTTATCACAAGAGCAGACTGCATTAATACCATCAATAGTCATAGCCGCACAGGAATTTACAGCCTGATTTGGGCATGCAGCATCAAAAGCATTATAAGTACCTCCGGCATTAAAAATAATAATTCCTTTTGCTCCAAAATTAGGAACAATAACACCGTTGCTTACAAATTTAAGATTTGAATAGGCAGGCAGGTTCATATCTACAGATAAGTTTACAGAATAATTAGGTATGTTAGGATTATTATTGCTTCGTTCGCTATTGCTACAAGAGAATAGTACAGAAACAAATACGATTAGGAGCCAGAATTTTTTCATTATTTTAATAAGAATTAGAGAAACAAAAATAAATTATTTAGTTTTGAATTTTATATGATTAACATATAATTATGTACTATTAAAAATAATAGTATATTTGTAATACAAAATCCCGTCCCGATGGGATTTTTTGTATTTATATAAACGATGAAGTTATGAGTAAAGTATCTTATTATACAGCAGAAGGATTAAAAAAGTTGAAAGATGAGCTGGAGCATTTAAAAAGTGTAATGCGTCCGAAGGCATCTCAAGATATAGCAGAGGCAAGAGATAAAGGTGATTTGTCTGAAAACGCCGAATATGATGCAGCAAAAGAAGCACAGGGTTTATTAGAAATGAGAATTGCTAAACTGGAAGAAGTGTATTCTAATGCCAGATTAATAGACGAATCACAATTAGATGTTTCGAAAGCATTGGTGCTTTCTAATGTAAAAATTAAGAACCAAGGCAATGGAATGGAAATGAAATATACACTTGTTGCTGAAAGCGAGGCTGACCTGAAAACTGGAAAAATTTCAGTAACTTCTCCTATTGGAAAAGGTTTACTAGGAAAATCCGTTGGAGAAGTAGCTGAAATTACAGTGCCAAATGGAGTTTTGAAATTTGAAATTCTTGAAATCTCAAGAGACTAATTTTTTTAAGTTTAATTGTTTAATCGTGCAATCGGTTAAACGATTAACCAAATAAACGAATAAACGAATAAACGATGTCTATATTCACGAAAATAGTAAACGGAGAAATTCCTTCTTATAAAATTGCTGAAGATGATAATTATTTAGCTTTTTTAGATGTAAATCCAAATGCAAAAGGGCATACACTTTGTATTCCGAAACAAGAAATCGATAAGATTTTTGATATGGAGGATGAATTGTATTTGGGACTAATGAAATTTTCTAAGAAAGTTGCAATTGCTTTAGAAAAAACGGTTCCTTGTAAAAGAGTCGGAATGGCGGTTGTTGGTTTAGAAGTTCCTCACGCACACGTTCATTTGATTCCTTTAAATCATATGGATGAAATGCGTTTTCAAAATAAAGTATCTCTTTCTAAAGAGGAGTTTGAAGCTTTGGCAAAAAGCATTCAGTCGAATTTGTAAAGCAAAATATATCGGACTTCAACTTCGCTTAGTCTGACAAAAAATAAAAAAGAGCAGTAAATAATTTACTGCTCTTTTTTATTTAGTGAAATCTGAAATGTCGTTCCTTTTCCAATTTCAGAATGTAAAACTTTTATTTTCCCCCTGTGATACTCTTCTACAATTCTTTTGGTTAAGGAAAGCCCTAATCCCCAACCGCGTTTTTTAGTAGTGAAACCAGGTTCAAAAATGGTTTTAAATTGTTTTTTTAAAATTCCGGTTCCTGAATCTTGGATGTTTATTTTAACATGATGCGCATCTTGTTCAATATGAAGATCTAAAGTTCCTTTTCCTTTCATGGCATCAATGGCATTTTTAACGAGATTCTCAATTGTCCAGCTATGGAGCGTTGGATTTATCATAGCTAAAACAGGTTCTTTTGGAGCATCGTAAGAAAAAGTGACTTGTTTAGAAAATCGTGATTGCAGGTATTCATAACTATTTAAAGTTTCAGCGACAATATCGTGGACTTCTAAAGCAGGAATAGAACCAATTTTTGAAAAACGGTCTGTAATAGTTTGCAATCGGTCGATATCCTTAACAATTTCCAATGTTATCGATGGATCTATTTCTTCTGTTTTTAAAATTTCAACCCAACCAATTAGCGATGAAAGCGGCGTGCCAATTTGGTGAGCCGTTTCTTTTGCCATACCAGCCCATAATTTATTTTGCGTGGCCATTTTAGTACTTTTGTAAAAATTGTAAATTAGAGCACCAAACAAAAAGATAATTAGCAATAAAGCAATTGGGTAATACTTGAGTTTATTGATTAACTCAGAATTTCCATAATATAATTTCTGAAATTTCCCGGGAGCGTATTCGATAACAATTGGATCATTTTCTCGCTTTAGGTTACTTAAATAGGAAAGTGATTTTTCGTTGTCGGCCATTATTTTCTCCGGCACATTGACAGAACTGATAATCTTATCACCATACATCGTCAGTATTACAGGAACCGAGTGATTGTTGTTTAAAATCTCAAGTGGTAAATCTAAGTCTGTGTTTTCATCTGCATTGACCAAAGCCTTCTGTGCATTGGCTAAAAGGTTCATTTTTAATCTTTCTTCGTTTTTGAAAACCTGAAAAAAGATATAGGTATTCCAAAGAATCAGAGAAATGATTAAGAAGGAAATGGAAATGATAATCCAGCGGGTAGTATTTCTTCTTTCGGAAAAAGACATAGGTATTTTTTTGAGGTATAAATATAACGAAATAAACACATTTTATATTTTGTTATTTGCCAAAGATTTTTGTTTTTATGTCTTAAAGTATTTCTTTGAATTAAACGATTTCTCTACTTTTGCAGATACCGAAATGAGGTTCGGTTAAAAAGAGAAAATATGATTAGCATTAATCCAAAAGAGATTTCAACGGCAAAATTGCACGGTTATCTGCAAAGTGCTGTAGGGCCGAGACCAATTGCTTTTGCCAGTACAATGAGCGAAAAAGGAATTCCGAATTTGTCGCCTTTTAGTTTCTTTAATGTATTTAGTGCCAATCCACCCATTTTGATTTTTTCGCCGGCAAGACGTGTACGCGATAATACAGTTAAGCATACGCTGATTAATGTCGAGGCAACGCGCGAAGTGGTTATTAATGTGGTCAATTATAATTTGGTACAACAAACATCTTTAGCCAGTACAGAATATGCAGAAGGTGTAAACGAATTTATCAAGGCAGGATTGACACAAATTCCGTCAGATTTGGTAAAACCGTATCGTGTAAAAGAGTCTCCGGTTCAGTTTGAGTGCAAAGTCACGCAGATTATTCCTTTAGGAACGGAAGGCGGAGCAGGAAATTTAGTTTTATGCGAAGTAGTGAAAATTCATATTCACGAAGCAGTTTTAGATGAAAATGATGGTATTGATCAGCATAAAATTGATTTGGTTTCACGACTCGGAAATAATTGGTACTCAAGATCAAACCAAGGACTTTTTGAAGTGCCAAAACCGTTAACTACTTTGGGAGTTGGAGTAGATGTAATTCCGAATTTCGTCAAGGAAAGTCCGGTTTTTGATGGAAATGATCTCGGAAAATTAGGTAATATAGAAGCCTTGCCTACAACAGAAGAAGTTAGTATATTTGTGAAAGAAAATTTTTCAGTGAAAGGAGTTTTAAGCTCAGACGATCAGGAAAAAATTCATTTAGAAGCCAAAAAATACCTGAATAATGATGATATTTCATCGGCTTGGAAAGTGCTTTTAGCCAAAAAATAAGAATAGAAACAATAATTAATATAGACGAAGATGGAAGTTACAGGAAAAGTAAAAGTGGTTAATCCAGAGCAACAAGTTAGTGCTGCATTCAAAAAAAGAGAGTTGGTTGTTACAACAGACGAGCAATATCCTCAGCATATTTTGATTGAATTTACTCAGGATAAATGTGATTTATTGAGCAGCTACAAACAAGGTGAGGCGGTAAAAGTTTCTATCAATTTAAGAGGAAGAGAATGGGTTAATCCACAAGGAGAAACTAGATATTTTAATAGTATTCAAGGTTGGAGAATCGAAAGATTAGCTCCAGAAGGTCCTGCTCAGACTGCACCAATGCCTGCTGCAGAAGCTTTTGCTCCGGCAACAAACGTAAGCGAAGACGAACCAGACGATTTGCCTTTCTAAAAGTTTAAATTCCAAAAAATATAAATTCCAAGTTCCAATCATTCTCGTGTTTGGGATTTGGAATTTTTTGTATAAGCAGCAGATTTTGGAATTTGGAATTTTAGTTTTGGAATTTCCCTTTTATAATTATAGGAATTTTTTTATAAGATGTATTATTTATTTGAAGATATAGTTTTCCCTCCCGTTTCAGAAGCCGATGAAGAAGGTATTCTGGCAATTGGTGGTGATTTAAATCCGGAAAGATTAAAGCTGGCTTACAAAAGCGGAATTTTTCCCTGGTTTAATGAGGAAGAACCTATTTTGTGGTGGTCACCAGATCCCAGAATGGTTTTGTTTTTAGATGAATTAATCGTTTCTAAAAGCATGCGTAATATTTTGAACCGAAATCAATTCAAAGTTACCTTTAATCAAAATTTTGAAGATGTAATTTCGAATTGTCAAAAAATAAAGCGCGACGGGCAGGACGGAACCTGGATTTCGAACGAAATGATCGAAGCGTACTGTAAATTGCATGCAGAAGGAATTGCAAAATCAGTTGAGGTTTGGCAGGATGAGGTTTTGGTTGGTGGTTTGTACGGAATTGATTTGGGAGATGTTTTTTGTGGCGAAAGTATGTTTTCAAAAGTTTCTAATGCTTCAAAAGTGGCCTTTATTGCTTTGGTAAATAAGTTAGAAAAGGAAAATTATAGACTATTAGATTGTCAGGTTTATAATCCGCATTTAGAGCGTTTAGGCTGTCGCGAAATTGATCGTGATGCATTTATATCTATTTTAAAAAGTAAGTAAAATGAATACAATTCATGTTGTAAAAGAAATTTATATCTATCCGATTAAAAGTTTGGCGGGAATTAGCTGTCAAAATGCTAAAGCTGAAGAAATGGGCTTTGAAAACGATCGCCGCTGGATGTTGCTAGATGCGGAAAATCAAATGATAACGCAAAGAGAATATCCTATTATGAGTCAGTTTTATCCGCAAATTTCAGACGGAAAAATTAGTATTTCTTTTAAGGATCAAAAACATGAATTTTCCACGACAGAACATTTAGATATTCCTATAAAAGTAAATGTCTGGGATGATCAAAGCGAAGTTGTTGAGGTAAATTTTGCAACTTCAAAATGGTTTAGTGAACAATTGGGTTTTGAATGTAAATTGGTCAAAATCATGAAAAACGGAGATCGCAAACATGAAAGTTCAAGATTAAAAGAAACCTTCAATGTAAGTCTTGCCGATGGTTATCCTTATTTGTTAATTGGTACAGAAAGTCTTGATTTTTTGAATGAGAAACTGGAAGAAAAGATTACCATAAAAAGATTTCGTCCAAATATTGTAATCAGTACCCAAAAAGAACATGAAGAAGACGATTTAGATACTTTCAAAATTGGAGAAGTTCAGTTTAAAAACGTAAAGCCATGCGGAAGATGTATTATGGTAAATAATGATCCGCAAAAAGGCATCGTTAAAAAAGAACCTTTGAAAACCTTAAGCAAGTATCGAAATGTAAATAACTCCGTTTTATTCGGAACTAATATTGTTAGTTTGAATTCAGGAGTTATTAGTATTGGTGACGAAGTTGTTTTTTAATTATTTCGGGTTAAAATTAATGAAGCATTATTAAAGTCATAGATTGCATCAATCATATCTCGATATTCATTGTATTTTTCTTTCTCTAAATAAGTAAAATTGTAAAATTCTTCCACAGCTATTTTGACTGTATTTCCTTCGATTTGCGCAGTTGATTTAAATGAACCAATAATGTCATTATTAGCATTTTTAATTTCTTTGTTAAAAGCTAAATTAGCGACATTTTTAATGCTGTAACCTGATGGAATACTTAAATTAATATAGTTTATATTTTTCTTCGGATAAGAGATTACAATCGGATTCGTTCTAGTCGTTTCCTGATGTAAACTGGTTTGTTTTCCTAAAACCTTTCCAATAGTTATCAAGTTGTTTTTTCCCGCATTTTCAATCCAGGATTCTTTTACTTTTATGCCGCTGTTGATTGTGAAAGGCTTTTCAGGATCATAATTATTTTTGTATTCTTGATTTTCAAAAGAATATTTTTGAACTTCTACATCAATATCATTAAAAGTATTATTTTTAACAAAATCATTGATTTTATCCTGAGCTACACGTTTTAAAGCATATCTAAAATAGGAAGCAAGATAACCTGTATAAGTACTTTTTTTATCTACCAAAACGGTTTCCATATCATCATCAATCGTAATGTTGCTTGTTGCTTTTGTAACATTATCATCCATTAAAACATTTTCAATTTTTTTGAATTCATACGTAACCTGCTCACGATCTTCTTTGTTGAAATAAACAGCATCATTGTTTACAGAAAGAGCATTAGGCTGACCATAAGGCATCCAGAATTGAAACGGAGAAAGGTATTTTTTTGTTTCAGGAATGTAAATCAGAATCTCTGATAAGGCATCGGGAACAACATTTTCTTTGTCAAATTTATCATCAAATTTATCTGTAGAAGCCGCAAATTGATATTTGATTTTAAGATAGTCTAAAACGTCTTTATAAAAATATAAAACCATGGTTGGCATCATTTTTTTGGTCTCCAACGCCTTTTTATAGACATACTGTTTGTCGATTTCAATATTTTCTTTTAAGTAAATATCGATTATTTTTATTTTTTCATCTGTTGTTAAACCTGGATCATTTAATTTGAATTTTTCGATGAAATCTTTAATCATTGATTTAGCACTAACACCATCGGCAAAACTATTAAGAGAATTATAATAGCTTATATAATCATATCCTTTAGAAGTATTAAGAAAATAATAAACTTTGGCAAGATTTGCCAAATTTGTGGCATTTCGTTCAAACTTATAAGCAGGTAAATTTGACGCGGTATAAATTGTAATTTTATCCTTGCTTTGATTAATCATTCCGTTATAGGCAGCTGTATAAGTTTGTGCCTGCGCAATTTTATTGATTTGAAATTTAGCTTCAAGCACAGGAATATCTCTCTGAAAATATTCAGAACCACTAAATTCAGGATAATCTTTTATAACATAATAGTATTCGATTATATCTCCTTTTTCCACACCTTCAAAAACAAATTGCTTTTCTTTCGTTCCTTCTTTTTCAAGAATTTTTTCTTTCGGAAGTTCTTCAATTTTTCCGTCTGGTTTAATTACCCTAACTTTCAAATCTTTGTAATCTCTTACGTAACGATTGTTTATGGAAACTTTGTTGTATTCATTAATTCCGGCTTCAGATAAGATTTTTATTGCCTGATGTTTTACAATAAAGGCTTTATAGGCGTATCCTCCAACCTTGTTTTCATAAAGTCGGTAGTCTTTTAAAACTACGGCAGGATAGGAATTAAATTCAGCTGGAATTTCTTTAAATTTCGGGTTTTCATCCCATTTATAATTTTTTACCTCTTCCTCTTGCGCGAAAGTAATTTGGGTTAAAAATAAAGTGATAAAGATTAATAGTTGTTTCATTTTTTTACTAGAATAATATTTTGATTGTATTGTTTCGTAATGTTTTTAATGGCAGTGTTCCATGTTTCAAAATTTTCTTTTTCTAACAGTAAGACATTCATCTCCATCTTTTGGTCTATCATGATTGTATTATTCACCTTTTTATAGTTGATAGTTGCCTGGAAAAAATCATTTTTAAAAGTGAAATTTTCAGGCAGAAATTCTAAAGAATATCCTGCTGGAATAATGAATTCATATTCAAATTCATAAGATTTTTTAAAGTCATTTTCTAAAGGATTTTTTCTTTTCTCAACATTAATTCGTGCATCCGAATAGGGAAAAAACAGAATTGGTTTAAAAAGCAATTGATTGTCTGTTTTTTTGATCCATTTCTCTAATTCAAAATGATATAAAATTTGAAGTGCATTTTGCGATAAATCATCATTTTTAATGTCAATATCAGATGTTTTAATGTTTTGAATGAAACGCGCTAAGTATTCCTTAAGCATTTCATCTTTATCATCAGTAGATTTGTAAGTGCTAATAAATTGCGTTTTTACAAATCCGTTTAACTTAAAATCTGCTTCACCTACTATAGTATTTTGATCGAATTTAAGTTTTAGTTTACCAGTAGTTTTATTTTTATCAGCTGCAATAACAGGCACCTTGATGATTCTGTATTTCTCATCATTTGTTTTTACTAAAGCTTCTTTTCCCTGAATAAACGGGGTAACGTTTGGGAATGAAGTAAAATGACCGGTAGCATCAAGAAAAATATCTTTATTATCAATTGTTGCAACAGTGATCATATGATTATCGACAATTGGGCTCGGAACATTTTCGTAGGTATAATTGTTTTGACGCGTTCCAATCCAGGCAATGTTCGATTCTATTCCGGCATAGTGTAACATTTCATTAAGCAAGTTGGCCATATCTTTACAATCGCCATATTTTTTCTGTAATACTGAAGCGGCTTCTCTAGGAACAAATCCACCCATACCATCTTCAAAGGCAACATAGTTTATTTTACTCTGAACATAATCAAAAATAGCTTTTGCTTTTGCCGTATTATCAGTCAATCCATTAATAAGTTCAGCAGTTTTTTCTTTTACCTGCGTTTGGTCTTCTTTATTAATATTTTTAATGGTTTCGGCATAAAAATGATAAAGATTATCTACAGAACCAACAACATTTTGTGTACCGGTAGCTGTTTTGTAATTTTTAATGTAAAAAATTAAATGCGGACTATAATAAGAAGGGCTAGGTGAACCGTTTTCTTTTTCTTCTTTAGCAGCATTTAATAATTGCCAGGTATAAACAGTGAAATCACCTTCTTTTTGAGTCGAAAAATCAATTTTTTCATCAAATTTACCTTGTTCCGTATAGCCGATTTCGACATCTTTAGAAACTTTTAAAACAATTTTAGAAGATTTACATTCGAGGTAATCTTTAAAATAATAGCTTTCTAAAAACTGGGGTTTTTTATATTCCTTTTTATAAAAAGAGTAAGTTTGGGAACCTTCTTCCAGATTTAAAAAATTATAATATCTGAATTTCATGTCATGAAAAAAGACATCTCCAATTTCTCGATCTCCAGTTCCAATGTATCCGACTTTTTGTTTTTTGTTACTTGGTGAAATGCTATACGCTTCTATATCATAAACTTTTTCAAATGAATCGATATAGTTTATTCGATTGCCCAAAACAGCATTTTCACTTTTATCACCTACCCATTTTACTTCTTTTGAAGCAAGAATTATAGAAGGAACATTATTTTTTACGACAATCTCATACGAATCTTCTTTTGCAACTATATATGAATCTGGCTTTGTGCTTTGTGCATTAATAGAAAAAATCACAAAAAAAAGTATAAATAAATAGGAGTGCCTATATATAGTCATCTATGAAAAGAATTAAAAGTATGTGCAAATATTATGGCAATATTAACAAATAAAATCAACTAATTTAATAATTCTGATCAAGTTTATTTTTAGCCTTTTTTAGAAAATTACAAGATCAGTTTTTTTGGTTTTTTCAGGTAATTTTAAAATCGTATTTTTTAAAAATTCAGCTTTGTGAAACTCCAGTTCAAAGTATTATAAAGCACCAATTCATTTTTTAGAGTTGGTAGTTCTAAAATTAATTTGAGTGTTTCGTGTGCCATCATAGTGCCAATTATTCCAGGTAAAGTTCCTAAAACCCCATTCAAATTGCAATTTGGAACCTCTTTAGGATCTGGCATTTCAGGGAATAAATCGCGCAGGTTTTTACTTCCGTTATGATTAAAAATAGCTACCTGACCTTCAAATTTTAAAATACTTCCGTAGATCAAAGGTTTCTGAAATTGAACGCAAGTATCGTTTACCAAATAACGAGTTGCAAAATTATCAGACCCATCAACAATAACATCATATTGCTGAATAATAGTTGCGGCATTTTCTCTTGTCAATTTTGCATTAATAGCTTCAACCTCAATTAACGGATTCAGTTTGGAAACAACTTCTTTTGCAACTATTACTTTTTCTTGTCCAATTTCATTTTCGGTATATAAGATCTGTCGGTGTAAGTTGTGAATTTCAATAGTATCAAAATCCATTATTCCAATCAATCCAACTCCGGCCGTTGCAATATATTGTAAAATTGGACACCCTAAACCGCCGGCGCCAATTACTAACACTCTTGCTTTTTTGAGTTTTTCCTGACCTTCATCGCCAATTTCAGGAAGAATGGTTTGTCGGTTGTAACGTAGAAATTCTTGTATGATACTCATTTTTTTAGTCTTAAAGTTTGAAAGTTGTAAAGTCGAAAGTCAAAAATAGAAAGTCAAAAGTTGGTGGACTTTATGACTTTCGACTTTAAGACTTTTGACTAAATGTTCTGTCCCAGTCTTTCCAAACGGGTTCGTATCCCGATTTTTTTATGATTTGTGCTATCTCATTTGCGGATCTTTCGTCACTGATTTCAAATTGCTCCAACGATTGTGGATCAACCACATAACCACCCGGATTGGTTTTGGATCCTGCGCTCATACTGGTTACACCAATCGGAATAATATTGTTTCTGAATTTTTCGTTTTCACGAGTTGAAATGGAAATTTCCAGGTCTTCATTCCATAGACGATAGGCGCAAATGAGTTGCGTCAGATCCTTATCATCCATAATAAAATTGGGTTCGATAATGCCTTCTGCCGGACGAAGCCTTGGAAATGAAACGGAATATTTTGTTTGCCAATATTTTTTCTGCAAATAATGTAAATGCAGGGCGTTGAAAAAACTATCGGTTCGCCAATCTTCTAAACCTAGTAAAACGCCTAATCCTATTTTGTGAATTCCGGCGGTTCCAATTCGGTCAGGAGTTTCCAGTCGATAATCAAAATTTGATTTTTTTCCTTTCGTATGATACTTTTTGTAAACTTCCTGATGATACGTTTCCTGATATACTAAAACGGAATAAACGCCGGCTTCATGCAAACTTTCATAATCTTCGGTAGAAAGTGGCTGAACTTCCACAGAAATAATCGAAAACTGTTCTCTTATCAAAGCAATGGCATTCAGAAAATAATTAATATTTACGGTGTAATTTGCTTCGCCGGTAACTAATAAAACATGATCAAAACCAACATTTTTTAATGCTTCAACTTCGAGTGTAATCTCAGCATCAGTAAGTGTTTTTCGTTTGATTTTATTGTCTAAACTAAAACCACAATACGTACAAATGTTTTGGCATTCATTGCTTAAATATAATGGCGCGTACATTTGAATTGTTTTTCCGAAACGCTTCTTGGTTAATTCATGACATTGCTGTGCCATTTGCTCTAAATAATTTTGAGCAACTGGAGAAATCAAAGCTAAAAAATCATCGAGATTGCGTTTTGTTTTTGCTAACGCTCGTTCGACATCCTGAGAAGTTGTCTGGTATATTTTAGATTGAATGGAATCCCAATCGTAGTTTTCAAAAACGGATTTAAATGTTTTCATGGATTGTGTGTTTTTTTTCACGCAGATTTTGCAGATTTAAGCAGATCAAAGTTGATTTTAATTTGCTATACTCATACCTTATTTGCAATTCGTTTTATATCATCTAATATGTTTAGAGTATTGAAATTAACAAGTAGACCCAATTTCTTATTTGAGAGCCTTAAATATGTCGAAAGTTGTTTATAATGTATTGGAGCTAAATCTTCAACAGATTTTAATTCGATTATTACTTTGTCTTCAACTAAAAGATCAATTCTAAAAGCTGGATCTAATATTATTTCTCCGTAAGGAATTATAATTTCAACTTGTTTCTGAACTTGTAAATCTGTTTTTGTTAATTCATAAAACAAGGCGCTTTCATATACTGATTCAAATAATCCAGGTCCTAAATTATTATAAACTTTAAAAATTGCTCCTCTAACTATATACTATATTTCATTTTCAGTCATTATTCTTTAATTTAAATTTTAGTCAAAATTAAAGAATTTTCCTTCTTTTTTTTAATTGATTTTTCCTATCCAATTTTTATACTGTTCAACATATAAAAATCGTTTTTAATCTGCTTAAATCTGCAGAATCTGCGTGAAATATCCTTACTCAAATAAAAATGAAGTCAAAGGACTAGAAGCAACAGCATAATTTTGTTGATTAGCAATTTTAGCTTCAAAAGCTTTTCGTCCTGCAATAACAGCTTCTTTGAAAGCTTCAGCCATTAATTTTGGGTTTCCGGCTACCGCAATTGCAGTATTCACCAAAACTGCATCAGCACCAATTTCCATTGCTTTTGCAGCGTCAGATGGAGAACCGATTCCGGCGTCTATAATTACCGGAACATTACTTTGTTCGATAATAATTTCAAGGAAATCAATTGTCTTTAAGCCTTTGTTACTTCCAATTGGAGAGCCTAACGGCATCACCGCAGTTGTTCCTGCATTTTCTAAATGTTTGCACAAAACGGGATCTGCATGAATGTAAGGCAATACAAAAAATCCCAGTTTTGCTAATTCCTCCGTTGCTTTTAAAGTTTCAATAGGATCGGGCATCAAATACTTTGGATCCGGATGAATTTCAAGTTTTATCCAATTGGTTTCGAGAGCTTCTCTCGCTAATTGTGCGGCGAAAACAGCTTCTTTGGCATTTCTCGCTCCTGAAGTATTGGGTAATAAATTGATTTTTGGATGTTTTAAATGGTATAAAATGGCATCTGTATCCGTTTCGAGATCAATACGTTTTAGGGCCACTGTCACCAATTCACTTTCTGATGCCAGGATCGCTTCTTCCATTTGGATATTAGAACCAAATTTTCCTGTTCCCAAAAACAAGCGGGATTGAAAGCTTTTATCTCCGATATTAAACACTGACGTTTGCATATAATTTTTCGTTGAGTTGTTGAATTAATTTTTCTTTTTGATCACTTTTAGTAATCATTCCGGAAACGGCAATTCCATGAATTCCGGTCTCCATTAAAGGGCTTATATCATTAATTGTGATTCCGCCAATAGCGTAAACAGGAGTTTGTATATTACTATTTTTCATTTTTTGAAGAATATTAAAATAGCCTGATAAACCTAAAATGGGACTTAATTTTTCTTTAGTAGCGGTAAAACGAAAAGGTCCTAATCCGATATAATCACAGCCATTTTTTACGTGATTTTCAATGTCTTCAAAGGTGTTGGCTGTTCCTCCAATGATTTTGGTGTTTCCGAGAATTGCTCTTGCTTCTGCAATATTCATATCGGTTAAACCCAAATGTACACCGTCGGCAGCGATTTGTTGTGCCAGATACAAATTGTCATTTACAATGAAATTGGCAAGATATTCTTCGCATAAAAACTTTACCGCTTCCGCTAAAGTAAAAGTATCTTTGGCTGTTTGATTTTTGAAACGCAGTTGTATCCAATCACATCCTGAGTCTAAGGCGTGATGAATATTATACAATTGTTCTTCGATTGTTTTTCCTTGCGAAATGTATTGTAGTTTATTGTACATAGTGATATCCGATTAAAGTTGATGTTGAACTCAGGTATTTTTCTATGTAGGTTTTAGCATTTTTACAAGCTTCTTCCAAAGTTTGGTCTAATGCCAGATTTGCGGCTATTGCTGCTGACAAAACACAGCCGGAACCATGTTTTTCAAAACATTTTTTCTGTGATGGGGCTAATTCTATAACTTCATTTTTTAGGAATAGACGGTCCGTACCAATTTCCGATTCGTTATGTCCTCCTTTTAGTAAAATGTTCGTTGGAATTTCATTGTGCAGCCAGAGTTCATTTGGAATAAATCCGGGAAATAGAATTTCAATTTCGTTGTAATTGGGTGTAATCAAATCAATTTTTGAAAGGATTTTATTAAGATCGAGATCTTCTTCGACTTTCAAAAATTCGAATTTTGTTGTCGACTTTAAAACCGGATCCCAGACAATTTTTGTAGTTGGAGACAGCAGTTTTATAGTCGAAAGAATTCGGTTTAAATAATGGAAACTTGGTACAATCCCAATTTTTACTGTTTGGATTTTATAACTTAAAAACAGGGTTTCAATCGAACGAATTACAAAACTCAGATTGATCCATTGAATTTTACAAAATACATTTTCTGTCTGAATTGTATTTGCCGTTACAACAGCAAAACCGGTCACCTGATGTTGTTCGAATGTTTTAACATCTGCCAAAACACCCGCGCCACCACAAGGATCAAATCCTGCTATGCTAAGAACGAATGGGCGAGTTGCTGACATAATTTAAATTGTTTTACAGGGTTTTTACTACTCCAGATGCTTCCTAAAAGTGCGACATCATCAAAACCGTTTTTAAGTGTTTTTTTGATATTTTCAAAATCAATTCCGCCTAAAGCGATAACTTTTGTATTTGTGTTTTTTCTTAATGCTAAAGCCTTAAAAAGATCTTTTTCAGGATAATATTCTTCTTTAGAAATGCTTTTAAAAACTGGACTTAAGAATGCGTATTCAAAATCTTTTCCCAGAGAATTAAAATCTTCTATAGAATGAGTTGACGTTGAATACCTACAGGGTTTTGAAAACCTTGCAGGAAAGTCATGAGAATCTTTTCTGTCTTTTTCAGAAAAATGAAGTCGGTTGATTCCAAAATATTCTGCCAATTGATGATGACTGTGCAACACCAAATTAGATCTGAATTTTACGTTTATCTGATTAATAAATTTCATCATTTCAACTTCAGAAAAATCGGATTTCCGAATATGAAGCAAAGACAATCCTTCCTCAAATAAAGAATCAATAATGCTGATTTCATCAGAAATTGCAAAAGGATTTGTAATGACAATCATATCTTTTCTCTTTACTCTTGATTCTTGACTCTATTTTCTACTAGATATAAATCTCTTTCCCCTGTTCAATAAACTCTTCTGATTTCTCCTGCATTCCTTTTTCTGCGGCAGCAACATCTCTAATTTCCTGAGATATTTTCATAGAACAGAATTTTGGACCACACATAGAGCAAAAATGAGCGACTTTTGCACCATCAGCAGGAAGAGTTTCATCATGGAATTCCCTTGCAGTATCAGGATCAAGAGACAGATTAAATTGATCTTCCCAACGGAATTCAAAACGGGCTTTGCTTAAAGCATTGTCTCGATATTGTGCGCCTGGATGACCTTTTGCCAAATCTGCAGCATGAGCTGAAATTTTATACGTTATAACTCCATCTTTTACATCTTTTTTATTCGGTAAACCAAGATGCTCTTTTGGCGTTACATAACACAACATTGCACAACCGTACCAACCAATCATGGCGGCTCCAATTGCTGAAGTTATATGATCATAACCAGGAGCAATATCAGTCGTTAAAGGTCCAAGGGTGTAAAAAGGGGCTTCATTGCAATGCTCTAATTGTTTGTCCATATTTTCTTTAATCATGTGCATTGGCACGTGGCCTGGACCTTCGATAAAAACCTGAACATCATGTTTCCATGCAATTTTGGTTAATTCTCCAAGTGTTTCCAGTTCTGCAAATTGTGCAGCGTCGTTAGCGTCAGCAATAGAACCCGGACGTAAACCATCTCCAAGGGAAAAAGCAACATCATACTGTTTCATGATTTCGCAGATTTCCTCAAAATGAGTATATAAAAAGTTTTCTTTATGATGAAATAAACACCATTTTGCCATAATTGACCCTCCACGCGAAACGATTCCGGTAACACGATCAGCGGTTAAATGAATGTAACGCAATAAAACTCCGGCGTGAATCGTGAAATAGGAAACGCCTTGCTCGGCCTGTTCAATTAAAGTATCACGGAAAACTTCCCAGGTTAAATCTTCGGCAATTCCTTTTACTTTTTCCAATGCCTGATAAATGGGAACGGTACCAATTGGGACAGGTGAATTACGAATAATCCATTCTCTTGTTTCATGAATGTTTTTTCCAGTAGAAAGATCCATAATCGTGTCAGCTCCCCAACGGCAAGCCCAAACCGCTTTTTCAACTTCTTCTTCAATGCTTGAAGTCACGGCGCTGTTACCAATATTGGCGTTTATTTTGACTAAGAAATTACGACCAACAATCATTGGTTCGCTTTCAGGATGATTTATGTTGTTTGGGATAATGGCTCTGCCGCAAGCAACTTCAGATCGTACAAATTCAGGCGTAATTTTGCTTTTTGGTGTGTTTGCTCCAAAACTATGTCCGGCATGTTGGCATTGCATTGCTTTTGTTTGCTCGTTTAAGAGTTCGATACGTTGGTTTTCACGAATCGCAATATATTCCATTTCAGGAGTTATAATTCCTTGTTTGGCATAATATAACTGCGTTACATTGGCACCTTTTTTAGCACGTTTTGGCTGATGCAAGTATTCAAATCGAAGGTGATTCAGGCTTTCGTCTTTCAAACGGGTTTGTCCGTAATCAGAAGTTATTTGATTTAGGATTTCGACATCATTTCGATCCAGGATCCAGCTTTCGCGTAAGCGTGGTAATCCTTTTCTAATGTCGATTTCAATGTTTGGATCTGTATAAGCACCTGAAGTATCGTAAATAGTTACAGGTGGATTTTTCTCAATTCCGCCATTCGAAAGTTTGGTGTCGCTTAAAATGACCTCGCGCATGGCCACTTTTATGGGATGAATTTCGCCATTGACGTAAACTTTTTTAGAATTCGGAAAAGGGGTTCTGGAAATTTGTTCTTCTGTTGTCATAGTTTTTTTGTTTCAAGTTTCAGGTTTCAGGTTGATCTTGATTGAGTTGAATGTTAGATGTAAAATGAAAGATGTTCCGGTAGAGGCGCATAGCAGTGCGTTTCCATTTGGAATTTGGAATTTATTTTTTGGAATTTATCACGATAGCTATCGGGACTATCCTCCCTGTGTAGCAGAAATAATGAGAATTTCGTCAGTTTCTTGTACGAGATGTTCGTTCCAATTGATCCTTGGAACAACAGAGTTGTTAATGGCAACGGCAATTCCGTTTTGTTTGTTTGGAATTTCGAGATCGAGCAATGATTGAACACTTAGCGATTCAGCATTGAACTTTTTGATTTGTTGGTTGATTTTTAGTTCCATTCCTTCTTGAATTAGTATAGTTATACTTTAGGAATGGCTACAAAAACGCATAAAAATGCGCAGAAGTCATCTTACTTTTCCCTACGCTAGTATGAACTAGATCAGGTTCAGAGGGTAAAATCTCAGCCTGCTTTTATAGCAGACACCCCTAAAGTGTGAAGCAAATATAATATTTTTTTTAAAGTTTTCAGTCTCAGTTTTCAGTTTTCAGTCTTTGACTTAAAAAAATAAGCTCTAAAAAACTGAAAACTGAGACTGTGACTGAGACTATTTTCTCTTTCGGGTAAAGCAATCTTCGGCGTGATCATTAACCATTCCGGTGGCTTGCATGTGTGCGTAGATTACGGTTGAACCGACAAATTTAAAACCTCTTTTTTTTAAATCTTTGCTGATTTCGTCAGAAAGTGGAGTAGTGGCGGGAGCATCTTTTGATGTTTTGACGTTATTTATGATTGGTTTTCCGTTGGTATATTTCCAAATAAAATCAGAGAAACTACCAAATTCTTCCTGCACTTTCATAAAAGCCTGAGCATTAGAAACCGCTGCTTTTATTTTTAGTTTATTGCGAATGATTCCGGTATTTTGCATTAATTCTTCGATTTTATCTTCAGAATAAAAGGCTATTTTTTTATAATCAAAATGGTCAAATGCATTTCTGAAATTCTCCCTTTTGTTTAAAATGGTAATCCAGCTTAAACCGGCCTGAAAAGTTTCTAAAATTAAAAATTCGAATAAGGTGGGATCGTCATAAACTGGAACGCCCCATTCTTCGTCATGATATTTTTTATATAAATCGCTGGAAGTACACCAGCCACATCGAATTAAAACTTCGTTTTCCATTATTTACCAATTTGCCAATGATATCCTTTTACGCTTGGTATATAGGCGGAATGACCAATTATTATTAAATCATTATAAACTTTTCTGTTGTATTTAATCCCGATTGCTTTGCCTGACATGAACATTTTATCAGCCTGAAATCTAACTTTCATTTTACCGTCTTCAAGTTCGGCATCCGATACTTTTTCTACAAGCCAGGTTGAACGCCATTTTACATTTAACTCATCGTGTGCTGTTCTGGTAACACTTTTAACAAGTTTAACGGCTTCTTCAGGAATTTTAAAATTTTGAGTTAAATCTTTCTGACTCATGGTCTGGCCAATTTTAGTCCCTGAAAAAATTTTGCGCAGATTAACAAAATTCAGTAAGTCGTTTTCTTCCTTTTTTATTGGAATCGGAGCTTTTTCTGTTGTGCTTATTTTTGCAACTGGAATTTCGGGTGTTAAAATAGGTTTTGTAACAGTAAAAGCCTCTTTTTTCTTAAGAGGAGAATTATTACGGCTGTCTATTGCAACTACTATTTTAGAAGGAATTGGATCGAGTTGTTTTTGAGGTGCAGGTTTTAAAGAACTAACAGGGTATACTTTATTGTTAGGTTGCTTTTTGTCATCGCTACCACAGCTTAACAGGAAGCTTAGTGAAAATAGTACTATTATATTAGTTTTTTTCATAACAATAATTTTTAGTCCTTATGAGAAATGTCTCCTTCCAAATATTTTTTAATTAAATGATGTCCTGCGTAAATTAATGGTGTCAATAAAATGGCTATAGATAATTTAAATGCATAGCCTATCAATGCTGATGAAATAAACGTATCAAAGTCAATTTTTCCGGGTAGCCAAAAAGCTATTCCAAGTACAATAAACGAATCAAATAATTGCGAAATTACAGTTGATCCCGTAGTTCGTAACCATATTTTTCTTTCTCCTGTTCGTCTTTTAAAAAACCAAAATATCCAGACATCAATTAACTGAGATGCCATAAAGGCAATTAAACTACCAACAATTATCCACATACTTTGTCCAAAAACAGCCTGAAATTGCTCATCATTTACCGGACTTATTCCTTTTGCGGCCGGAATAACAATTGCCATAAATAAAATTAAAAAAGCATATGCAATTAAGCAAGCCGTTATAAAAGAGAGCTTTTTTACTCCTTTCTCTCCAAAATATTCATTTATTAAGTCGGTTGTCAGGAAAACCACTGGCCATGGTAAAATACCAATACTCATTACAAACGGCCCAACCTGAATTAATTTTCCTCCAATAAGTTCTGCGACAACTGCATTTGTGATAAAAATTCCCGCTAGAACTACAAAGACAATTTCTTTTTTGGTTTTGAACATAAATACGTACTATAAAATCTGATACTTCAAAGTTAACTATTTTATGCTGAAAATTGATTTAATATTCTTCACCAAGTGATAGTTCCTCTTCTTCCTTTTCTTTTTCAAAACTTGCTCTCATATGATCGCCATTTAGAGTTTCATTGATGATAAGAGCATATGTTTTTTCGGGATCCTCTTCAATACTAATTGTTTTTATTGGAGCGGTAGTGTAGGCTAAAGGATTTATTTTTTTGTTTTCGTTTAAAAAGGCAATGGTGTATAATTGCTTTTTGACCGCTTTTGTCTCATCATTTTTTCTTTGAATTTGATAAAAGTAAAACGAAATTTCATGATTGTCTTTTGCTACAATTTGCTTTTTTAATAAGGTTATAGAATCTTTTTTAGAGAGATTTTGAAAATTTAAAGCGGCAGCTTTCGCAATCTCATCATCAGTAAAATGTATTAAATCTTTTTTATTTTGATTCAACAACAAATTGATTGTAATGAATTGCGTTTTAGGATCGTTTAAAAAAACATTAATTTCAGCCGTATTTAGTGCGTTATGTATAATTCCTAATCGGGCTAATTCTATGTTTAATTCCGGAATATCCAGATTTTTTATTTTTTTCAACACTTCTTTTACAGCATTGTCATCTGCATAATTATAGATTAAATTGGTGTAATTTATCAAATCAGTTAATGATCTTGAGGACTCAGAATAAAACGTTAAATCGTCTTCTGTCGTTGCAGCATCTTGCGAGGCTTTGTTTTTTTCGTTCCAGCTTGCTACTCTTTTATATTCGAGTTTGGTATTGGTCAATATTATTTTTTTAAATGCTTTTAGTTTTTTAACTGAAAGCAATTTTTTCTCTAATAATGAATTGCAAAAGCTAATAATTGGTTTGTTGTATTCTTTGATGCTGTAATATTGAAAAATTTCAGGAAACAATTCCTTACTGTTTTCCGGATCTCTTTCAAAGGTGTAAAAAAGACTTCCAATCTCATATTGTAAATCGGAAATGGGTAAATCATACTCTAATAATTCATTGATTTTTTGATACGCTTCTTTTGATTTTTGATATGAAATACTTTTTAAGATGCTAATTTGTACATCTGTTTTAGTTGATTCTTTTTTATAATAATTCTCGAGATAAGGAATTACTCTTTCATCTTCTATTTTGCCAATTTTTTCCAATAATGAAGTTATGGCATCAGTTTCACTTTCTTTAAAATTAAAAGTAGTAATGAAATTGGTAATAGCTTCAAAATCATTTTTTGTAATGTCCAGATTATCAATTGTGTTCAAGGCTGAATAACGAATGGTATCTTTTTCACTTTTAGCATCTTCGATAAAAAGTTTTACCTTGTCTTCGTTCGCATCCGTTTTAATATTGTCAGCTAGATCTAATGAATTAAAAGTTTTTTCTATGAATGGATCATCGTTTTTATAGTTTTTGGCCACCAAAGTATTCAGTAAATAATAGGTGTTGTCTTTATAAAGAACTTTGTATTTAATGGCTTGTGTCGCATTTGGCTTAGAAACTAGAGCATTGACGGTGTAACTATTTTGTTCTTTATTAAAAGTAGTGCTTTGTGATAAAAATTCGTAATTGTCTTTTTTGTCGGCAAGAATTTCTTCCCATAAAGACTGTGAGAATCCCTTTTTAAGAAACAATTCAGGACTTAGTAATGATGTTGCAGTTTCGTAACTTTCATCGTCTTCTCCCTCAAAATAATTCTGTTCAGGATCGCTTTCATATTGATTTAGGAATTCTTTTTTAAGCATACGCTGAACAGAATCAATAGATAATGTTCGTTCGTATTTTGGGAATTTATGGTAAGCTAGTTTTATTTTTCTACCCGTTTCGGAGTTAAATGACTGAAACTGATTTACGACCTTGAAGGTATTTTTTGTTTCTCTTTTGTTTTGATCTAATTTTAAAAATAAGTTTTCATTTTCCTTTTCAGGAATTTCTATTTTATAGTTGGCAATTGAGTCTGTTAAAACTTTCGATTTCGATTTGTATGCAAACGGAACGATTGTAAAGGAATTGAAAAAACGATTGGTACTGGTCTCTGATGCATTTACAGCGCCCAATAAGTAATATTTGTTCCCAGAAATAATTGTTTTTAATTTGATATTTCGATCTCCAATTTTAGAGGTTGAAACAAAAGAATTTTCAATTTTGTTGTATTTTGTAGCTGTAGAATCTTGATTTTGTTGCAGATAAAATTGATAATGAATTTGCTTTTGTTCGTATTCAGAATTTTCAAGGAAACTGGTGTCATTTAGTGTTTTTTCTCTTAAAAAATAATATGCTTTTTCCTGATTATCATAGGCCTGAATATCAATATTGGTTCCTTTATCAGCACTGTTTCCAAAGACGAAGTTGAATGAAGGAATTTCTGCCTCAAAACCGCCTTTTAGAGGTTTGATTTTTTCCCATTCATTTTTAAAAGGTTTGATTTTAATATTTTCAAAAACCTCATTTTCATATTGTCGAACATAATTGGCAGGTCCTGTCATCGAAATCGAAATGATTTCTAAAGGAGTGATGTAAAATTTAGAATGTTGGGCGTTTCCTGTTTTCGTAACATTTTTTATATCATAACTGGCATAATTGGGCTGTTCAGCATATTTTTTTTCAATAATATCTCCCGGAATTTTTTCAAAAAATAAACTATCCAATGATTTCGGATTGTATATGATATTTCTGTTTTTTAAGAAATAATTTAGCGGAATTCTTTTTATCGTAATGGCACCACCGTTGGTAAAATCTGGCGAGCCCATACTTTCATTTTCTTCAATAGTAGTTTTGTATAATGGCAATTGCACCATTTTATCTTTAGTGTTCGAAACCGTAAAATTGGGATTAGGAAAATAAGCTTCAATAGTTTTCTTCTGATTTTTCCCGTTTTCGGTAAAAGTGTCAATTATAGGTTTTACCGTATAGCCTTTTTGTCTTAAAAGTTTAATTATACCATCATTGCCTGCAAGATGTGCCGCTCCAACTGCTGAGAATAAACTTCCTGTTTTTGCAATAGAATCAATACTCTTTGTCATTACTTTGTTGCGATTAACAATAAGTGCATCGTGTGCTTTTTTCGAAAACAGCAGTTTATAGATCGAGTCAAGCATTACAATGTCTTTCTCTCTGTAATATTCTTTTAGAACCTCCTGAGGATTTCTGTTTTTTAAGATTTTGACTAAAGCTAGTTTGTTTTCTTCTTTCGGTTTTGCATCTTCGTCAATGATTTGCAAGATAGAAAGCATAGATTCTTTTGCATCTTCAAGACCAACAATTTTCTTCTTGTACTTTTTTCCGGTTTGAAAAATAAACATGTCTAATACAGTATCTTCCTGAAAATCTGCCTGATCTCCTTCGGCTCCTGATAACATATTTCTAAAATACTTGCCATTGTCATTAATAAAAATGGTTTGAATATTCTCTTTTGTTGTGGGGAACAAATAGAATTCGGTATAGAACTTTTTATAAGAATTAAAATCATTACTTTTCATTAAATCATTCAAATCTCCCCAGGTTTCAGGATTGCTTTCATTGGCCACAATATCAGAGCCCAAAAGATTTGTAAAAAAGGAATCAGATAAGTGAAACGAAATTTTATCGTTAACATGCATCGTTCCGTAGATATAGGATTTTTTGGTTAAACCGTTACCGGATATTTCCCAAAATAAACTTTTGTTTTGTGCCTGAAGAACCGAAGTTATTAGTAATGAGATATAAAGTAGTTTTTTCAAGAGGGTTGGTTTAGTGGTTTTGCTAAACAAATATAAAATAGATTACGGTCTTTTCGTTTATGAATTTTACTTTTTCTTCTTTTTTTATAAGGTATTTTCTTAAAAACTAAAAGTGACTTTTCGCAACTGAGATTGTTTATACGATCAAACTTTTTTAAGATTATTCAATTTGCTCTCGATTGGTAATTTTTAGGTACTTTTGGAATAAGAACAAGTTCTATTATTTAAAACAAAATTAATGAGAATGAAAAAATTAATGTCAATTTTTATCATGGGTACAACCTTTTTTGCGGCTACCGCACAAAACAACGCTGACAACCCGTTACTTAAACCATGGACTGGTCCTTACGGAGGAGTTCCTGCTTTTAATGAGTACAAGGTGTCAGACTTTAAACCGGCAATTGAATTTGCTATTCAGGAAAAATTAAATGAAGTAGATGCTATTGCAAATAATCCAAAAGCACCAACTTTTGACAATACTATTGTCGCTTTAGAGCTTTCGGGAAAAACAATTACGAGAATTTCGACAGTTTACGGAATTTACAGATCTAATCTAAGTACTCCTGAATTTAATGCAATCGACAGAGAGATGTCGCCAAAATTCTCTGCATTTACAGATAAAATTAATCAAAACAAGAAATTGTTTGCCAGAATTGAAACACTTTATAATGCAAAAGAAAGTAAAAAACTTACTAGCGAGCAACAGCGTTTAATCTGGTTATACTATACGAATCTTGTTCGTCAGGGAGCTAAATTAAATGATGAAGATAAAGCAAAAGTATCTAAGATTAATCAGGAACTGGCAACACTTTTTACTCGCTTTAGCCAAAATTTATTAGCCGAAGAACACAATCAATACCTTGCTTTAAAAACAGAAAGTGATTTTGACGGTCTGCCACAAGAAGTAAAAAATGCTGCTATTGCTGAAGCAAAAGACAGAAAATTGGATGTTATGGGATGTATTGCCAATACACGCTCTTCTATTGAACCCTTTTTGACTTTTTCAACTCGCAGAGATTTAAGAGAAAAAGCATTCGATATTTTTGTGAAACGTGGAGATAACGGAAATGCGAATGATAACAATTCTACACTTGTAACTATTTTAGAACTGCGTACTCAAAAAGCTAAATTACTCGGATATCCAACTTTTGCTAATTGGAGTTTGTCTAATAAAATGGCAAAAGATCCTCAGAAAACATTAGATTTAATGATGTCAGTTTGGGAGCCAGCTGTAGAAAAAGTACACCAGGATGTAGCGGAGATGCAAAAGATTGTCGATGCAGAAGGTGGAAAGTTCAAAATTCAACCTTGGGATTATCGTTATTATGCTGAAAAAGTTAGAAAAGCAAAATATGATTTAGATCAAAATGAGGTTAAGCCTTACTTACAATTAGAAAACCTGCGTGAGGGAATGTTTTGGGTTGCCGGAGAATTGTTTAACTTAAGTTTCAAACAAATTACAAATGTGCCAGTTTATCATCCTGATGTTCGCGTTTGGGAAGTGAGTAATAAAGTGACCGGAAAAGTGGTAGGTTTATGGTATTTTGATCCTTACGCACGTACAGGAAAACGTTCAGGAGCCTGGATGAATGCTTATCGTGACCAACAAAAGTTAGGCGGTGATGTTTTAACGATCGTGTCTAACAACTGTAATTTCATTAAAGGAACAGCAAACGAACCTGTTTTAATTTCATGGACAGATGCAACAACTTTATTTCATGAATTTGGTCATGCACTTCACGGATTGTGTTCAAATGTTACCTATCCAAGTTTAGCAGGAACTTCTGTAGCAAGAGATTATGTTGAATTTCCTTCTCAATTATTAGAGCACTGGTTGTCTACTCCGGAAGTATTGAACAAATTTGCTTTGCATTATAAAACAAATCAGCCGTTGCCACAGTCTTTAGTAGAAAGAATTAAGAAAGCAGCTAATTTTAATGAAGGATTCTCTACTGTAGAAACAATTTCAAGTTCTTTGATTGATATGAAGCTACATTTGACAACTACACCTATAGATCCTCATAAATTTGAAAAAGAGACCTTAGATGCACTGCATATGCCATCAGAAATTGTAATGCGTCACCGTATTCCGCAATTTGGACATATTTTCTCAAGTGATGGATATGCAGCAGGATATTACAGCTACTTATGGGCTGATGTAATCAATGCAGATGCGTGGGAAGCTTTTACTGAAGGAAAAGGACCGTATGATAAAGCGGTTGCAAAAAGACTTTATGATAATGTTTTCAGCGTTGGAAATACGATTGATCAGGAAAAAGCATATGAGAATTTTAGAGGCAGAGCTCCTAAATCGGATGCTTTAATGCGTGCAAGAGATTTTCCAATTGTAACGAAGAAAAAATAAAAAAATCGGCAATACTATTATAGGCGCACTGCGGTGCGTCTGTACTATTTGAGACATAAAAGAATATAAAAAAAGGCCCGAATAAATTAATATTCGGGCCTTTTATATTGAAATAATAATATATTAACCTAGAGTAACTCTTTTGAAACCTGTAATTTCAACGTTGAATCCTTTAACATAATCACCAACTTTTTTACTATCATCTTTGATGAAGTTTTGATCAAGTAAAGCTTTTTCCTGATCTAAAGTAGTATTGTCAGAGATGAAACGTTGTACTTTTCCTGGAACAATTTTATCCCAAATTTGCTCTGGCTTACCTTCTGCTTTTAATTCAGCTTTAGCATCTTCTTCAGCTTGTTTTAAAACTTCTTCAGTTAATTGAGAGAAAGAGATATATTTAGGAACATTTTTTAAAGTTTTTCCTAAACGTTTTGCTTCTTCATTATCTTTTTCGATTACAGCAATACGAGCAGCAAGTTCAGATTCAACGAAAGCAGGATCAAAATCTTTATAAGATAATGTATCAGCTCCCATAGAAGCAACTTGCATAGAAACATCTTTAGTTAAAACGTCAGCGTTAGGAATTGCAGCAGAAATTGCAGTTAATGCAGCAATTTTGTTAACGTGAACATAAGATCCAACGAAAGCACCTTCTAAAATTTCAAAACCACCGATTTCGATTTTTTCTCCGATAACTCCAGTTTGCTCGATTAATTTTTCAGCAACAGTAATTCCGTTGAAATCTGAAGCTAAAAATTCTTCTTTAGAAGAGAAGTTAATAGCTTTTTCTACTAATTCTTTAGCCAAAGTTACGAAAGCCTCATTTTTACCTACGAAATCAGTTTCGCAGTTTAAAGTGATGATAGCTCCTTTAGTATTGTCAGCATTGATAAAAGAAACAGCAGCTCCTTCAGAAGACTCACGGTCAGAACGGTTAGCAGCAACTTTTTGTCCTTTTTCTCTAAGGACTTGTATAGCTTTATCGAAATCTCCGTCAGCCTCAACTAAAGCTTTTTTACAGTCCATCATTCCGGCACCTGTAGTTTGTCTTAATTTATTTACGTCTGCAGCAGTAATTGTTGCCATAATATTTTGAATTTTAATGTTAAAAGTAAAAATTCCATCTTTTAAATTCTAAACTCCAATTTTATTAAATTATCAACATAACGTTTTTAATTTGTGTTTGGATTTTAGAATTTAAAATTTGGAATTTAAATTTGATTTATTCTTCAGTTGCAGGAGCAGCAGCTTCAACAGCTGGCGCAGCCTCTACAGCAGGAGCAGCTTCAGTAGCTGGAGCTTCTTCTGTGAAAACTTCAGTTTCTTTATCAGAACCTCTGTCAGAAAGACCGTCGATTACAGCAGCAGTAACTAAAGATAAAATTTTGTCAATTGATTTAGAAGCATCATCATTTGCAGGAATAACGTAATCAACCTCTCTTGGGTCAGAATTCGTATCAACCATTGCGAAAACTGGAATGTTTAATTTTTGTGCTTCTTTTATTGCGATATGTTCAGCTTTGATATCTACTACGAACAATGCAGCTGGTAGTCTAGACATGTCAGCGATTGAACCTAAGTTTTTCTCCAATTTAGCACGTAGACGATCAACTTGCAAACGCTCTTTTTTAGATAACGTCATGAAAGTACCATCTTTCTTCATTTTATCAATAGAAGACATTTTTTTCACTGCCTTTCTGATAGTTACAAAGTTAGTTAGCATTCCACCAGGCCATCTTTCAGTGATGTAAGGCATGTTTGCAGCCTTTGCTTTTTCAGCAACGATGTCTTTAGCTTGTTTTTTGGTAGCTACGAATAAGATTTTTCTACCTGATGCAGCGATTTTTTTCAAAGCTTCATTAGCTTCTTCGATTTTTGCTGCAGTTTTATATAGATTGATAATGTGAATACCATTACGCTCCATATAAATGTAAGGGGCCATGTTTGGATCCCATTTTCTAGTCATGTGTCCAAAGTGAACACCTGCTTCTAGTAAGTCTTTTACTTCTATTTTGTTTGCCATTTTTGTACTAGTTTACGTTCTGTTGATTAGCAATGTATAAATGGCGGTTTCCCAGGCTTTATACATTTAGATGCTAAACTATTTCCTACCTCGATAGGAGAGCAACAACAACTGTGTTTTTTAATTTCAATAAATAATTGATCGTGTCTTGTACCAAATATACAAGACAGGTAATATTAACGTTTAGAGAATTGGAATCTCTTACGAGCTTTCTTCTGACCGAATTTCTTACGTTCAACCATTCTTGGATCTCTTGTTAATAAACCTTCTGGTTTAAGGATAGCTCTGTTTTCAGCATTTACTTCACACATAACGCGTGCTAATGCCATTCTTACAGCTTCTGCCTGACCAGTTGAACCACCTCCGTAAACGTTTACTTTTACGTCAAAGTTGTTTACATTTTCTGTCATAGACATTGGTTGTAAAACTTTGTATTGTAAAGTTGCAGTTGGAAAGTAAGTTGCGAATTCTTTTTTGTTTACAGTGATTTTTCCTGTTCCTTCAGAAACATATACACGTGCAACAGCGGTTTTTCTTCTACCGATTTTGTGAATAACTCCCATTACTTAAGATCGTTTAGGTTAACAGTTCTAGGTTTTTGAGCTCCGTGAGTATGCTCAGCACCTACAACAACATTTAGATTTCTAAAAAGTTCAGCTCCTAATTTGTTTTTAGGTAACATTCCTTTTACAGCTTTTTCTACTAATAATGCAGGGTTTTTAGATTGCAATACTTTAGCAGTTAAAGTTCTTTGTCCTCCTGGGTAACCTGTATGACGCATGTAAATTTTGTCATTCATTTTTGTACCTGTAAGGTTAATTTTTTCTGAGTTGATAACAATTACGTTATCTCCACAGTCAACGTGTGGTGTGTAACTTGGTTTGTACTTACCTCTTAAGATCATCGCAACCTTTGAAGCAAGACGACCTAAGTTATGACCTTCAGCGTCAACAACAATCCACTCTTTAGTTACAGTGGCTTTGCTAGCTGAAATTGTCTTGTAGCTTAATGCGTCCATAATATTATTTTAATTAAACATTCCATCCCCAATAAAGGGGATGCAAAAGTACAATTAATTATTTTAAAACCAAATACCTGAAAAGAATATTTTATCTGTTGAAAATCAGGGCTTCAGTTTTTTATTTAAATGAATAAAAAAAAACCACCTTCACAATAACGCGAAGGTGGTTCAATATTTAGAGTTTTTTTGTTAAACAATAAATAAATTTGCAATATCTACAACTTGTTGTGTTGAAAGTGGCTCATCGTAAGCTTCTGATCCTGCGGCGGCTCCAAATAAACTAGCGGTATTATATCCTGCCTGCATTGTAACACCTTCGCCATCATACACGGCTTGTGTTGCTGCTGGCATTCCGGTACCTCTCTCGGCATTCGATATCCAGCCTTTTAATCCGCGTAATCGTCGTACTTCTGAGGCATGTCTTGCCTCAACAGAATGAATTTGCAAAGCAGCAGTTAGTAAATCTGGTGTTGAAATCAAATTAGCAGCCTGACCTTTATAGGCTCTCACACCAGTATCTTCAAAAGCTTGGGCCAATGCCAAAAACGTTGGATAATCTCCAAAAGGATTAAATGCGCCTCCAACAGTAAAGTCGAAAGTGGGTTTTGGAACAAAATTAGCACTCATTGTTCCGCCTAGTCCCGCAATTAAGAATTTTACGTGATCTGATTCGTGTGCGGCAATTTGTTGAAAAACTTTTCTGTCGCGTCCGCCGTTTTCAGATGCCGGGATTACTCCAGAATCTAACGCCATCGCATAAAATTCATTTTCAAGATATTCTAAAGTCAAAGCAAATTGCAGTGCTCCAATTGGAGTGGCTGGTGTTGCAGTGATGTCTTTTGCTAATGCTTTATTGGCTAAAGCTGATAATCCGAATGGGATAGAAGCCATTGCCAGATTTTTTCCAATATTTCCGAACTGATTAAAACTGTCTCTTCTCGAACCAGTGCTTCTCATTAAACTATCATCAGTGAAGGTTTCTATAAATTTTAAGATATTCATAATTTCTAATTTTTAGCTGGTTAGGATTAAGGTAAATATTTAGCAGTAAATTTTGTAGTAATGAAACCTCCTGCAATTGGTAAAATTTTAGAAGGATCGCTGGCAACGTCTAAACCTGTAGAAGTATTTACAATATCATCACCTGCAAAATCATTTGAATTTGGGTTAATCAAACTTCTGATAGCGGAAGCGTGTCTGGCTTCTACCGAAACAATTTTCCCGGCCAACAATAAATAATCAGCACTTTTAATCAGTTTTCCGGCTCCGTTGTACGCAGCCACTCCTGTATCTTCCAAAGCTTTTGCCGTTGCAAGAACTTCAGTACGACTGTTGAAATTTAGAGAGCCATAATTAAATGCCAAAGAAGGAAGTAATTGTGAACTCGGATCAGGAAGGGCTCCTGTCAGCGCCGCTTTGAAAAAATCTCTGTGAATTACTTCATGATGATATAAGTCAGTCAAAACTTGTTTTTCGATAGTATTAAAAGTAGAGTTGAAATTAGAGGCGTTTACAACTTTAGTATAAAAATCAGCTTCTAATTGTTCCAGTGCATAGGCATAAGTCAATACTCCAAAATCTCCAGAGCCTAAATCAAAGACACCATTTTTTATTCCGGGCAGGGTATTGTCCTGCATATCATTATCATTATCATTGTCGCTGCAGCCAGCTAAAACCAAACCTGCGCCAACTAGTGTTAAGCCGCTGAGCTTTAGAAAGCTCCTTCTGTTATTCAAGGAAGGGTCAACTTCATGAATTTTAACTTCGTTTTTCATAATCAAGGTCTTTTAAAAGGTTAATAACATATATTAAGGTATTAACGAGATTTTTGTAAGAGCGGTTTTGAATAATCGACGTTTTTTTAATTTTTTTCTAAAAAGCCTTATAATTTTAAATACTGGTAGGTGTTTTTTGTTTTATTTTAGGTAATTCTACTATATTTGTACTAATTACATAAAATTTTAATAGATGAAAGCTAAAGCAACTCTAAAACAAATTGCGAAAGAACTTGGTGTTTCTGTATCTACGGTGTCTAAGGCACTAAATGATAGCCCGGAAATTAGTGAGCAAACGAAGGTGAAGATTAAAGAGTATGCCAAACTCAAAAATTATAAGCCTAATGTTATTGGTCTGAATCTGAAGAATCGTAAAACCAAAACAATTGGTGTAATTATACCTAATATATTAAATTCCTTTTTTGCAAAGGTTTTTAGTGGTATCGAGAAAGTTGCCGATAAAAAAGGATACAATGTAATTACCTGTATTTCGAATGAATCTTTGGAAAAAGAAATTCATACTCTTGAAATGTTGAGCAACGGAACTATTGACGGATTTATACTTTCGGTTTCTGAAGAAGCTCAAAAATTACAGGATTACAGTCATTTTTCTGCTATTATTAATGATGGAACTCCGATTGTAATGTTTGACCGAATTGCAGATGAAGTAGAATGTGACAAAGTTGTAGTAGATGATTTCGATTCAGCTTTGAATTCAACACAACATTTGATCAATTTAGGCTGTAAAAATATTGCCTTAATTTCTTCAGTAGATAATTTAAGCGTTGGAAAATTAAGAGCTGACGGATATTTGAAAGCTTTGGCAGATAACAATATTCCGGTAAATGAAAAAATTATTCTTCGTACAGATTCTGAAGAGGATATGAAGAATAAAATTGATGCCATTTTTGATAATAAAATTGATGCGATTTTTGCTTTGGATGAAAATGATTCCGTTGCAGCATTAAGAGTGAGTTTGAAAAAAGGATACAAAGTTCCGGAAGATATTTCAATAATTGGTTTTGCAGATGGAATTTTAGCGTCAAGACGTTTGTCGCCAAGTTTAACAACGGTTAGTCAACACGGAATTGAAATTGGAGAAGTTGCCGCCAGACAACTAATCAAACGTTTAGAAGAATCTGATGAGGAAACTTCGGATTACGAAACGATCGTTATTAAGACAAAGTTGAAAGAACGAGAGTCTACTAGAAAAGCTTAATCATAAAATATATCATAAAAAAGGACTGTTCGAAAGAACAGTCCTTTTTTTATGGAGAGATAAAATCTAAAATCTAAAATCTAAAATCTAAAATTGCTTAATGCGCCGCTAACCAATCTGCACCCATACCTAATTCAACATCCAAAGGAACACTCATCATAAAAGCATTTTCCATCTCATGTTTAATCATTGGCTGGATTTTTTCTAATTCGTCATTGTGCACATCAAACACAAGCTCATCATGAACCTGAAGCAACATTTTAGATTTCCAGTTTTCATCTTTTAGCTTTTTGTGAATGTTGATCATCGCAATTTTTATCACATCGGCGGCACTTCCCTGAATGGGCGCATTTACAGCATTTCGCTCAGCGGCACTTCTCACCACAGCATTTGCCGAGTTAATGTCTTTTAAATAACGACGACGTCCTAAAATCGTTTGCACATATCCTTTTTCACGTGCAAATTCTATTTGTTCGCTGATGTACGATTTTAATCTAGGATATGTTTTATAATAAGCTTCAATCAAAGCAGCACTTTCGCTTCTTGATAATGAAGTCTGATTGCTCAATCCGAAAGCAGAAACACCATAAATAATTCCGAAGTTTACCGTTTTAGCATTACTTCTTTGTTCGCGTGAAACTTCTTCTAAAGGCACATCAAAAACTTTAGCGGCAGTTGCTTTGTGGATATCTTCTCCGTTTTTGAAAGCGGCGATCATATTTTCTTCACCACTTAAGGCAGCGATAATTCTTAATTCTATTTGCGAGTAATCGGCAGAGATTAAAGTATGATTCTCATCGCGCGCGACAAAAGCTTTACGAATCTGGCGTCCTCTTTCGGTACGAATCGGGATATTTTGTAAGTTAGGATTGTTAGAGCTCAAACGTCCTGTTGCGGCAACAGTTTGCATATAATCGGTATGAACGCGTAATGTTTTCTTGTCTACTTGTTCCGGCAAAGCCAAAATATAAGTGCTTTGTAATTTTACCATTTGACGCCAATCCAGAATTTCCTTTATAATAGGATTGTCATTAGCTAAATACATCAAAACATCCTCACCAGTCGCATATTGACCGGTTTTGGTTTTCTTTTGTTTGGCACCACCAATTTTCATTTTATCAAATAAAACATCTCCCAATTGTTTTGGAGAAGCCAAATTGAATTTCTCACCAGCAGTTTCATAGATTTTTTGTTCCAAAGATTTAATTTCGACCTCCATTTCGGTCGACATTTGTTTTAGAAAATCAACATCAAGACGAATTCCTTCTGTCTCCATTGCTGCTAAAACGCTTACTAACGGAATTTCGATTTCATCGAATAATTTTTTGGTTTCCGTTTTATCTAATTCGGTTGTAAAAAGTTCTTTTAATTGAAAAGTTACATCAGCATCTTCAGCAGCATATTCCTTAATATCTTCAAGGGCGACATCACGCATTGTAATTTGATTTTTTCCTTTCTTACCAATTAAAGTTTCAATAGATTTTGGAGAATATTTCAAATAGGTTTCAGATAAAATATCCATATTATGACGCATATCCGGATTGATCAGATAATGTGCAATCATGGTATCAAAAAGTTTTCCTTTTACATTAATACCGTAATTAGAAAGAATTTTTAAATCGTATTTTAAATTCTGACCAATTTTTTCAATGTTTTCATTCTCAAAAAACGGTCTGAATTTTTCAATTAAAGTTTGAGCTTCTTCCTGGCTTTCCGGAAACGGAACGTAATAGCCTTTTCCTTTTTCATAAGAAAACGAAATCCCTACCAATTCAGCATGTAAGGCATCTAAGCCAGTAGTTTCAGTATCAAAACAAACTTCAGTCTGTTTTTGCAAGTTTTGCAAAAGCAATTTAATTCCTAAATCACCTTCGATGGCTTGATAGGAATGGGGTGTGTTTTCTAAAGTATTGTAAAATGAAGTTCTTTCTGTTTCAGTATTTTCATCAGAAGTTGCTCCGCCTCCAAACAAATCAAACTGATCTTCATTTTTAGGTTGTGGTTTTTTGTATAATTTAGCATCAGAAGCTGGAGCTGCCGAAGTTGCTAATTCATTTCCGCCACCTACTTTAAATAAATTATCAAACTGTTCCGCCATTCTTCTGAATTCTAGTTCCTGAAAAATAGCATCTGTTTTTTCGATGTCTGGACGCGAAAGTTCGTAGTCGTCTTCATTAAAGACAACGTCACAATCACAAATAATCGTCGCCAGTTTTTTAGATAAAATTCCTTTTTCTTTATTGGCTTCAATGTTTTCTTTCATTTTGCCTTTTAGTAAATGTGTATTATCTAAAAGGTTTTCCATCGTACCAAATTCTTTCAGGAATTTTTTTGCTGTAACTTCACCAACACCTGGTAATCCAGGAATATTATCAACAGCATCTCCCATCATTCCCAAAAAATCGATTACTTGCTCCGGTCTTTCGATTTCAAATTTTGCCAAAACTTCAGGAACGCCCCAAATTTCGATTCCATTCCCCATTCGGGCTGGTTTGTACATGAAAATGTTCTCAGAAACTAATTGGGCAAAATCCTTATCAGGTGTTACCATATAAACTTTGTAGTTTTCTTTTTCTGCTTGCTTTGCAATTGTTCCAATTAAATCATCGGCTTCACAACCTTCTATTTCAATGATCGGAATGTGCATTGCTCTTAAAAGTTCCTGAATATAAGGTACGGCGATTTTTATTGCTTCTGGAGTAGCGTCACGATTGGCTTTATATTCGACAAACATTTCTGTTCTTACATGACTTCCGCCTTTATCAAAAGCCACAGCCAAATGATCCGGTTTTTCACGTTTTATAACATCCAAAAGCGAGTTCATGAAGCCCATGATCGCTGATGTATCCATTCCTTTTGAGTTAATTCGTGGGTTTTTTATAAAGGCATAATAACCACGGAAAATTAGCGCGTAAGCATCGAGAAGAAAAAGACGTTTTTGAGTTGACATAAAAAAAATATTAGTCTGTAAAAATAAACAATTGGGTTCTCAAAAATTAAACTAAAAAGATTTTTTTTGCACCATGTAAGTTATCAAAGTTCATTTTATTAATTCAACGTCCCCTTATATGTGCTGCTATATTGTTAACCAAACTATTGGCGCCCTGTTGAGCGCCACTATTAAATGAACTTATATAGCTTATATGGTCCACCTGCGCAAACCGTTAATGTCAAGTTAAAGTATTTATAGTGATGCATTTCTTCATTTAGCCTTCATTTTACAGGGGTACATTTGATCTGTAAAATAAAAGGTATTAATTTAAATCTTAGAAATCATGAGAAATTTATTGATGTTATTAGTAGCGGTTTTAGGAACAAGTGTAATGGTGCATGCATTTCCTCCTGCTGTAAAAGTTGGCCCTGCAAAAGAAGTAAAAGAACTTCCTGCAAAAGAAGTTAAAGCTACAAAACACCCAAAAAACAAAGCTGATAAAAAAGCAAAATCAGCAAAAACAGAAGCTCCAAAAGCAGAAACAGCGAAAGTGAAAAAATAAGCATTGCTTTTGTTTTGTTTTCGAAGAATTCTAAAGGAGACAAAACAGGAATAATGGTTATGGAATGTGGATGAAAAAGCTGATGAAGAAATTTGTCAGCTTTTTTTGATTCGTTAATTTTTTAATAATGCGTAGCAGGACTTTTTTTAATTGCTTAAATTTAGTTACGCTTAAAAGCTGTTTTTATGAATATTTTAATTGTTGAAGATAATAAAGAACTTGCTGTAGAGGTTTACGATTTTTTGTGTAACGTTGGGTACATATGCAAAATAGCGAATAATTGCAGTGATGCTCTTGAAGAAGTAGCAAGTAACGATTATGATGCAATGCTGCTTGATCTTGGTTTGCCTGACGGAGATGGTTTTGATATTTTGAAAACCATTCGCAAAACTAAATCTAAAATGGCTGTAATTGTCTTAACGGCACGAGGCGAATTAGATGACAGGATAAATGGTCTGCATTTGGGTGCCGATGATTATTTGACGAAACCATTTGCGTTAACCGAATTAAGTGCAAGATTGTTTGCGGTTATCCGTAGAATCCATGGTTTTACTTTGAACAATTTAGAAGTACACGGATTTTTATTACAACTTCAGGATTATAAAGTTAGTTATAATGATATTCCAATTAGCTTAACTAAAAAAGAATTTGATATTTTTCAATATCTGGTTTTGAATAAAAATCGTGTTATAACAAGGTTACAACTAACAGAACATATTTGGGGAGATATTTTAGAAGTCAATTCTGATTCCAATTTTATTGATGTGCATGTTCGAAATCTTCGAAAAAAACTGGATAAACACACTTCTATAGATTGGTTCGAAACGGTTCGAAATGTGGGTTATCGTATAAACGAATAAATAGGTTTCTGTGAAAATAAAACACCAATTAGCCATTTTTAATGCACTAACGCGATTGTTGGTGATTTTGGTTTTGTGGTTAATGCTGCCTATTTTGGTTGAAAATGTGGTATACAGACACATTAATAATGGATTAGTAGAAAAAAAGAAAAAATTTATTGATCATCTAAATAAAAAAGAAATCAATGATTTTATCGAAAATTCAGATGATTCTACCGAAACGTATTCTCAGTTTTCAACTTTGCATAGCGAATTTTTGGTGCTTTCTAAAATTACCGGGAAACCGCATCAGAAAAAAACAACTTTCAGTAACGATTACCGGATAATTGAAGGCGAAGAAAATGAATACCGAATCCTGCAGTATCATTTCACTTATGAAAATCAAGGTTATCAATTGGAAATAGGAAGCAGTTTAAGTGAAGTAAACGATCTAACTTTTATCATTCGGTTGTTTATTATTATCGTATTGGTTGTTATTCTTTTAGTCACTTTTCTGGCAGATACTGTTTATATCGAATATTTGCTCAAACCTTTTTATAAAATTATTGATACTAAAATTAGGCGTGTCAACGAACCTGAAGCTTTTGATCATACTCCTATTAATGCAAAATCACGCGATTTTAGAGAATTAGATTTGGTTTTAAACCAGATGATGGATCGTATTGGGGAGCTTTTCAAAAAAGAAAAACAATTTATCTCTAATGTTTCTCATGAACTTTTGACTCCAATTGCTTTACTTAAAAACAAGTTTGAAAATTTATTGCAAAATGATTCTTTAGATGACAATGCAATTGATAAAATTGCCGGAGCACTAAGAACTTTAGATATGCTGAAAAAAATCATCAATAATTTATTGTTGATTTCCAGAATTGAAAACAATCAATATGAAGCGAATGAAAAAATCAATTTTAAAGAGATTTTAAATGATTTGCAGGAAGACTTACAAGATCGAATCGAGGATAAGGAAATTCAGTTTTCAAACCAGATTAAACATGATTTTATCTTCACAGGAAATAAAACGTTGATTCATATTTTGATTTATAATTTAGTAACCAATGCCATAAAGTATAATAAGCCGGAAGGCAGTATCGTAGTTGAAGATGGTTTTAATAATGGTCAATATTTTATTGCCATTAAAGATTCTGGTATTGGAATGAATGCTTCTCAAATCGAAAAAGTATTTAATAGGTTTACCCGAATAAGTTCTGATCAGGACGGGCAGGGTTTAGGACTTGCCATTGCCGAAAGTATTGCTGTTTTTCACCGAATAGAAATTAAGGTTACTTCTGAAATTAATGAAGGATCGAAGTTTACGCTTTTGTTTCCTGAAGTGCATTTGCATAATTAAAAGTTAAAATTTCAAAAGTATTTCAATCTTCATTTTGTCTTCATTTTCCGATTATATCTTTGAGCTATAAATAATAAGATAATAATCATAAAAACTTAAAATCATGAAAAAATTAGTAATGTTAGCAGTAGCTGTTTTAGGAACAACTGCAATGGTAAGCGCTCAAACAACTCCAGCACAAACAACTCCTGTAAAAGAAGCTAAAGCTCCTAAAAAAGACAAAAAAGCAGACAAAAAAGCTAAAAAAGCAGAAGCTAAGCCAGAAGCAGCAAAAGCTCAAAAATAATACAGCATAAGTTTATTTATAGACTTTATTGTGGATTAAAAGGTTTTAAAAAATTTGGTAGAAAAGAAGCTGGTGGAGAAATTTACCAGCTTTTTGTTGTTATTTGAGTTAAATTTTTGATAATAAAAAGCAATAAAATTTTCATTCTTTGTTACTTTGCTTAAAACTACACCTACATGATCTTTCGTTTTGTAATTCTTTGCGCTCTATTTTTATTTATTGAGTTCTATTCTTATCAGGCTTTTCGAACTTTAATCAAATTAAGATGGGTTTTGATAAGTTATCAGGTTATAAGTTTACTTATTTTAATCTTTATAATTTATTCTTTCTCGCAAGTAGATCGTTCTGTTGGCCAAACCAAACAGTTTATGTTTACTACAGGTTTGATGCTATTGGTATATGTTCCAAAAATTGTAATGACACTTATTTTATTTGGTGAAGACATCTTTAGAGTGGGGGCAAGCATTTTAAATTACTTTATTTACAATGCTCCAAGAAAAGAAATGATGCCGGACAGACGAAAGTTTGTAAGTCAAATCGCATTAGGTTTGGCTGCAATACCTTTTTTATCCTTAATATATGGAATTTTCGAAGGGAAATATAATTTCAAAGTAATTAAACAAACAGTCTTTTTTCCTGATTTGCCAGATGCTTTTGATGGCTTTAGAATTACTCAGATTTCAGATGTTCACAGTGGAAGTTTTGATAATCCGGAAAAGATAAATTATGCGATTGATCTGATCAATCAGCAAGAAGCAGATATGATTTTGTTTACGGGTGATATTGTAAATACTCATGCAAAAGAAATGCATCCTTGGCTGGAAACTTTTAATCGTATTAAAGAGTATAAATACGGTAAGTTTTCTGTTTTAGGGAATCATGATTATGGTGAATATGTTACCTGGCCTTCTGAGAAGCAAAAAAATGAAAATTTTCAGGAGATTAAGAAGCTTTATGGGCAAATAGGATTTAAATTAATGTTGAATGAACATACTTATATTCAAAAAGGTGATGATAAAATTGCACTTATAGGAGTAGAAAATTGGGGTGTTAATTTTAAAAAAGCAGGCGATTTAAATAAAGCATCACAAAATGTTCATCAGGATGATTTTAAAGTCTTAATGAGTCATGATCCAAGTCATTGGGAGGCTGAAATTAAAAACCATCCTAAAAACTTTCATTTAACATTGGCAGGCCATACACACGGTATGCAATTTGGAATAGAAATTCCTGGTTATTTTAAATGGAGTCTTGCGCAATATATTTACAAACAGTGGGCAGGATTATATGAAAACGTTGGCCGCTATGTTTACGTAAATCGTGGATTTGGTTTCCATGCATATCCAGGACGAGTTGGTATCATGCCTGAAATTACAGTCATTGAACTAAAAAAAGGTAACAATGTGGCTTAATTCGTTAAAAATGCTACATTTGTATTAATTATCTCTTTTTAATAGATTAAAAGAATTAAATTTTTGGTTTATGTCAAAATTTGGAGAACTTATAAATGCCCAAGTTCCAGTGTTAATTGATTTTTACACAGATTGGAACGAATCTTCTGTATCAATGCATCCTGTTATTAAGGATGTAGCTGCTGCACTTGGCGATAAAGCCAAAGTAATTAAAATTGATGTAGATAAAAACCAGGAGCTTGCTGAAGCCTTGCGTATAAAGGGACTTCCTACTTTAATGATTTATAAAGAAGGTCAAATGATCTGGAGGCAATCAGGAGAACTTGATGCAAATACTATTATCGGAATTGTTCAGGATCAATTCAATATCTAATTAAAATTCCCTTTTGGTTGGTGTTGTTTTAATGAATAATATCAAACTTATATCCGTTTTCTTTTAAGAAGTGTAAAGTTTTAGGTAACGCGAATTTTAAATTATGCGATGCTTTTATACTGTCATGAAATACAATTACGCTTCCGGATTGTACATTCTTAGTTACGTTTTCAAGACATTTTTCCGGCGTAATGCTCTGATCGAAATCGGCACTTAAAACATCCCACATTACTATCTTGTAGCCTAAATTTCGTAAAATTTTAGATTGTGCTTTTTTTATTTTCCCGTAAGGAGGGCGAAATAATAAGCCGTTCAGCCTCTTTTCATCAGATAAAATAGAAGCACAGTTCTTTACATTCTCAATGTAATCATTTGTTTGACTCTTCCATCCATTGATATGGTTCATGGTGTGATTCCCAATAGAGTGCCCTTCTGCAATTAATCTTTCAAATAAAGAGGAATTTGCATGGATGTTTTTTCCAATACAAAAGAAGGTTGCTTTTGCATCAAATTTCTTTAATTCAGATAAAACCCAATCTGTAACTTCTGGTGTTGGGCCATCATCAAAAGTCAGGTATATTTTCTTTTCTTGATTTGGAATATCCCAACAATACTTAGAGAACACCCTTTTTATAAATGAATTTGTTTTTACCCAATAAAAGCTCATTGTGAGATGATTTAGAGATATGTAAAAATAAAAAATGCAGCGCTATTTAACTAGAAGCGCTGCATTTTTTTAATCAGTATATTTTCCGTATATTATTATTCTTTTTCTCTACCAAAACGTTCGAAAACATTTACATACGTATTGAAGGTAATTTTATGTTTTTCGTAGAATGCCTGGTCTTTGTTGTGCTTCATAACGTGTAAAAGGCTTCTGTAACGCTCAATATCAGTTATAATATCCATTGCTAAGTCAGTTTGGTCGCCTGGAGTCAATGTTGCATAATAATTTAAGTTTTCTTTATATTTCTGAACTAATTTATTTAGCAAGTCATGTGCTTTTGCGGTCTCTCCAACTTTATAATATCCATTTGCAAATGGCTCTACAAGTGAATAGTATCCAAATTTATCCAAAGGTAATTTTGTCATTGCAAGGTTAATCACATTTTTGGCTTTGTCAATTTTGCCTTCTGCAATTAATTCATCACTTAAACGAGATAAATTAGTGCGGTATGTAATACTGTTTCTTCTTGTTTCAGGATCGTGGTAGATTTTATCGCTATCACTATTACCCCAATCCCATTTCATTACAATATTATACATTTTATCTGCATCAATTTGCCCCATATCCATTGGTCCGCCATCTTTTGAAGGAACATTTCTAATTGGAACCAGTTTATAAACCATTCCATCTAATTGAAGGTAGTCTTTTAACCATAAATAATCTTCATCGTCAAAAGCGCCACCACTAAAGTAAATTGGTCTTTTCCAGTTGTTATTTGCTAAAATATCAAGCATCATCAGGCGATTTTTGTAAATCGCACTTCCTTTAATATCGATATCCATATAGGGAACGATAGAATCATTGTATCTTGGATTTACAACTTTATTCCTGATGATAAGATCTTTATCAACGGGAACCCTAATTTTATTAGTTGGATAAAAATGAATCGTTTGTCCGTTTTGTAAACCAACAGTCGATTTTGGATTTTTAATAAAACTAATAAAGTCATTGATGTTCCAACGGGTATCAATTTTTTGAATATATGCCACGTAATCTAATTTATCTCCTACATATTCGCCATGAGTGAATGATATTGGTAATGGATCAGATTCGTATGATTTGGCTTTCATTTGATCAATATACCAATCTGTCATAAACAGACTAGTATTTACGATTTTTACATCTGTTCTAATGCCTTCAATTTCCTGGGCATACCATAATGGGAAGGTGTCATTGTCGCCAATGGTAAATAGAATAGCGTTTTTATCGCAAGAGTTCAAATAAGCTTTTGCCATTGCAACTGCAGTATATCTGTTTGATCTGTCATGATCATCCCAGTTTTGAGAAGCCATTAAAACAGGTGCAGCTAGTAAACTTGCTGCGATAATAACCGGACCTGCGATTTTAGGTGCAATGTATTTCTGGATGCTCTCGTACAAGGAATAGACACCAAAACCTATCCAGATGGCGAAGACATAAAAGGACCCTACAAGTGCATAATCTCTTTCACGAGGTTCAAAAGGTCTTTCGTTCAAATAGATTTTCAGTGCGATACCAGTAAATAAAAACAACGCTAAAAGCACGTAAAAGCTTTTAAGGTCTTTATTGGCATGATACATTATTCCGATAAGGCCTAAGATAAAAGGAAGGAAAAAGTAAACATTTCTTCCTTTGTTGTTTAAAACGTCTGAAGGTAAATTATCCTGAGAACCTAAATGTAATGAATCAAGAGCTTTGATTCCGCTAATCCAGTTTCCGTCAAGATTATCATATTTGCCTTGCTCATCACTTTGGCGTCCTACGAAATTCCACATTAAATATCTCCAGTACATGTATCCAAATTGATATTCAAACATGAAACTGAAGTTGTCCGCAGTTGAAGGTTTTTCTATGATTAAATAAGCTTTGTAACTATTTAGAAACTTAACATAACCTTCATTGTCAATTTGTTTTTGAGCATAAGCTTTTCTGAATTCAGAAACTGTTTTTTCAACTTCGTTTCTTAATTGTGCAGTAGCTTTACTGTACTCTTCTTCACTCAATTGACTGGCGTCAATTCCGTATTTAGCTAAATCATCTTCATAAGGATAATTAGGGTTAATTTTAAATGCAGGAGGATTGGTGAAGCTGATGTAGTTTTGAATGTGCCCAGTTTCAGTACTCCACATTCTTGGCAGAATCGTTTTTTGATTGTCATCACTGTTCTGATCTGCGTTTTTATAATTGTTGGTAATGATGTATTTACCAGTTTTATAATCTCTTTCGTAGTTTGGTTTTTTATCCAGGTAGGGCGTTTTTTCGTCCAATCCAGAGAAAACTTCAGTATATTGAGGGCCATAAAATAAAGGGTTGACACCGTATTGCTCACGATTGTAATACGCTAAAACCTCAGTTGCATCAGAGGGTTTGTTTTCATTTATTACCGTATTGGCATTTGCACGTACAGGTAGCATTATCCAGGTAGAGAAACCAATTAGAATAAATAAAACACAAAGTATAATAGTGTTGTAAAAAATCAATCCTTTTTGCTTTGTATACTTTAATCCAAAATAGAAGAAAGCAATAAAAAGCAACGCTACAAAAATAGTTCCTGAGTTAAAAGGAAGCCCCATGCTGTTTACCATGAAAACTTCAGTTTTACCAAAGAAAGCCATGGTTAGTGGTAAAAGTAATTTGAAAATGAATAATAAAATTGCAATTACTACGGCATTTGCAATAATGAAATTTTTGATTGTAACTTTTTCGTAATGTTTAAAGTAATATAGAAAACCAATTGCAGGGATTGTCAATAAAGCCATAAAGTGAACGCCAAACGAAAGTCCAACAACAAGTGAGATAATTAATAACCATTTGTTGCCTTTAGGTTTGTCCATGTCTTGTTCCCAACGAAGACCAAGCCAGAAAAGCAATGCAATTAACAACGAAGCCATTGCATAAACTTCTGCTTCAACAGCGTTAAACCAGAAACTATCAGAGAAAGTATAGGCAAGTGCTCCAACAAATGAGCTTCCTAAGATGACAATTGAATTGTTTTGATCGATTTCTGCAAAACGAGCTACAATTTTTTTCAAAATCATAGACGACGACCAAAACATAAATAAAATAGTAAAGGCACTAGAAAAGACAGACATCATATTTACCATCACCGCTACATGTTGATTATCTATAGCAAACATGGCGAAAAAAGCGCCCATCATTTGGAATAAAGGTGCTCCCGGAGGGTGGCCAACTTCTAGTTTGGCAGCTGTGGCAATGTATTCGCCACAATCCCAGAAGCTCATGGTAGGTTCGACAGTTAGTGTGTAAGTAGTTAAAGCGATTGCAAATGCAAACCAACCAATAATTGTATTCCATTTATTGAAATTGAATTGTGCCATATTTAGGTGTTAAAATTTTGTATGTTTTCTATTCTACAAAGAAAATGTTTTTTTGTGTAAAGAAACGAGCATTAACATAAAATTCTATAAAACTATTTAATTAAAGTAATGTATTGTTTGTGAAATACTTGTGAAATTATTATGAGTTTTTGCGAAAAAAAAACGAGTAAAAAACATTTTTTTTCGCAAAAAAGTTTGCGTAAACTAAAAAAAGCTTTAAATTTGCACTCGCTTAACAGCATTGCTGGTCTATGGTGTAATGGTAACACAACTGTTTTTGGTGCAGTCTTTCAAGGTTCGAGTCCTTGTAGACCAACATAAAGCCTCTCAATTGAGAGGCTTTTTTTATGCCCTGTTTTTTCGGGTAATTTCAAAATTTATGATCTGAAATAAAGTGGAAAAGATTGGTGGTTGGCTAAAGAAAAAAGTAGTATGAAAACCTGTATGGGTTGCTAGAGAAAAAAAATAAAAGTGAGAAAGAGCTTGAGAGGCAGTGTTTTATTAATGTTTGTTAATGCTTCTGTTTAAAAAGTTTGCATAAACTAAAAAAAGCTTTAAATTTGCACTCGCTTAACAGCATTGCTGGTCTATGGTGTAATGGTAACACAACTGTTTTTGGTGCAGTCTTTCTAGGTTCGAGTCCTAGTAGACCAACGTAAAAAAGCCTCTCATTCGAGAGGCTTTTTTTATGCAAAAAAAAATATTTTTGTAATTTTAAGTGATGAAAATCTAATTTAGATTTTTAACGTTATAACGGGTCTTACGGCGTGGTTTACTAAGCCTTCGCTAATACTGCCGTTGAAAAAGTGTGCGAAGCCAGTTCTTCCATGGGTGCACATTCCAATAATATCTGCGTTTATACTATTGGCAAAATTGATAATTCCTTTTTCAATATTTGTATCGTTGTAAATTTGAGTTGTGTAATTAGTGATGTTGAATTCGGTTACGAAATCTTTCATTGCTTTTTCAATAACATGCGTTGGTTTGAAGCTGTTTGGTGTGCAAATCGTAACAAGATGTATTTTTGATTCAAAGAATTTGGTGAAATTTAGTAGTTTTTCGAATGGTTTTTTTGTTTCTGCAGAAAAATCAGAGGCAAAAACAATGTTGCTTCCATTAAAGTTAGAAATATCTTTTTTAATAACTAAAACCGGGATTTCTGAATTCCGAACGACTTTTTCAGTATTAGAGCCAATTAGTAATTCTTCAACACCAGAAGAGCCATGTGATCCCATGATTATTAAGTCAACATCATAATCTTTACTCACTTGTGTGATTCCGTGAATTGGTTTGTCCATTTTCACAATTTCAGTAATAGGAATTCCGTCCAGATAGGGTCTTGACGAGATTTCGTCGAGCATTTCGTTTGCTTTTTTCATAAAAAGAATGGTTTCCGGAATACTTGCGCCGCCTAAAATGGCATCATTCATTTGGTGGGGTAATTCAAGCATGTGTAGAACGATGATTTCTGAATCGTTTTTTTTGGCAATTTGGGCAGCAACTTTTAGGGCATCTTCTGCATGTTCTGAAAAGTCAGTAGGGACTAAAATTCGTTTCATAATTTTTTGAGGTTAAATTATTTGAATAATCCGTGATTTTAATGCTTCTATAAAGATAAGAAATATTTTTAGAGCAATCAATTTATTTTGATTTATAAAAAAAACACTATATTTGCACCGTTATTTATTAAAATCTAAATAATGAGGGGACTAAGTGTCCCCTCTTTTTATAAAATTATGACATTTAAAGAAAAAGTAAACGGATTAATTGCAGAAGCTCTTCTGGAAAAGCCTTCAGTCTTTTTGATTGATTTATCTATTTCAGATTCTTTCAAAATTAGTGTTGGTTTAGACGGAGATAATGGAGTGGCGCTACAGGATTGCATTGATATCAGTCGTGCAGTCGAGAATAATCTGGATCGTGAAGAACAGGATTTTTCGCTTGAAGTAGCATCGGTTGGAGTAGGATCTCCTCTGAAATTCACAAGACAGTACATCAAAAATATTGGTAGAACATTGATTGTTACTACAAATGCTGAAAAAATTGAAGCAGAATTAGTAGAAGCTAACGATGTTTTTATAATTTTGTCTTGGAAAGCAAGAGAACCGAAAAAAGTAGGAAAAGGAAAAGAAACAGTTCAAAAAGAGCAACAAATACCTTATACAGAAATTAAAGAGGCAATTGTTACAGTAACATTTTAATTAAAGAATTCGCATGGAAAATTTAGCATTAATCGATTCATTCTCAGAGTTTAAAGATAATAAACTTATTGATCGTGTAACGCTTATGGCAATTTTAGAGGACGTGTTTAGAAATGCATTAAAGAAAAAATACGGTTCTGATGACAACTTCGACATTATCATAAATCCTGATAAAGGAGATATGGAGATTTGGAGAAGAAGAGTAATCGTTGCTGACGAAGATCTTGATTTTGAAAATGAAGAAATTACCTTGACTGAAGCAAGAATGATTGAAGCAGATTTTGAAATTGGTGAAGAGGTTTCTGAAGAAGTTAAATTGATCGATTTAGGAAGAAGAGCTATTTTGGCTTTGCGTCAAAACTTAATATCTAAAATTCACGAACACGATAATACAAATCTTTACAAACAATTTAAAGATATTATCGGTGATATTTATACTGCAGAAGTACACCATGTGCGTCCTAGAGTAGTTATCTTGGTTGATGATGAAGGAAACGAAATAGTACTTCCGAAAGAAAAACAAATCCCATCTGATTTTTTCCGTAAAGGAGATAATGTTCGTGGAATTATTGAAAGCGTTGAATTAAAAGGAAACAAACCTCAAATTATCATGTCCAGAACTTCTGAGAAGTTTTTAGAGAAGTTATTTGAACAAGAAATTCCTGAAGTATTTGACGGATTGATTACAGTTAAAAATGTAGTGCGTATTCCTGGCGAAAAAGCAAAAGTTGCGGTAGATTCTTATGATGATAGAATTGATCCTGTTGGAGCTTGCGTAGGTATGAAAGGATCTCGTATTCATGGGATCGTTCGTGAATTAGGAAACGAAAATATTGATGTTATCAATTATACAAGCAATATTCAATTGTTTATTACAAGAGCTTTAAGCCCTGCTAAAGTTTCTTCTATCAAAATTGACGAAGAAAACAAAAGAGCTGAAGTTTTCTTGAAATTAGAAGAAGTTTCTAAAGCAATTGGTAGAGGAGGTCACAATATTAAATTAGCTGGTCAGCTAACGGGTTACGAATTAGATGTTATTCGTGAAGGAGATGTTGCAGGAGCAACGGCTGATGAAGACGATGTTGAATTAACAGAGTTTTCAGACGAAATCGAAGACTGGGTAATTGAAGAATTTGCTAAAATAGGTTTAGATACTGCAAAAAGTATTCTAAAACAAGAAGTAGAAGATTTAGTAAGAAGAACGGATTTAGAAGAGGAAACTATTCTTGACGTTATGAAAATACTAAAAGAAGAGTTTGATAACTAATTATCTACTCTAACAACACAACGAAAAAGGTAATAATAAAAAGGTTATATGTCTGAAGAGAGAGTAATAAGAATAAACAAGGTTTTAAGGGAATTAAATATTTCGTTAGAAAGAGCTGTTGATTATCTAAAAGATAAGGGAATTGCTATTGATGCAAATCCGAATGCGAAAATTTCTGATAGCGAATTTAATATCCTACAAAGCCAATTTGCGGGCGATAAGGGGAATAAGGAAGCTTCTAAAGAGGTAGGAGAAGAGAAGAGAAAAGAAAAAGAAGCTTTACGTGTTGAACGTGAGAAAGAAATTGAGGACAAACGCAGGCAAGACGAAGAGCGCCAAAAGCAGCAAGAGATTATAAAAGCGAGAGCTGTTGTAACTGCACCTGTTCAAGTTGGTAAAATTGATTTAAATCCAAAGAAACCTGCAATTGTTTCTGCTCCTGTTGAGGAACCTGCGAAAGTAGAAGAACCAAAAGCAGTTGTTACTCCAGCTCAACCAGAAAAACCTGTTCAAAAAGAAATTGTACAGCCTGAGCCAGTTGTTGCTCCTGTAGTTTCTGAAGAAAAAAAGGTAGAAAAACCTATTATTACAGAGAAAAAAGAAGTAAAAGTAGAAGCTCCAAAAGTAGTAGCGCAAGAGCCTGTTGTGTCAACAGATCCTGCAACTGCTGAAGAGACCATTACTACTCAATATCAAAAATTATCTGGAACGACTCTTACTGGACAAACAATTGATTTATCTCAATTCAATAAGCCTAAGAAAAAGAAAGAAGATCCGAAGATAGTACCTAATAAACCAGGTGCTCCGGGAGCAGGAAATAACGCTAACAAAAATAAGCGTAAAAGAATAGCTCCGAAGCCAGGTACTCCAGGTGCGCCAAAACCTGCTACAGGTAATGCGCCGGGAACACCAAATCCTAATAAAATTACACCAAACACTGGTGGTGGAGGTTTTAATGCTAACAGAAGTGCAAGACCTGGTTTTGTAAAAGGAAACCGTCCTGCAATTGTGGCTAAAGTTGAGCCTACTGAAGAGGAAGTAAAAAACCAAATTAGAGAGACTCTTGAAAAACTTCAGGGTAAAGGTGGTAAATCTAAAGCTGCTAAATACAGAAGAGATAAAAGAGATACACACCGTCAGAAATCTGATGAGGAGCAAAGAGCGATTGATGAAGGAAGTAAAACTATTAAAGTTACAGAATTCGTTACAGTTGGTGAAATTGCAATCATGATGGATGTGCCGATTACTAAAGTAATTGGGACTTGTATGTCACTTGGAATCATGGTTACCATGAATCAACGTTTGGATGCTGAAACTTTAACTATTGTAGCTGATGAATTTGGTTATGAGGTTGAATTTATTACAGTTGATATTGAAGATGCCATTGAGGTAGTTGAAGATAAAGAAGAAGATTTAGTAGTTAGAGCGCCAATCGTTACTGTAATGGGTCACGTCGATCACGGTAAAACATCTTTACTGGATTATATTCGTAAAGAAAATGTTATCGCTGGAGAGTCTGGAGGAATTACACAACACATTGGAGCTTACGGAGTAACTTTAGATAATGGTCAAAAAATCGCATTCTTAGATACACCGGGGCACGAGGCGTTTACCGCGATGCGTGCACGTGGAGCTCAGGTTACCGATATTGCTATTATCGTAGTAGCGGCAGATGATGATATCATGCCACAAACAAAAGAAGCAATTTCTCACGCACAGGCTGCGGGAGTACCAATTATATTTGCTATCAATAAAATTGATAAACCAAATGCTAATGTTGAAAAAATCAAAGAGCGTTTGGCTGGTATGAATTTACTTGTTGAAGATTGGGGTGGAAAAATTCAGTCACATGATATTTCTGCAAAAGTTGGAACAGGAGTAAAAGAATTACTAGAGAAAGTTTTATTAGAAGCTGAAATTTTAGATTTAAAATCTAATCCAAACAAAGCAGCTCAGGGAACTGTAGTTGAAGCTTTTCTGGATAAAGGAAAAGGATATGTATCAACAATTTTAGTTCAACACGGAACTTTAAAAGTTGGAGATTATATGTTGGCTGGTAAGCATCATGGTAAAATTAAAGCTATGCATGACGAACGTGGGCATATCGTTAAAGAAGCGGGTCCTTCGACTCCGGTATCAGTTTTAGGTTTAGATGGTGCAGCTACTGCAGGGGATAAATTCAATGTATTTGAAGACGAAAAAGAAGCAAAACAAATTGCATCAAAACGTTCTCAATTAATGCGTGAACAATCTGTACGTACACAACGTCATATTACCCTTGATGAGATTGGACGTCGTATCGCTCTTGGTCAGTTTAAAGAATTGAACGTAATCCTTAAAGGAGACGTTGATGGATCTGTTGAAGCATTATCAGATTCATTCTCTAAACTTTCGACTGAAGAAGTTCAAATTAATATTATCCATAAAGGTGTTGGAGCAATTACTGAAACTGACGTTATGTTGGCTTCTGCTTCTGATGCAATCATTATCGGATTTAACGTTCGTCCTGCAGGAAATGCAAGACAACTTGCAGATAAAGAAGAAATCGATATCCGTTACTATTCTATTATCTACGCTGCTATCGATGACTTGAAAGATGCGATGGAAGGAATGTTAGCTCCTGAGATGAAAGAAGAAATTTTAGGAACTGCTGAAATCCGTGAGATTTTCAAAATTTCTAAAGTTGGTTCAATTGCAGGATGTATGGTGATGGATGGTAAAATCATGAGAAGTTCTAAAATTAGAGTTATCAGAGATGGAGTAGTAGTGCATACAGGTGAGCTTGTAGCATTGAAACGTTTCAAAGATGATGTTAAAGAAGTTTCTAAAGGTTATGATTGTGGTATTCAGATTAAAGGTTACAATGACATTGAAGAAAGAGATGTTATTGAAGCATACCATGAAGTTGCTATTAAAAAGAAATTGAAATAATATTCAATGATTATATTTTAAATCCCCAATGAAAATTGGGGATTTTTTGTTTTTAACCGCTTTACTGAAATGTTTTAAGTATTTTCATTTTATTGGTTTAGAAAAACTCATTTAGATTATTTTCTAAAATATAATTTGAAGGAGTTTTGCCTAAATTTTTTTTAAACATAAAAATAAAGGCACTGGTTGTTTCGTATCCTAAATCTAAAGCAATTTCCTTAATTGATTGTTTTTCGCCTAATCTTTTTATGGCTTCTAAAAGTTTTAATCTTATTCGCCAATCACTAAAATTCATGCCTAATTCTTTAATAAATAATCGGGATAGTGTTCTTGTGCTCATAAAGGTTAAATCAGCATAGTGATCTATAGTGTATTTACCAGCTATATCATTCATTAAAAGCGAAATGATGTTTTGAAGTTTTGCATGGTTACTCGTAGGTAAAAAAGTTGAACTTGGTTCAATTAGGGCTAGTTCATCTATAAATACTTCCATAATTCTTTTTTGTGAAGATGTTGGGTTTTCGTCATTTTCAAACGAGATTATTTTAAACATCAGTTGTTTTATGAATACTGAAATATCGAAAGAGAAGCTATTTATTGGGAGAGCATCTGTAAAAGAAGGATCAATAAAAACGCTGAACAGTTTTACATTCTTTTGAAAAGAGACCTGGTGTTCAAGTCCGCTGGGAATCCATAAACCCTGTAATGGATTCACCACCCAAATTTGATTTTTTATTACCACATTCATGACGCCACTTGTTGCATAAAGAAGCTGGGCTCTCGGATGTGAATGTGATGCGCAAACGGCATCGGTGATTTTTTCGGTATAGCCTAAAATTGGCAATGATGGATTTATTTGAAATCCATAGTTCACAACAAGATATGTCTGATAATCGTTATTCATTGTCCAAATGTAGTAATTATGACACTATAATTAATTAGCATCTTTGCTAAAAATAATTTGCTATTATTTATTACCGTTAAAAAAAAATTAAAATAACAACTCATGACAAATGTTAAGGCACAACCGGAAGCGGTTCAAAAAACAATTTATTCCATTCTTTTTATTATTAGTTTTTCTCACTTTATAAATGATTTATTGCAAGCCGTGATACCAGCTGTTTATCCATTATTTAAAGAGAAATTTAATTTGAGTTTTACACAGATTGGTATGATTACATTTACTTATCAGCTTACGGCTTCTATTCTTCAGCCTTTTGTTGGTATGTATACGGATAAAAAATCTAAACCTTACTCATTAGTATTTGGGATGACTTTTACTTTAGTAGGATTATTTTTTGTTTCTATTGCTGATAGCTTTTCCTATTTATTAATTGCTGTTAGTTTAATTGGAATTGGTTCTTCTGTCTTTCATCCTGAATCATCAAGAGTGGCACATTTAGCTTCTGGTGGAAAAAAGGGCTTGGCACAATCCATTTTTCAATTGGGAGGCAATGCGGGAAGTGCAGTTGGACCTTTATTGGCGGCTTTAATTGTAATACCTCATGGACAATCTTACATTATTTGGTTTTGTGTTATAGCCTTGATTGGAATTTTTGCTTTGTACAGAATAGCGATTTGGTATACCGATCATTTGGAGCTAAAGCGCCAGAATAAGGCGGCTGCAAATGAAGTAATTACCCATCAATTATCTAAAAAAAGAGTTTGGTTTTCTTTGGGTATTTTATTGATTTTAATTTTTTCCAAATATTTTTATATGGCTAGTATAACCAGTTATTATACTTTTTTCCTAATAGATAAATTTCATTTGTCTATTCAGCAGTCTCAAATTTATTTATTTGTCTTTTTAGGTTCAGTTGCTGCCGGAACGCTTATGGGTGGCCCGATAGGTGATAAATTTGGGAGAAAATATGTGATATGGATTTCTATTTTAGGAGTGGCGCCATTTACGTTAATGCTGCCCTATGTATCTTTATTTTGGATAGGGATTTTGTCTGTAGTAATAGGGTTGATTCTTTCTTCGGCTTTTTCGGCAATTTTGGTATATGCAACCGAATTACTACCAAGTAAAGTTGGTTTGGTGGCCGGTTTATTCTTTGGATTTGCGTTCGGAATGGGAGGTCTTGGATCTGCAGTTTTAGGTAAACTTGCGGACTTGACAAGTATTGAATACGTGTTTAAGGTTTGTGCGTTTTTGCCGTTGATTGGTGTAATTGCAGGTTTTTTACCAAATCTTGAAAGTAAGAAAGTTTAGTAGGCTATAATGAAAACAAAAAAGCAACTCAATTGAGTTGCTTTTTTGTTTTCATTATTTTGAAAGAGAATTATTTGCTGGGTTTTATTAAAAATACAAGTTTGTATCTTTTTTTAATCTCTGCTAAATTTCGTTCTGCTTCGATTCTGGTTTTAAAATTTCCGACAATTACTTTATAGTTTGGTGTGTTGAAAATAATAGTACCATCGATGTCACTATTTTCTCTTTTAAAATCAGATAGTGTTTTTTTTGCTTCTTCACTTTTGCCGCTAAAAATCTGGATTTTATAAGTATCGTTTGTGCTTATTGACGTGTTAATTTTACGTTTATCATTCAATAATTGGTCAAATTTGGGATCTTGATTTAGTGTTAAATTTTGGTCTTGAGCATTAATGTTATAAGCTAATGTTAACATTGCGAATGTTAAGAAAACTCTTTTTGAAGGGGTTAAAATTCTCATAATGTGATGGTTTTTATGCAAAAATAGTATTTAAAGTTTGTATGGAAAATTTTAATATTATTTAGAATTGATATAAATTGATATTTAAGAGTATTTTAAGGTTTTGAGAATAGTTCATAAGTCGTATTTTTGTGCAAGTTTTAAAAGAAGGTATTCGTTTTTCTCTGATTTACTACAGAAAAAATCATACCAAAAATTAGTAGATAATTATTATACTATATGAAAAAGGTGGGTAACCATAATTCGATCTCAAGAAAATTGCTGCTTAGCTTATCGCTAACGCTGATTTTCTCCCTAACTTCATTTGCTCAAGATCCTGCTGCTGCTCCTGCGGCACCTGCAGCTGCTGCTCCTGCGGCAACGTCAGGCGGTGATCCAGTAAAAGGGAAAGAACTTTTTAATGCAAATTGCGCTGCATGTCACAAATTAGATGCTAAGTCAACAGGTCCTGCTTTAAGAGGGGTTGCTGCTAAGCATGAAATGGCTTGGATTTACAAGTGGGTACACAACAGTTCTGAAGTAATTAAATCAGGCGATCCTGTTGCTGTGAAACTTTTTGAAGAAAACAACAAGTCTGTAATGACTGCTTTTCCTCAGTTAGCAGAAGCTGATATTGATAATATTATCGCTTATACTTCTGAAGTTAAAGCTGAGCCTGCTGCTGGTGCGCCTGGTTCTGCTGCTCCTCCGGGGACAAAAGTTGAAGAAGGTGGAATTTCTAATAATATTATTTTAGGGGCGCTTGCTCTTGTGATGGCAATTTTAGTTATCATGTTGGTAATGGTTAATAAAGTATTGACAAAAGTTGCTAGCAAAAATGGTATTGAAATTCCTTCTAGAGAAGCTAGAACTCCAATCTGGAAAGCTTTTGCTAAAAACCAGTTCTTGGTATTAGTTTCTTCTATATTCTTGCTTTTGGCAAGTGGTTATTTTGTGTATGCTTTCTTAATGCAAGTTGGTGTTGATCAAAATTATGAGCCAATTCAGCCAATTCACTACTCTCACAAAATTCATGCAGGAGATAATGAGATCAATTGTAAATATTGTCACTCTGCTGCTCGTGTAAGTAAAAATGCTGGTATTCCTTCTTTGAATGTTTGTATGAACTGTCATAAAAATATTTCTGAAGTTGCTGAATCTACTGCTACTCCAGAGTACAGCAAAGCTTTTTACGATGCTCAAATTCAAAAATTATATGATGCTGTTGGATGGGATAAGACTAAACAGGCTTATACCGGAAAAACACAGCCTGTAAAATGGGTTCGTATTCATAATTTGCCTGATTTCGTGTATTTCAATCACTCTCAGCACGTAAATGTTGCGGGAGTTGAGTGTCAAACATGTCACGGTCCAGTGCAGGAATTTGAGATCATGAAGCAATATTCTAAATTAACAATGGGATGGTGTATTGATTGCCATAGAAAAACTGATGTTAAGATGGAAGGAAATGCATATTATGATAAAATTCATGCTGAACTTTCTAAAAAATACGGTGTAGAAAAATTGACTGCAGCGCAAATGGGAGGTTTAGAATGCGGTAAATGCCACTATTAATCGAATTATTAAGATTTTAATATTTATATACAATGTCATCAAACAAAAAATACTGGAAAAGTGTTGAAGAACTAGAAAATAGTTCTATTGTTGAGGCGCTTAGAAATAACGAATTTGTTGAAGAGATTCCTACAGAAGAATTCTTAGGGAATGCAGATGCTTTAGCTCAATCTGGAACTTCACGTCGTGACTTTTTAAAGTACGTAGGGTTTAGTACTGCAGCGGTTACACTTGCTGCTTGCGAAGGTCCTGTTCACAAGTCTATCCCTTATGTGTTACAACCGGAACAAATCATTCCTGGTGTTGCAGATTATTATGCAACTACTGTTTTTGATGGTTTTGATTTTGCTAACTTATTAGTGAAAACTCGTGAAGGTCGTCCAATTAAAATTGATAACAATACTATTTCTGGAGCTAAGTTTTCGGCCAATGCTAGAATTCATGCGTCTATTCTATCATTATATGATAGTATGCGTTTGAAAGAGCCTAAATTGGAAGGAAAAAATAGTAGCTGGTCTGCTGTTGATTTGAAAATAAAATCAAGTCTTGCTGATGCAAAAGCAAAAGGCGGGCAAGTGGTATTGTTGACAAATACTTTAGCGAGTCCATCTACTGAGAAATTAATAGGTGAGTTCATTGCTAAAAACCCTAATGCAAAACACGTTGTTTATGACGCGGTTTCTTCTTCTGATGCATTAGATGCATTTGAAACAGTTTACGGAGAAAGAGCTCTTGTTGATTATGATTTTTCAAAAGCTTCTTTAATTGTTTCTGTTGGTGCTGATTTCTTAGGAGATTGGCAAGGTGGTGGATACGATGCTGGATATGCACAAGGACGTATTCCTCAAAACGGAAAAATGTCTCGTCACTTTCAGTTTGAATCAAATATGACATTGTCTGGAGCTGCTGCTGATAAACGTGTCCCAATGACACCAGCTGATCAGAAACAAGCTTTAGTTTTAGTTTATAATATTATTGCAGGTGCTTCTGTTCCGGTTTCTTTAGATGCCAAATTTAAAACAGAAGTTACTAAAGCTGCTCAACAGTTAAAAGCTGCTGGTTCTAAAGGAGTTTTGGTTTCTGGAATTGAAGATAAAAATGCTCAATTATTAGTTTTAGCTATCAATCAGGTATTGGCTAGTGAAGCTTTTAATACAGCTGGTACAAGACAAATTAGAAAAGGTTCTAATGCGATTGTATCTCAATTAATAAAAGATATGAATGCTGGAAGTGTTCATACTTTAATCATGAGTGGTATTAATCCGGTTTATACGTTAGCTGATTCAGCTTCTTTTGTATCAGGATTGAAAAAAGTAAAAACTTCAGTTGCTTTCTCTTTAAAAGAAGATGAAACTGCTTCAGTTAGTACAATTGCTGCTCCAGCTCCTCACTACTTAGAATCTTGGGGTGATGTTGTGATTACTAAAGGAACTTATAGTTTAACTCAACCAACTATTCGTCCTATATTCAATACGAAACAATTTCAAGACGTATTATTATCATTAAACGGGGGTTCCGGAACTTTCTATGATTATCTTAAAGCTAATTCAGCTGGGATTATTGCGGGTTCTTCTTGGAATAAAGTTTTGCATGATGGTGTTTTTGTAATTGGTTCAACTGCTTTATCTGCAGGTTCTGTTGATTATGCTTCTGCTGCAAATGTAGTTTCAAAATCAAAAGCTGCGGGAGAATTTGAATTAGTATTATATACTAAAACAGGTTTAGGAGATGGACAACAAGCAAACAATCCGTGGTTGCAAGAGTTTCCAGATCCAATCACAAGAGTTTCTTGGGATAATTATGTTACAGTTTCTAATGCTGATGCTAAAAAACTTGGCTTAACAAATGAAATTGTTGCTAACGGTGGTTTAAACGGAAGCTATGCTACAATTACTACTGCTGACGGTTTAAAATTAGAGAATGTTCCAGTAATTGTTCAGCCAGGACAAGCTGTTGGAACAGTTGGTTTAGCAGTTGGTTATGGTCGTAAAGCGGCTTTAAAAGAAGAAATGGTTGTAGGTTTAAATGCTTACGCTTTATATAAAAACTTCAATAGTGTTCAGTCTGTTTCTGTTGCGAAAGCAAATGGAGTGCATGAGTTTGCTTGTGTTCAAGGGCAAAAAACATTAATGGGTAGAGGAGATATTATTAAAGAAACTACTCTTGAAATTTTCAATACTAAAGATGCTGAATTTTGGAACGAACAACCAATGGTATCTTTAGATCACGAAGAAGTAAAAGCTACAACAGTTGATTTATGGGAATCATTTGATCGTTCTACTGGACATCACTTTAACCTTTCAATTGATTTAAATGCTTGTACTGGATGTGGTGCTTGTGTTATTGCTTGTCATGCAGAGAACAATGTTCCTGTTGTAGGTAAAGCAGAAGTTAGAAGAAGTCGTGATATGCACTGGTTGCGTATTGACAGATATTATTCTTCTGAAAGCACATTTGCAGGTGATAACGAAAGAAAAGAGAATATTGCAGGTTTATCTAGTTCATTATCTACATTTAATGAAATGGAAAAACCTGGAGATAACCCACAAGTTTCATTTCAACCAGTTATGTGTCAGCACTGTAATCATGCGCCGTGTGAAACAGTTTGTCCTGTAGCTGCTACATCTCACGGTCGTGAAGGTCAAAACCATATGGCATACAACAGATGTGTTGGTACTCGTTACTGTGCGAACAACTGTCCATATAAAGTACGTCGTTTTAACTGGTTCTTGTATAACAAAAACAGTGAATTCGATTATCACATGAATGACGATTTAGGGCGTATGGTATTGAATCCAGACGTAAACGTTCGTTCTCGTGGAGTTATGGAAAAATGTTCAATGTGTATTCAAATGACACAAGCTACTAAATTAAAAGCTAAAAACGAAGGTCGCCCAGTTGCTGATGGCGAATTCCAAACAGCTTGTTCTAACGCTTGTTCTTCTGGAGCAATGATATTTGGTGATGTTAATGATAAAGAAAGTAAAGTTGCTAAATTAGCGGCTGATGAAAGATCATATCACTTATTGGAGCATGTAGGAACAAAACCTAATGTGGTTTACCATGTTAAAGTTAGAAATACTTAGAATAATTATTAATTAAGAAACATATAAAGGATTATGTCGTCTCACTACGAAGCACCCATTAGAAAACCTTTAGTTATTGGTGATAAATCATATCACGATGTAACTGTAGATGTAGCTGCACCTGTTGAGGGGCCTGCAAACAAACAATGGTGGATTGTATTTTCAATCGCATTAATAGCCTTCCTTTGGGGGTTAGGTTGTATAATTTACACCGTATCTACCGGTATCGGAACATGGGGATTAAATAAAACAGTTGGTTGGGCCTGGGATATCACGAACTTCGTTTGGTGGGTTGGTATTGGTCACGCTGGAACATTAATTTCTGCGGTATTATTACTTTTCCGTCAACGTTGGAGAATGGCTATTAACCGTTCTGCAGAAGCGATGACTATCTTCTCTGTAGTTCAGGCAGGTTTATTTCCAATTATTCACATGGGGCGTCCATGGTTAGCATACTGGGTTTTACCTATTCCAAATCAATTTGGGTCTTTATGGGTAAACTTTAACTCACCATTGCTTTGGGACGTATTTGCAATTTCAACATATCTTTCGGTTTCATTAGTTTTCTGGTGGACTGGTTTATTGCCTGATTTTGCAATGCTACGTGATAGAGCGGTTACTCCTTTTACAAAAAGAGTTTATTCTATCCTAAGTTTTGGATGGAGTGGTAGAGCTAAAGATTGGCAACGTTTTGAAGAAGTATCTTTAGTATTAGCTGGTTTAGCTACTCCTCTTGTACTTTCTGTACACACGATTGTATCGATGGACTTTGCTACTTCTGTAATTCCTGGATGGCATACAACAATTTTCCCTCCGTACTTCGTTGCTGGAGCGGTATTCTCTGGATTTGCAATGGTAAACACATTGTTGATCGTTATGAGAAAAGTATCTAATCTTGAAGCTTATATTACAGTACAACATATAGAGTTAATGAACATTGTAATCATGATTACGGGTTCTATAGTTGGTGTAGCATATATTACTGAGTTATTTGTAGCTTGGTATTCAGGGGTAGAATATGAACAATATGCATTCTTGAACAGAGCTACCGGACCTTACTGGTGGGCATATTGGTCGATGATGACTTGTAACGTTTTCTCTCCACAATTTATGTGGTTCAAGAAATTAAGAACAAGTATCATGTTCTCATTTATTATTTCGATTGTAGTAAACATCGGAATGTGGTTTGAAAGATTCGTAATTATTGTTACTTCTTTACATAGAGATTACCTTCCATCTTCTTGGACAATGTTCTCACCAACATTTGTTGATATTGGTATTTTCATCGGAACAATTGGTTTCTTCTTCGTATTGTTTTTATTATACTCTAGAACATTCCCTGTAATTGCTCAGGCAGAGGTTAAAACAATTTTGAAAGGAACAGGAGATAATTACATTAGAGAAAGAGCAAATAAAGATTCACATCATGAGTAATAAAGTAATATACGCCATTTATAATGACGATGATATTTTGATGGATGCAGTAAAGAAAACCAGAGCTGCTCATCATCATATTGAAGAGGTTTTTACTCCATTCCCAGTTCACGGATTGGATAAAGCTATGGGTTTAGCACCAACAAGATTAGCAATTTGTGCATTTTTATATGGATGTGTTGGTATTTCTGTTGCAACAACCATGATGAGTTATATCATGATTCATGATTGGCCGCAAGATATTGGAGGAAAACCAAGTTTTAGCTTCATTCAAAATATGCCTGCATTTGTGCCTATTATGTTTGAAATGACAGTATTTTTTGCTGCCCACTTAATGGTTATCACTTTTTATATGAGAAGTAGGTTATGGCCATTTAAAGAAGCTGAGAATCCTGATGTAAGAACAACAGATGACCATTTTTTAATGGAAGTTGCTGTAAATAATAACGAAGCAGAACTAGTTTCTTTTTTCGAAGGTACAGGAGCTGTTGAAGTTAAAGTAATTGAAAAGAATTAATTGTAGCTATGAAAAGGATATATAAAATAACACTTTTAGTTGGTATAACTATTTTAGTTTCATCTTGCCACAATAATTCGGCACCAAACTATCAGTACTTCCCTAATATGTATGAGTCTGTAGGTTATGAAACTTACTCAGAGGCAAACATATTTAAAGGTGGAAAAGAAGGACAGCTTCCTGTTGTAGGAACTATCAATAGAGGTTTTGAGCCTTATGAATATGAAAATTCAACTGCTGGTTACGAATTAGCGAAAGCTAATTTAAAATCACCTTTAACTGAAGAAGATAGAAATTCTGGAAAAGGGAAAGAACTTTTCGAAATTTACTGTATTAGTTGTCATGGTGCAGCTGGAAACGGTAAAGGTAAATTGGTTGAAAGAGAGAAATTTCTTGGAGTGCCTAGCTATAAAGACAGAGTAATTACTGAAGGAAGTATCTTTCACGTTGAAACTTATGGTTTAAATGCAATGGGTTCACATGCAAATCAATTAAGTGCCCACGAACGTTGGTTAGTTGCTGACTATGTTCTAAAACTAAAAAGCCAATTATAATTGTTGAACAAACTGATCGTAATAGATATGTATACATTTTCAAGTAAATTAAAAACTTTTTCTATCATCCTAATGGCCCTTGGTATATTAGGAATTGGATATGGTTTTTTAACTGCTCCTAAAGATATTCAAGAAGTTGAGAAAATTCTAGCTGCAGATGCGCATGGATCTCATGGTGCTGCACATGAAGCAACAACAGAAGCTTCACACCAGGAAGCTGGACATCACGAAGCTGCAGAAGCTTCACATGAATCTCACAATGGTGGCGAACACGCAAAAGTTGATGCTGCCGATGAGCATAAAGAGCATTTAACGCATGTATTGCACCAATTGCAAAATAAGCCTTGGTCAGCATTATATGTTGCATGTATTTTCTTCTTGCTGCTTTCTATGGGAACTTTAGCATTTTATGCTATTCAACAAGTTGCTCAGGCAGGTTGGTCTCCGGTTTTGTTTAGAGTAATGCAGGGAATCACGGCTTATTTGCCTGTTGGTTCTATCATTTTCTTTATCATTTTAATTCTTTGTGGATTACACTTTAATCATTTATTTGTATGGTTAGGTGAAGGTGTAACGGATCCTAGTAGTGCAAACTACGATAAAATCATCGCTGGTAAAGATGGTTACTTAAACTTTCCTTTTTGGATTGCCAGAGCTGCTGTATTCTTATTAGGATGGAACTTATACCGTTATTATTCAAGAAAAAATTGTTTAGCTCAAGATGATGCTAATGATGATCTATACTACAAAAAGAACTTTAAGCAAACTGCTGGTTTCTTAGTATTCTTTATTGTTTCTGAATCTATTATGTCTTGGGATTGGATTATGTCAATTGATCCACACTGGTTCAGTACTTTATTTGGATGGTATGTATTTGCTTCTTTCTTTGTAAGTGGTATTACTGCAATCGCATTAGTTACGGTATATTTAAAATCAAAAGGATATTTAGAGTATGTAAATACAAGCCACATTCACGATTTAGCTAAATTTATGTTTGGTATCAGTGTTTTCTGGACTTATTTATGGTTCTCTCAGTTCATGTTAATCTGGTACGCAAATATTCCTGAAGAGGTAACTTATTTCATAACAAGAATTCAATTATATAACTTGCCATTCTTTGGTGCTGTAGTTATGAACTTCGTATTCCCGTTATTAATATTAATCAATACAGACTTCAAACGTCTTAGCTGGGTTATTGTAATGGCTGGTGTTGTTATCTTACTAGGTCACTATGTAGATTTCTTTAATATGATTATGCCTGGTACAGTTGGAGATAAATGGTTTATTGGAGTTCCTGAAATTGCATCTATTCTTTTCTTCTTAGGTTTGTTTATTTTTGTTGTATTTACTGCATTAACTAAAGCTCCTTTGTTAGCAAAAAGAAATCCTTTCATTGAAGAAAGTAAACATTTTCATTATTAATATTTAAAGAAGTAAACAGATGACAAGTTTGTTGGTAATTATAGTTTTAGTTTTATTAGCAATTGCATTGTGGCAATTGACCAAGATATTTGATCTTACTCAAGTAGGATCTTCTTCGGACGATTCTCAGGTTGCATCAGATAATGATAATAATGTTCAGGGATATGTTATGTTTGGCTTTTTAGCTTTCATTTATATATTTACGATTTACGGTTTACTAAAATGGGGGCACTTAGCTCTTCATACTCCTGCTTCAGAGCACGGTCTTTTAGTAGATAATTTGATGAATATTACTTGGGTTTTAATTTTTGTAGTTCAATTTATTACTCAAGGTTTGCTTTACTGGTTTTCTTTTAAGAATAGAGGACATAAAGACAGAAAAGCATTATTCTTTGCTGATAGTAATAAATTGGAAGCAATTTGGAGTATTATTCCATCTGTAGTTTTGGCTTGTTTAATTCTTTACGGATTGTATGCCTGGAACAACATCATGTTTGTTGATAAAGATGAAGATGTAATTGAAATTGAATTATATGCTCAACAATTTAAGTGGACTGCAAGATATGCTGGACATGATAATGTTTTAGGAAAAGCAAACGTACGTTTAATTGAAGGTGTAAATACTTTAGGGGTTGATATGTCGGATCCTAATGCTCAGGATGATATTGTAGTTTCAGAATTACATATTCCAAAAGGTAAAAAAATACATTTCAAAATGCGTTCTCAAGACGTTTTACACTCAGCTTATATGCCTCACTTTAGAGCGCAAATGAACTGTGTTCCTGGAATGGTTACTGAATTTGCTTTTATTCCAACTTATACAAGTGCTGAGTATAGAGAGTTACCATTTATGATAGAAAAAGTTGCCAATATCAATAAACTTAGAGCTGAAAAAAGCGTTGAGTTAGTTGCAAAAGGCGGTACAGCTTTAGATCCTTATACATTTGATTATTTATTATTATGTAATAAAATTTGTGGAGCTTCTCACTACAACATGCAAATGAAAGTAGTAGTTGATACTCCGGAAGATTATAAAAAATGGTTAAGCGAAAAAACTACTTTAGCTCAGGATATTAAAGCTGCTGAGGCTGCTAAAAAACCAGCTGAAGGAGAAGGAGCAGAAGCTACTACAGATAGTACTGCTAAAGATACTGTAAAAGCAGTTATTGATACTGTAAAAGCGGTTGTAGCTAAAGTTACTATGAAATAATATTTATTAAGAAAATTTAAAGTACACATATATGTCAGCAGAAGCGCACGATCACGATCACGGACACGATCACGAGCACGAACATCATCATAAAGACACGTTCATTACTAAGTATATATTTAGTATTGATCACAAAATGATTGCTAAGCAATACTTAATTACCGGTATTATCATGGGAATTATTGGTATTGCAATGTCTTTGCTTTTCAGAATGCAATTAGCATGGCCAGAAGAGTCTTTCAAAATCTTTAATGTTTTATTAGGAGATAAATTCGCACCTGATGGTGTAATGGCTAATGATATTTATTTGGCCTTAGTTACAATTCACGGTACCATCATGGTATTCTTTGTACTGACGGCTGGTTTAAGTGGTACTTTTAGTAACTTACTTATTCCACTTCAAATTGGAGCAAGAGATATGGCTTCTGGATTCATGAACATGATTTCATACTGGTTATTTTTCTTATCTGCTGTAATTATGTTATCTTCTTTATTTGTTGAAGCTGGACCAGCTTCTGCAGGTTGGACAATTTATCCTCCATTAAGTGCTTTACCACAAGCGATTCCAGGTTCTGGAACAGGTATGACTTTATGGTTAGTTTCGATGGCTATCTTTATCGCGTCTTCTTTGATGGGATCTTTAAATTACATTGTTACTGTTATCAACTTAAGAACTAAAGGAATGTCTATGACCAGACTTCCACTTACAATCTGGACTTTTTTCGTAACAGCTATCATTGGTGTGATCTCTTTCCCAGTATTGTTATCAGCTGCTTTATTATTAATTTTTGATAGAAGTTTTGGTACTTCATTCTTCTTATCAGATATTTATATTGCAGGAGAGGTTTTACATTATCAAGGTGGTTCTCCAGTATTATTTGAACACTTGTTCTGGTTTTTAGGACACCCTGAAGTTTATATTGTAATTTTACCAGCAATGGGACTTGTTTCTGAAATTATGGCTACGAACTCTCGTAAACCAATTTTTGGATACAGAGCGATGATTATGTCAGTTCTTGCAATTGCATTCTTATCTACAATTGTTTGGGGTCACCATATGTTTATTTCAGGTATGAATCCTTTCTTGGGATCAGTATTTACTTTTACAACCTTATTGATTGCAATTCCATCTGCTGTAAAAGCTTTTAACTGGATTACAACTTTATGGAAAGGTAATTTACAATTTAACCCTGCAATGTTGTTTTCTATTGGAATGGTTTCTACTTTCATTACTGGAGGTTTAACTGGAATCATTTTAGGAGATAGTACTTTGGATATTAATGTTCATGATACATACTTTGTAATTGCTCACTTTCACTTAGTAATGGGTATCTCTGCACTTTATGGAATGTTTGCTGGTATCTACCACTGGTTTCCTAAAATGTATGGAAGAATGTTAAATAAAAATTTAGGTTATATACACTTTTGGGTAACTGCAGTTTGTGCTTATGGAGTATTCTTTCCAATGCACTTTATTGGATTAGCTGGTTTACCAAGACGTTATTATACAAATACAAACTTCCCATTATTTGATGATTTGCAAAATGTGAATGTTTTAATTACAACATTTGCTCTTGTAGGAGGTGCGTTCCAATTAGTATTCTTGTACAACTTCTTTAGTAGTATTTTCTATGGTAAGAAAGCAGTTCAGAATCCATGGAGATCTACAACATTAGAGTGGACTACTCCAGTAGAACATATCCACGGCAACTGGCCAGGTGAAATTCCTCATGTATACCGTTGGCCGTATGACTACAGTAACCCAAATCACGATGTAGATTTTGTACCGCAAAATGTACCGATGAAAGAAGGTGAAGAAGTTTTACACCACTAAAAATATTTAAAAGAGACCATCTGAAAAGATGGTCTCTTTTTGTTTTATTATAGTTAGGGTTTGGCCGTAAATTATAGTTACAGAAATGTAATAATATTAAATATTGGGAATTTAAGATATTAAAATTTAATCCCGTTATTCCGGAATATTATTTGGAATTTAAGTATTTTACAAACTGATTACTTTGTCTATCTTTGTAAAATGAATGAGAACCTAGATCCCACTACAAATGGGTATAACCCAGAAGAATTAGATCTTGAAAAAAGATTACGTCCGTTATCATTTGATGATTTTGCCGGACAAGATCAAGTTTTAGAGAACTTAAAAGTTTTTGTTGCAGCTGCCAATCAACGTGGTGAAGCTCTTGATCATACACTTTTTCATGGGCCTCCCGGATTAGGGAAAACTACCCTGGCCAATATCTTAGCGAATGAACTTGAAGTTGGAATTAAAATTACCTCTGGTCCTGTATTAGACAAACCTGGTGATTTAGCTGGTTTACTAACAAATCTTGATGAGAGAGATGTTTTATTCATTGATGAAATTCATCGTTTGAGTCCAATTGTTGAAGAGTATTTATATTCGGCAATGGAGGATTTTAAAATTGATATCATGATCGAATCAGGGCCAAATGCCAGAACGGTACAGATCAATTTGAATCCTTTTACTTTAATTGGAGCAACAACACGTTCAGGATTATTAACGGCGCCTATGCGTGCACGTTTTGGAATCTCATCACGATTACAATATTATACTACGGAACTTTTGACAACTATTGTCGAGAGAAGTTCTTCTATACTTAAAATGCCAATCTCATTAGATGCTGCTATCGAAATTGCTGGTCGAAGCCGTGGAACACCTCGTATCGCTAATGCATTGTTACGACGCGTACGAGATTTTGCACAAATAAAAGGAAACGGAACTATCGATCTGGAAATTGCTCGTTATGCATTAAAGGCACTTAATGTTGATGCACATGGTCTTGACGAAATGGATAATAAAATTTTGTTGACTATCATTAATAAATTTAAGGGCGGACCTGTTGGGCTGTCAACTTTGGCTACAGCTGTATCTGAAAGTAGCGAAACTATAGAAGAAGTTTATGAACCTTTCTTGATTCAGGAAGGATTTATTATGCGAACTCCAAGAGGAAGGGAAGTTACAGATAAAGCTTATAAACATCTGGGAAAAATTAATACCAATATTCAAGGTGGATTATTTTAAAAACATGCCATGAGGAATTTCGTTTTATTTTTACTGTTTAGTTGTTTAATCTCTTTTGGTCAAACCAGGAATTTTCCACATCTCGCGTATGGAAAAGCTCCTCAACAGACTGTAGATTTATATATTCCTAGCGGAAATTTAAAAGATTTGCCTGTTGTTATACTTCTCCATGGAGGAGCCTGGTCCATGGGGGGACTTGAGTATACTAGCAAACATGCTCAGGATATCTGTAATAGAGGGTTTGTTGTTGCCAATGTGGATTATCGTTATGTTGGTGATACTATTTCTGCCAAGGATTTATTAGCAGATATCGAATCAGCAGTCAATTATGTTTCTGATGTTGCTAATAAATACGGTTATGCTAAAAAAGGATACCATATTGTTGGAATTAGTGCAGGAGCGCATTTAGCTTTATTGTATGGTTATACCAAGAAAAACATGAAGTCAATAACGGCACTTTGCGCACCGTCAAGATTAGATTCTCCTGAAACATTGGAATTTATTATAAAAAATGGTAATTTGAGTATTATCGAAAAATTAGCTGGTGCCAAGTTAAACTTGAATGCAAAAAATCCTGCATTTATTGCAATAAGCCCTTTCGATACTATTTCAAATGTACCAACATTATTAATACACGGTGATGCTGATGCTTTGGTAAATGTGAGTCAATCTAAAAATCTTTATTCAGAATTAAAAAGCAAAGATGTGGAAACAAAACTACTAATTAGAGAAGGTAAAGGTCATGATGTAGGAATGAATACTCCTGATACGGAAGCGCAGAATATAACCGATATTACAAACTGGATCACAAATCATAATAAGTAATTTTCGTAAACTTAGAAAATAGTAGTAATATTGAGTACGGGTTATTTTTAATTCTATCAAAATGTCTGAAAACAGAAAATATAATTATCCACGCAGACTCTCAATATTGAGATTTTTTCTGGATGCGGAAGGAGTACGCAAGAATCCGATTCCGTTTCATAAAAGGTATTTTGATAAATTCGGAGATTCTTTTTCTCTTAAAATTGGTCCTTCTAAGTATATAATTTTGTCCCGAGATAATGAGATTGCTCAATATATTTTACAAAAGAAGCAAAAGAATTATCATAAATCTAAATTTCAATCCGTATATCTTTCTAAATATTTAGGGAAAGGACTTCTAACTGTTGATGGAGATTTTTGGCTGAAGCAAAGAAGATTAATTCAGCCTGCGTTTCATAAGCAAAAAATGAATCAGCTGGTTGAAAATATGAATCAAACTATTGCTTTGGAACTTGAAGGTATAGTAGAAGAAAAATCGATTGCTCTTTTTCCTGTAATGAGTCAGTTGGCCTTTAATGTTGTGGCTAAATCTCTATTTCAGCTTTCAATATCAGAAGAGAAACTGAATCGGATAAAATTTATTATCGAAGAAGTTCAGAATTTTTTAATTAAAGAGATTCGGCTTCCGCATAAAGCCTGGTGGTTTTCCTTAAGCGGACAAGTGAAAAAACATTTGGAATTAGCCGAAGAAAATAATAGAATTATTAAAGAGATTATTGATAAAAGGGTAGCTTCCAAAGAAGAAATTAATGATTTGCTCAATATGCTTTTAGAAACCCGGTATGATGATACTGGAGAAGGAATGTCAGTTAGTCAATTAGTTGATGAAATAAAAATTCTGTTTATAGCCGGTCATGAAACGACTGCAAATGCATTGACTTTTACACTTTATCTTTTAGGAAAAAATCCTGAAGTGCAGGAAAAAATATTTAAAGAAGTTACAGAGGTTGAGCTGCAAACAAATGATATCGCAGAACAACTTCAAAAGATGCCCTATACAAATGCGGTTTTAAATGAATCCATGCGTTTATATCCTCCAGCTTGGATTACCGATAGGCAAAATGTTGAAGACGATATAATTGGGGATTATAATATAAAAAAAGGAACACTTATTGGGGTTTCCTTTTATGAACTTCACCGAAATCCTAAGTATTGGGAAAATCCTGAAGAATTTAATCCTGAGCGATTTCTTGGAGAGCAAAAAAAGCAATCCATTCAATACTTTTATCCATTTGGCGCTGGACCAAGAATGTGTATTGGAGCTGGATTTGCTATTTATGAAATGTGTTTGACCATTTCTCATATTGTAAAAAAATACACTATTGAATCTGTTACTTCGGATATAAAATTTAATCCGCTAATAACGTTGAAACCTGTGGGAGTAGAAGTTATATTCTCTAAAAGATGACGATCAATTCAAAAGAGACATATTCGAAATTTATAAAAGCTGAAGCAAAACGACTTGGTTTTCTTTCTTGTGGTATATCTAAAGCAGGATTTCTTGAGCAAGAAGCACCTCGACTTGAAAATTGGTTGAAAAACAATCAAAATGGACAAATGGCGTATATGGAAAACCATTTTGATAAACGATTAAATCCAACATTACTAGTTGATGATGCAAAAAGCGTAGTTTCATTTTTACTTAATTATTATCCTGAACAATCTCAGAATCATGAAAGTTTCAAGATTTCTAAATATGCTTATGGACAAGATTACCATTTCGTCATCAAGGAAAAATTAAAAGAATTTCTTTATTCGATTCAGGAAAATATTGGAGATGTTTCGGGTCGGGCTTTTGTTGATTCGGCTCCTGTATTAGATAAAGCTTGGGCTGCTAAAAGTGGATTGGGCTGGATTGGTAAAAATAGCAACCTATTAACTCAAAAAGTAGGTTCGTTTTATTTTATTGCAGAACTTATCCTTGATTTAGATTTAGAATATGATCATGCTACTACAGATCATTGCGGTTCTTGTACTGCGTGTATCGATGCTTGTCCAACCCAGGCAATTGTTGCTCCGTATGTTGTTGATGGGAGCAAATGTATTTCCTATTATACCATTGAGCTAAAAGAGAATATCCCTTACGAGATGAAAGGAAAATTTGATGAGTGGATGTTTGGTTGTGATACTTGTCAAGATGTTTGTCCCTGGAATCGTTTTTCAAAACCACATTCCGAGCCATTATTTAATCCTAATCCTGAATTGCTTTCTTTTTCAAAGAAGGATTGGATTGAAATAACGGATGAAACTTTCAAAAAAGTTTTTAAAAATTCTCCAATTAAACGAACCAAATTTGATGGTTTGAAACGAAATATTAATTTTTTAAAATAGAAAACAGGTTCAATGTTAAATCTGGACTTTTTTCTTTTTATGAACTAATAATTTACTTCCAAAATTTAGATCTGGATATTTTATCTGGACTTTGAAAGAAAGACACATTTTTTGTAAGAAGCTCTTTTGCAATTTAATAGATGTGTCTTTTTTGTGATGTAAGAAATGAAATACAGCATGTGTACTTTGTCGATATTTTTTATCGACGAACGGTAAATTTGCTCATGGTTTGTTTTATTGACAAGCAGTAATTTTGTTTTAAATAGCTGCTAATTAAGGTATTATTTCTCTTACTTATAGAAATGTATATGCTGTTTGTGAATTTTGAAAGTAAAACTATTTTTAGTTTTATTTTAAATGAAAAGTATTTTTTAAGTCGAGTTTAAGTATTTGATAATCAGTAATTTTTTCCTGTAGTATGATGCTGTATTTTTTAAATAACGAAATGGAGATGATAAAAACATCTTCTAGTGATATTTTTCTTATTTGTAAAAAACGAATTTAATACCTAACCAAAAAAAATTACTTGAGGCAAGAATATGATTTAATATATCGTGAAGAAAAAGTAAACAAATGTTAAAAAGAAATCTTGTTTTTTTAGAATTCAATTTTGTAAGATTTTTTGCGATTTTGTCAGGTAATTTGATACAAAAGCGATTGATTGATATAAAATTAAGAAATTTTAATGTTTTTGTTGATGAATATATAAGTTTTTGAATATTCGCAGTTGCATTTAACTGAAAATAAGTGTAATTCACCGGTTTTATATGTAGTTTGTCGACTAATATAGCTAGTTATTAATGGTTTATCTATTTTCGCCGCACCAAAACTACTATAAATTATGAGACTATTTTTAGGTCTTGAACCAATTGTTCAAATGGTTCAATCATTTTTTGAATTGAAAATAAAATCGTACTTCAGATTTTCTTTTAATTTAAAATCCACTCCTCATAGTTTTTCGTATCTCTCCTATATCCTGAAAACCAATATTGGTTCTTTAGTTGACACTATTTGTACTCCTCAAATCTCATTTGCGTATGCGTAACTTTACTTTTAGAAAACTTAATTCAGTTAAGTTATTTTTTATTGTTTCAGCACTTTTATTAATAAACTCATCTTTGTTTGCTCAAATTTGCGGTACGCCAGGAGTTGATGGACCGGCAGCGGTATCAAATTCTGTAAATACTTACTATCCTGCAGGAGCTAACATAACACTGAATGCAGGAACCACATCGGTTGTACTATCAGGTGTGCCTGCAACTGATCAATACGGAAACAATTTTGGAACAATTCCAATCTCGGCAGGAGATTTGATTTTGATTATCCAAATGCAGGATGCTACAATCGACTATACAAATACGACAAATTACGGTTCGGGAACTCCAAATAGTGGCCCTGATAATTCAGGAGGTACGGGATTTTCCCTTTTAGGAAATACCGGTATTTTTGAATATGTAATTGCTACGAACAATGTTCCACTAACAGGTGGAAATTTGACCTTTAAGGGTACTGGAACAAATAATGGTGTGCGAAATAGTTTTTACAATGCCGATGCATCTAATAATAGAGGAAAAAGAACATTTCAAATTATCAGAGTACCTCAATATTCTAATTTAACGCTTACATCTAATATCACCACGCCACCTTTTAATGGTATAGCAGGTGGTGTTATTGCTTTTAACGTTTCGGGTACATTCAACTTTGCAGGATACACTATTGATGGAAGTGCTAGGGGATTTCGAGGAGGATATAGCCCCAGAGCAGGCTCGGGCGTTAATAATTCGACGACTTATGTTGGGGAATCAAGTTTAACAAATATTTCTGGAAAAGGAGAAGGAATAGCTGGAACACCTAAATATATGTGGGATGGTTTTAATCAGGTAGTTAATCTGGTTGAGGGACTGCCGGGAGGATCTTCAGGAAGAGGAGCCCCTGCTAATGCCGGAGGTGGAGGTAATGACCACAACACCGGTGGTGGTGGTGGTGGAAATGGCGGATTTGGTGGTGTTGGTGGTGCCGGATGGCAAGGTGGCGGTGGAGATTTGTTCTCCAATAATCTTACTGGAGGAGGAAGACCTGGTTTTCGATCTTATCTTACTAGTACTCCATTTCCCCGACTTATAATGGGAGGCGGTGGAGGTGCCGGTGATGCCAATGATGCTTCTACTGGTGTAAAAGGTGGTGTTGGAGGAGCAATTATTCTTATAAATGCTGGAAATGTTTTAGGAAATGGTACTATTTATGCAAATGGAGGAAAAGGAGCTCCGGGAACTTATTCAGGTTCGCCAGATGGAGCTGGAGGAGGAGGAGCCGGAGGAACGGTTTTATTAAATGTTTCGAATAATAGTACTGCAAACATTCGAATAGAGGCCAACGGAGGAGCAGGAGGAAATACAGAGAATGACAACAATAATGAACACGGACCTGGTGGTGGTGGTGGTGGTGGAATTATTAGCCATAATCTTTCGGCATCAGTAACTATAACTTCTAGTGTTCTTGGTGGTTTAGCTGGTAAATCGAACGCGGGTAACGGAAATAACCATGGAGCTCAAGACGGAAAAGTAGGATATGTGTCTAGTTTTACAGTAAATGATATACCACCAAATTTACAAGTTAATGCAAATTGTTTTCCTAGTTTGGAAACTAAAGTAAAAACGTTAACAACAACTTCAGTTTGTAATTCAATAAATGAAAAAGTCTCATATGAGATTAAAATAAATAATACAGGTGCAGGAAATGCTGCCGGAGTTGTTTTAGATTTTAAATTTCCAATAGGTATGGAATTTGATTCAGCTTCTGCTACATACTCTGCTGATGCCTCAGGGCCGTCAGGAGCTTTAGCTAATTCTGCTGCAGGTACAGCTAATAATCCAGTATTCGGAGGTTTTAATATTGCGAAAAATGGAGTTGTTACAATAACCTTAGTTGGAAAAGTAGCAGCGTCTATGACAGCTGGTCCCCATAGTTCAAATGCTCAGGCTTTGTATCTTGATCCGACACGTACAGCTACACATGCATCCAGAACAATTACGGCATATTTGGATGGCTATGGAAGTGCAAATAAAACTTATGAAGGTGCTAGTCAATCAAATGTTCCTGGAGCTAATTTTAATGGGACTAGTACAACAGCAGATGATATAACTATTTTAGCTTTGCCGTCAATACCGACAACTACTACTACACAATCAAGTTGTTCTACGCCAACAGGAACTATTACAGTAAATACTCCTGCTAATGGAACTGGTATATCTTATACAATAAGAGGATCAAATCCAGTAACAACACCAGTTACAAATTCAACAGGTGTTTTTTCAGGATTAGTACCAAATAGTTATGTGGTAACAACTAATGCACAAGGATGTACTTCACTTCCTACCTCTAGTATTACTATTAATTCAGTGACAGGAGCACCGACAGCAAATGGAGTTTCTATTTGTCAGGGTGGAACCGGTACATTAACAGTTACTTCTACATGTGCAGGAACAATAGAGTGGTTTACAGCTTCTTCCGGTGGGTCGGCAATTTATACAGGGGCTAATTTTAATCCAGTATTAGTTGCTAATTCAGGATTATCTAATACAAACACAGCTGGAACAAAGACTTACTATGTTGCATGTTCCGGTTCTAGTTGTAGAGCGGCTGTTGATTTCGTAATTAAAGAAATACCTGCAATCACAGGAAGTACACCAGCATCAAGATGTGGAGAAGGAACGGTAACTTTAGGTGCCACAGCATCAGGAGGAACAATTAATTGGTACGCTGCTTCATCTGGTGGACCATCATTAGGAACAGGAACTACTTTTATTACACCAAGTTTATCAGCATCAACTTCTTATTATGTAGAAGCAACTAATAATGGTTGTACTACGTTAAGCAGAACTGAAGTTCGTGCAACAATAAATATTGTGCCAACAATTTCAGCAATAGAAAGTTCGAGATGTGGAGCTGGGACTTTAACATTAAATGCCGTAGCTTCAACTGGAGCAACTGTTTATTGGTATGCCGATTCAACAACAACTACATCATTAGCATCAGGAGAGAGTTTCACTACGCCAAATTTATCAACTACTACGACTTATTATGTAGGAGCAACTATAACTTCTACGGGTTGTTCGACAGCATCTAGAGTTGCCGTTGCAGCAGTTATTAATAATGCTTCTACAATTGTTTTTACTAGCGGCACACAAAACCCTTCAGTTTGTGGAGGAGCAGCAATTCCAAATGCCGTTTATACTTTTGGAGGAAGCGCAAACAATGCTACAGCATCAAATTTACCAAATGGATTAGTAGCAAATGTTGATCTTAATGCAAAAACTGTTACTATTTCAGGAACGCCAACGGCAAGTGGGACTTATACTATTGCAACTGTTGGGCATACATCTCCTTGTTCTGAAGCTTCGATTACGGGAAGTGTGACAGTGACTCCATTTCCAGGAACGGCAAATAATACAACAAGTACAGCAACAATCTGCGAAGCGACAACCAAAACCCTTTCGGCTACACCGGCAGGCGGAACTTGGAGTGTTGAATCTGGAGGNNNNATCCTTTTGCGGGAACGGCGAGCAATACAACTACTACCACGGCAATCTGTGAGACAGCAACGAAAACCCTTTCGGCTACACCGGCAGGTGGAACTTGGAGTGTTGAATCTGGAGGCGGAACTATCGCGGGCTCTGTTTATACCCCGGCAGATGTAACAACTGATACAACAGTTACTATAAAATATACCGTTGCAGGCAATGGAAGTTGCGCGGCATCAAGCTCTGATGTTAC